>CAYMJG010000139.1:0-1506 GCA_964390855.1 uncultured Eubacteriales bacterium | reverse complement strand
CGATTTCTTTCTTGCCGACACAAATCGTACAGGTACCAAGAGGCGGGTTCCCTTTCAAAACCAGGGTTTTGGCGTCGATGTCAGCGGAATTCCGAATTATTTCATATAGGCGGTGCAAGGATGTCCCTTGCAGCGCGTTGGTCTCCATCAGGATTAGATTTGAGTGGGTTTCCTTTATTTTTTGTACCAGGACTTCCCTTTCGGCCTGGCTGACCAGATCGATTTTCGTTACTACCGCGACATCAGCCAGGGTAACCATGCAGCCCATCTTTTCCGGCGCGTGTATGCCGGCAATAGAACTGAGGACAATAATACCCAGTCCCTGGTTTAAATAGGGGGAGCAACGCAGGCAAAGGCCGGCGCTTTCCACAATAAAGAGTTCCGTTCCGTTTTTCGCCGCCCATTCCACGGCGTCGCCAAGGACCATTACACTGGCGTGGTCGGGGCAGAGGTCGCCGGAGCAAAATTTCCGGGTCAGTATCCCGAATTCCTTATTTAATTCCACGTCCTCAAATGCTTTTACAACATCTATTTTAAAGAAGGCAATCTTCATCTCATTTTTCATTTTTTTAACGATTTGTTTCACCAAAGAAGTCTTGCCGGAAGACGGGGGGCCGGCTATAACCAAAAGTTTCACTTAAAAACACCACCTGTTTTTTTCTTAGGCGAGGCTTGCGGATACCAATTCTTTGGTGATCATTTTGCCAGTCCTCAATCTTTCCCTGATAATGCTTACCTTTTTATCATATTCCAACAGATTGTAGGCTGCTGTAACCTCCAGGTCGCTGCGGATAATTACCTTTTTCACCGCCCCGTTTTGCATAATAATCCTCTTTTTGGTGAGCAAAGCTATTACCGGATCATGTGTCACAAACACGATTATTTTGCCGGTGTTTTGGATGATTCTAACCACCTCTTGTTTGAAAATTCCGGCGTTTTCTATCTCGTCCAGGAGGATTACCGGCGAGGCGCCAATTAGAATTGCATCGGCAACAAGCAGGGAGCGGGTCTGTCCTCCGGACAGCACGGTTACCCGGGAATTTTTCCTGATTTTTTCTCCGGTAAATTTATTGGCCAGCTCGATGGTTTCTTCAATGACGCCATTGTTCTTTATACCGCGTGCGCGTGCGTGTATGCGAAGGAATTCTTCCGACGACAGGTCCGCGAAACATTTCGTGTTCTGGGTGATCATGGCGATCGGTTTGTGGCAGGGATTACATCTGGTTTCATCATCCGGGACAAGTCCGTTGACCAGCACCTTGCGTCCAGTGGAAGTATCCTCCTGGGCCAGGAGTTCAATGTCGGTGATAAAAGCGGTCTTGCCGCTGCCGGTAGGACCCACTATTGACACAGTTTCCCCGGCGGATAATGTAATTTCTGAAAAGCCTTCTTTTACACCTGCTTTGTTAAAACCTGGCAGGATAGTTAGTTCTGTAATCAAATTATTCGCCCCCTGTTTTACTTACTTCTGTAAAATATGTTTTTTTTAAACATATGTCACCTGAT
>CAYMJG010000138.1:0-1588 GCA_964390855.1 uncultured Eubacteriales bacterium | reverse complement strand
TGAAACAAAGGGACGTTCCTTTTGTCTCACTGGAAACAAAGGGACGTCTCACTGTATGGGACAATTTCCTTTGATGATTGGGACTTAGTTGAAGGTGTGTTTTTAGGCCGCACAATCCCGGTGGGGTACAAGAGAACCTTATTTACCAATCAAAACGGCTCAATTTTGAAACAGTTGGTCGAAGTGCCATACGCCCAATCCATCCGGCTTAACCTCGCATTAATTATAAATGTTGTGGACATAATACCGGATAAGGTCCGGTAAAATGTATCATTTTAAGCCTTAGGGGGACGAATCAACTTGAAATGCCCGGTATGCGGCGGAAAAGCAAACGGTAAAGTCGGTGTTGATCAGTATTATTGTTGGGATTGCTGTGTGGAATACCGCATAAATAAAGAAGGTGTGCAGATTTTTGAATTAGCTGAGGACGGCAGTCTGGTTGCCCTGGACCCGCAAAATGAATTTTTGCTATAAATTTAATTGCTGCCAAATCAATAAAAGCCTGGTTAAATGATCACAAAAGTGGGGAGAATATCCTCACTTTTTTCATGGTGGTGAGTTTGCTGGCCTGGTGGCGGGAAAAAAGAATATTACATCTGGCGATAAGGGCTGCCCTGGCGGTAGCTGTTCTTTACTTGCTATACCTCTTGCGGGGGTTGTTTTTTTCGTTTGCCTTGGCGATCCTGCTGTCCTACATGATTAGCCCGCTTGTAGGCGCCATCAGCAAAAGAGGCGCGCCGCGTGCAGCCGCGATCCTCTGGGCATACCTGGCAGTGTTCCTGGTATTAACCGGTTTTCTTATGTATGGCTTTCCGCTGATTATTGCTCAATTAAACAGCCTGGCGGACATGATTCCGCACTATACACAACAGGCCAGGGAACTGACCTTATCCATTCAGGATCGCTATTCCGGCCTGGGGATGTCCGATGGTTTGAAGCAGGTATTTGACGAAAGGCTGCACTGGCTGGAGGGGATCCTGCTGGAGCAGGTGAGAAATATCCTCGCTTCAATCGTGGGGGCGGTTGGCAGTATTTTCAAAATTTTGCTTGCCCCGGTTTTGTCCTTCTATATTCTTAGGGATATAGAACCAATTAAATCCAGGGCCCTTTCCCTGTTACCGGTAAACTGGCGGGAAGAGACGACGAATCTTTTTCGCAATATAGACAGGGTGCTGGGCAGTTTTATTAAAGGCTACCTACTGGTGGCGGCTATAGTAGGGGGGATGACTGCGCTGGTAATGGCTCTGCTGGGTGTTGACTTTGCCCTGATGTTGGGCCTGTTTGCCGGACTTACAGAGTTAATCCCTTACTTCGGCCCGATTATCGGAGCTGTCCCGGCAGTCTGCCTGGCCCTGCTGAAAACCAAATGGCTGGCTATAAAGGTTGCCGCTGCCTTTCTGATTATCCACCAGCTGGAAAGCAGTATCATTTCTCCCAAAATACTCGGGGACAAAGTGGGGCTGCATCCACTGGCGGTAATCGTCAGCCTGTTGGCGGGCGGGGAATTGTACGGACTGGCGGGTATGGTCCTGGCTGTACCCGCTGTAGCCGTACTCAGGGTCATCGTCAGTTTTATTTTTCAAAAAAC
>CAYMJG010000137.1:0-1612 GCA_964390855.1 uncultured Eubacteriales bacterium | reverse complement strand
GCCGGCGCCCCGGTACCCTTCACCGACGTAAAGGCCGCTGACTGGCATTACGGGGAGATCGCCAAAGCGGCGGCGGCCGGTTACATAAGCGGGTACACCGATGGGACGTTCAACCCCGACGGACAGATCACCCGCCAGGAAGCGGCGGTAATCATCGCCCGCATAAAAGGGCTTGACATTACCGGCGCCGGTTCTCTGGACGGGTTCAAAGACGCCGGCGACATCCCCGAATGGAGCAAAGGGCCGGTAGGCGCGGTCGTAGCCAAAGGGTATATGAAAGGCTATCCCGATCAGACCTTCCAGGCCGTCAAACCCATCACCCGGGCGGAAGCGGTGGTGACCCTGGACAACTCCATAACAGCCGAAAAAAAGATAGCCGCCACCTACAATGAGGCGGGGACCTACGGGCCTGAGACCGGAATGGCCACAATTGAAGGAAACATAGTCATCAGCGCGCCGGGGGTAACACTGCGGAACACCCTGGTTAGCGGCGACCTGCTGCTGGCGGAGGGGATCGGAAACGGCGACGTGACCCTGAAAAAGGTAACAGTTAGAGGAAACACCACAGTCAGGGGCGGCGGCGCGCACAGCGTCAACCTGGTAGACTGCACACTGCCCAGTATTACCGTCTCCCATGAGGGGGTGCGGGTTGTAGCCTCGGGCAGCACTACTGTCAACATAGTAACACTTGAGTCGGGCGCTACCCTGGTGGAGATGGCCATAACAGGCGAAGGTTTTGAGACCGTTACTGTCTCCCAGCTCGTACCGGCCGGCGCGCCAATAATTCTAACGGGTAATTTCACCGCAGTGGAGGCTAACGCGGCCAACACTAATATACAAATACCCGGCGGGTCGCATGTGGGAACACTGACGCTTAACGCTGCGGCCACAGTGACCGGCCAGGGGATAATCGACACGGCGCTGGTGAACGCGGATGGATGCGCCATATCAGCCGCGGCCACCAACGTAACCCCGGCGCCTAACGTGAGTGTAACCGTGGGAGATACCGTCATAACCGCCGACGGAACCGGTAAAACAAGCGTTGCGCCCGCGCCTCCCGGAGGTGGGGGCGGCGGTGGGGGCGGCGTCGTCGCTGCCGCGCCTCAGGTGACAGCGGCCGAGGTTACTGTCGGTGGCAAGGTTTACGTGGTGGAAATTACTTCAGGTGCAAATGGAACGGTCGATCTTTCAGCGCTTGCTCCTAAAGCGGTGCTTTCCGAGGGTAAAATAAACATCGACAGGGACTGCGAACTAAACCTGACGTTTCCCGCCAACATATATTTTTCCAGCGGCCCCAGTGTCAAACAGACACTAAAGGCCGGGTGGAATACCATTAAAGCCTTCGATTATTTGGGCGCCTTCTACCCGGACGGGGGACTTACGCTGGCCAAAGTCAAAGAGGTGTTTAATGACAAATGTGAGGTAGTCCTTGAGGGGACTCTAACTGGCAGCGGCGCGGGAGCAACGTCCAATATTTTACTTAAAATTATACTGCCTTAAAAAAATTATAGGTGATCAGAAAAAATTGATCTTTTTAATTGAACAAATTATTAATTGTTTAAGGAGGTGTGGAGTGGGAACGATGAAGCCTCAGCAGTGTTGTTATTTAGAA
>CAYMJG010000136.1:0-1664 GCA_964390855.1 uncultured Eubacteriales bacterium | reverse complement strand
GGCATTGCCGAGTTAATGCTGGGCCGGGATTTAACTATGAGAGACTTCATGTAGGATATTTAGGCAAAGAGAACAGGCCTACCATTTAGGAGGGAATTTTGCATGAAAAAATTCAAGATTAAAGTTAATGATGAGTTATTTGAGGTAGAAGTAGAAGAAATAGGCGGCAGCCCTGCTGCAGCACCGGCTGCGCCACCCGCAGCGCCGGTAGCTGCGCCCCCGCCGGCCCCGGCAGCGGCGCCTGCCCCAGCCCCGGCGGCAGCTCCCAAACCCGCAGCAGGCGGTGGAGGAAGTGGCACGCTATGTGCCCCAATGCCCGGTACCGTTCTCGAAGTTAAGGTTAACGTAGGTGACGCTGTTAAAGTTGGTGATGTCCTCCTGATCCTGGAAGCAATGAAGATGGAAAACGAACTGCAGGCCGATAAAGCCGGCACAGTTAAGGAAGTCAAGGTTACCAAGGGGCAAGCTGTAAATGGCGGCGACCAGCTGATCGTTGTCGGTTAAGTAATAACATTTCCGGTGGAGGTCGAAAAGTTCGGTTTCCACCGGAAACGGAATATGGGCAATTAATCATTGTTCATTAAAATTAGGGAGGGTATGCAATGAAGAGAAACAAAATCACAGTAGTTGGGGCAGGCAACGTTGGCGCCACGGCAGCCCACTGGTGTGTAGCCAAAGAACTAGGCGACGTTGTGCTTCTCGACGTTATTGAAGGCGTACCCCAGGGTAAAGCCCTGGATTTAATGCAGTCCAACCCGCTGTGCGGCACAGACTGCTGGGTAAAAGGCACAAATAATTATGAAGACACCGCTGATTCAGATGTATGTATTGTTACAGCCGGCATTGCCCGTAAACCAGGTATGAGCCGTGACGACCTTCTGAACACAAACTACAAAATCGTCAACATGGTTGCTGAAAACCTGGCCCGCTACTCACCCAACACATGCATTATTGTTGTCTCCAACCCGCTTGATGTGATGACATATACCGCCTGGAAGGCCAGCGGCTTCCCGGCCAACCGTGTATTTGGACAGGCCGGCGTGCTTGACTCGGCTCGTTTCCGCACCTTTGTAGCTATGGAACTCGGGGCGTCATTCGAAGATGTTAACGCATTGGTGCTGGGCGGCCACGGCGACACTATGGTATCTGTATTAAGCCATGCCAATGTGGGTTGTATTCCAGTAACCAATTTGATACCTGCTGAGCGTCTGGCTGAAATCGTTAAGAGAACCGCCGGCGGCGGGGGAGAAATTGTTAGCTTGCTGAAGACCGGCAGCGCCTTCTACGCTCCTTCAGCATCTGCTGTGCAAATGGCTGAAGCTGTACTGAAAGACAAAAAGAGGATCCTGCCCGTGGCAGCGTATCTAAATGGCGAGTATGGGGCTAAAGATATTTACACAGGTGTACCGGCAATTATTGGCGGCAACGGCGTTGAAAAGGTGCTTGAAATCGATCTCACACCGGAAGAGAAAGCGGGCTTGGACTATTCCATCCAGGCGGTGCGCGACCTGATGAAGGTAATTGGGCTGGGATCATAGAAAAGTCCGGCTAGCGATAAAAGGGGAGGATAATAAGATGGCAAAAGGACCAAAAGCTGTATTAATTACCGATACTACTTTCCGGGATGCCCACCAGTCCTTGCTGGCTACCCGGATGAAGACCGA
>CAYMJG010000135.1:0-1813 GCA_964390855.1 uncultured Eubacteriales bacterium | reverse complement strand
AACGGGGACACACCCCTATTTGGGGCCGGGCTTTGCGGCTGGGGAATGTCCCCGAAATTAAACCTTGGGGTGATTACCATGAAAATCGGCGCGGGCGGGCTGCAGTCCATCGCCGCCCAGGAAGCGGCGCGTTCCCTGGACCTGGCGCGTCTGAAACCGCCTGTCGGCGAAGAACTGCTGCAAAGCGAGGACCTGGCCCTGCGGCGGATGCGCTACGAGCTGAACAAGGCGCTGGAACGGATGCGCCGCGCGGCGGAAATGTACAACCAGCCCCTGGAATTTTCCCTAATCAAGAAAGAGAAGCCCAAGATCAAGGCCCGGGACCGGCGCAGCGGCAGCAGCCGGGAATTCACCCTGGAAGAAGCCGAATCCTGGCTGGAGGAAATGGAAAAGAAAGGCGGCGGGCATTTAAACGGCTACGCCTAGAAAGGCGGCCGCCGGCCTGTCTTTTTGTCAAGGAGGGTTATTTAATGGGGACAATCACAGAAATCAATAGGGACAGGGGATTTGCCCTTGAGCGGGCCATATCCTTTCCCTGGGGGCTGCCCGGGTTGGAGGACCACCGCGAATTTATCCTCAGCCCGCTGGAACAAGGCTCCCCTTTTTATTACCTGGGCTCCCGCGGCCAGCCGGAAATCGGGCTGTTGCTGGTCGATCCCTTTGCCGTATGCAAAAACTACGAGTTCGATCTGGACGAGGAGGCCGCGGGCCGGCTCCATATCAGCGATCCGCAGCAGGCGGCCGTCCTGTGCACCGTGAACACCAGCAGGGGCGTGGGCGCCGCCACGGTCAACCTGCTGGCCCCGCTGGTGATCAACCTGGAACGCCTGCTGGCCAAGCAGGTGGTGCTGCGCGACCGGCGCTACTCCTACCGCGCCCCGCTGCCCCTGGAGCGGGCCGGCGCAGCGGGGGCGCGCTGAAAATGCTGGTGCTGGCGCGCAAAAAAGGGCAGTCGATTATCATCGGCCAGGACATAAAGATTGTTGTCACCGAGGTAACGGGAGAGACGGTGCGTTTGGGCATCGAGGCGCCGCCCCACCTGGAGATATTCCGGGAGGAGATCTACCGGGTGCTGAAGGAGGAAAACATCCGGGCGGTCACCGGCGTGGAGGAAGCGAGGCGCCTTTTAAAGGACGGCGGCAAGAAAAATACTTGAAAAATGCGCTTGTCAAGCGTATTTTTTTTTAAACGGGGCTAAAATGCCATAAATTATAAACGCGTTATGCCGATATAGATCAGAGAAGCAATATTTCCGGGGCGGCCGACCCGGAAAACAGATACCGCAGGGAAGCGGTAAAAAATAAAATTCATGGAGGAATGAAAGAATGATTATCAACCACAACATCGCGGCGCTGAACACCTACCGGCAGCTCTCCAACAACAACGTGATGAGCAACAAGTCCCTGGAAAAACTCTCGTCCGGCTTGCGCATCAACCGCGCCGGCGACGACGCGGCGGGCCTGGCCATCAGCGAAAAAATGCGGGCGCAGATCCGCGGCCTGGACCAGGCGGTACGGAACTCCCAGGACGGTATTTCGATGATCCAGACCGCTGAGGGCGCGCTGAATGAGACGCACAGCATTTTACAGAGGATGCGGGAGTTGGCCGACCAGGCGGCCAACGATACCAACGTAAAAATTGACCGGGATGAGATCCAGAAGGAAATTAACCAGCTGACTTCCGAGATTAACAGGATTGGCAATACGACTGAGTTTAACACCCAGAAGCTTCTGAACGGCGGCGGGGAAGAAACAAAGCTGTCGGTGAACACCCTTATTGCGGGCGCGGGGACAGGCAAAATTGCCGGGGTGGA
>CAYMJG010000134.1:0-2086 GCA_964390855.1 uncultured Eubacteriales bacterium | reverse complement strand
CGCGCCCGGGGAGACACTCGAAATGATATTCGGTTGTAAAAAAAAACGCTACCCCTTGAGGGGAAGCGCTTCCGTTGTTCGGTCAGACGCATCTCATATTTGGCAATGTTTGCTTTAAGTACAACTTATCACATTGCTTTCCTCTATTTCAATGCTTTATTTGCAAAACATAGACGATTCTATCGACAAAATTCGACATATCTTATGCTTCTTTCTCCACCATCCCCTCTCCTGCCACCCGCCGTCCAGCGAAAAAAAGCCGCAAGTTTTATTGATTTTTACGCGACTTTTTATGTATCATTGTTTAGATATGCATAAAAGCATATGACCGGGGGCGGCTTGCAATGAGACTGCCGGATTTCCTGAACCCATTGTTTCACAATTATATATTTGAAATTTTACAGCAGCCAGGCGTAATCCCGCCGACAATCTACCATCGCATCAACAAACACATTTTTCCCGACAACTTTAAAAATCAACATATAGTGCTTTTCAAAAAGAAGCTTTTTGTATTTGTGTTCGGGTATCAGCGGGTCAAAAACCCAAGGGCAGCGTTCCGGCATGGTTTCTAATATTTTTGCCTGTTTGACGAATTCCGTCACCAGCCGCTCCGCCGCCGTTTCGCCGGCCCGAGCAAGAAAACGCGCGTGATGCGCAAGCATCTCGGCGGCTGGTTCCCGGATAGTAACGGTATACCGCCTACCCTCGTTTGGCATCCGCAACCTCCCGAATTGCCCGGCTCATCATTTGGGCTGTTTCATCAATAGAGCGCCCCGGTTTGCCGGCAATCCTCTCTTCCTCTGAGCGCAGCAATAGTTCTCTGAGCTTCAGCATGCTTTCGCGCTTGGCAAAGGCTTCGATATCCATTACAACAAGGTCGCCGCTACCGTTCTTCGTCAGATAGACAGGTTCCCCCGTACGCTTGCAGAGTTCAGATATCTCGTTATAGTTTTTACGGATGGCCGCGGATGGCCGTATATTCATCATTAAATTCGCCTCCATGAAAGAGTAGTTTTATACCCATATTATATGCTTATTATACTATCATATGTGTTCGTTGTAAAACCTATATTATTTATTTTCCGATTCGGCAGTGACGAATTCCTTTTTTGCCGGTTGGGTCAGTGGTTTTTGACACTGGGATTGCACACCTTCGATGATAATTGTGTATTCTGTGTTATAGGCATAGCCGCCCGGTGGGGGGTTGATTTGGATTAAATCACCGCTGGGTATGGCTAAGGTAATTGGCTGGATTTCTCCGCTATCGTTTTTGATTACTTTGATATGATCAAGTGTAACGGTATTCTTGTCTACGGGGTGGCTAAATTTAATCGTCCACTCTTTGTGGATGCCGGTATCAGTTTCCGTGAGGAATATTTTATACGGCAATGAGTCGGTAAGGACTAACTCGTTTATTGCTTTTGTTAATGCGCTGTTTGCCCGGTCTACATCTAATTTACCCGGCAAGGTTAAATTAGCTATTTGTTCGGCCTGGCTTAATTTTTCTTGTAATACTATCCAGGACGCTACGGTATATTGGTTTTTATCCAGTAGCTCGGCTTGTGCTATTAGGGTGTTTAGCGCCGCTATTTCTTCATTGCTAGCCGGGTTAACGTCTGTCATATCATGCAGCATGTTTTTATCATTCAAGAAACGCTCATAGGCCACCAGGCTGCATAGGGCTTGTTCCGTAGCCATGGAGTTACTGCCTCGGCCTTCAATATGGGAGAAACCGCCATCTGTCTCAACAAACTGCATTAACTTGCTCATTAAATTACCTTGTGCTTTTACAAAGTGAGGATCTTTTGCGGGATCAATACCCAATGCCGTGGCCGCAATAATAGCTTGTGCAACGCTTTCGCTGGTATCGCCACCCCAGTAATTAAACCCGCCATTAGGTTGTTGTTTGGCGCTTAAAAAATCAACCGCTCTATCGGTAGCTTTTTTAACATCATTTTGATTTTGGTACTTGGCCAGGGCCTGGATAGCCATGGCTGTGATATCAATGTCGCTGCTGGCGCCGCTAAGCGGGAAGCCGCCGTCGGCAAGCTGCCGGGACAGGATATCGTCCACGTACATATCCCGG
>CAYMJG010000133.1:0-2388 GCA_964390855.1 uncultured Eubacteriales bacterium | reverse complement strand
ATTTGGATGATATTTTAGATGACGGCTGGTACTCCCTGGTGAGGCGGGGCGGCTTTATCCGCTCTGCAAATTACGCGCCGGGGCAGCTGAAAAAACGCACCTTTTATATGCTGGCTCCCGGCTCCTGCCTGCGCCGCAGGTTTCAGGGGGGCATATATGATTTGTCTATTGGCGGCGCCCATCCCGTGTGGCGATGCGGCAATACTCTTTTTGCGGGGGTGAATTTGTGAAATACGGCCATCTGGAAAGGCTGAATATTACCCTGCGCTCGCTGGCGCCGGTTTATATCGGCTCGGGAGAGAGCCTCAATAAAAAAGAATACGTCTTTGACAGGCAAAAGGGTTTGATCTATTTTCCTAATCTGCCGCGCCTGGCCGCCTTTTTGAAAAGCCGTTCCCTGCTGGCAAAATACGAAGAATACCTCTACCAGCAGCGGCAAAATGATTTCCTGTTTTTTTTAAAAAATAACGGTATCGAAGAGGCCGACTACCCTTCCTTCATCAGCTACAGTATAGAAGCCGGTGAAGCGGCCCAGGAGCCGAACTTCCGGAATGTGCTTACCTTCATTAAAGACGCTGCCGGACACCCCTATATTCCGGGCTCCAGCGTCAAAGGGGCCATCCGCACTGCCCTGGCGGCTGTGTTAATTAAAAAAGGCCAGTGGGATCGCGAAAGACGGGAGATAGCCGGCGCTGACAGCTCCCTGGGCGCGAAAAAATTTCTTGCGCGGGAAACTGGCCGGCTGGAAAAAAGGATCTTCTACCGCCTGGGGATTAAGGATCCCAAAAACGGCCGCGAAATAAATGAGCCAATCAACGATTTGATGCGCGGGGTCAGCATCAGTGACAGCGCCCCACTCGGCTTTGAGACCATGACCCTGACAGGCAAATACGACCGTATGCCAGATGGCGCCATCAACCGCCTGCCGATATTCAGGGAGTCGTTAAAGCCGGGGAGCGAGGCTCGTCTGACCATGACTCTAGATACGGCCATGCTGGCTAAAGCCGGGTTAAACGTACGTGGCATCGAAACGGCTTTGCATAGCTTTGCCGACCAGCATTACGCCAATTTCGAGCAGTACTTTGCGGAAAAGCCGGCTGATACGGCAGGGTCTGCCCAACGGGGGGCGGATATTATCCTGGGGGGAGGTACAGGTTATGTATCTAAAACCCTGCTCTACAACCTGTTTACACGTCAGGATGCTTTAGACCTGGCCGCGAAAATAATGGTCAAACAGTTTCCCCGCCACGGTCACGGCAAAGACGCTGCAGTATATAAGGTATCGCCTCATGCATTAAAAATGGCCATGTATGGGGGCCAGTATTACCAGATGGGCAGATGTGAACTAATCCTGGAATAAATTGACGCAAGGGATGCGAATAGAATGTTGCAAAAAATTGTTGTGCAGTGCAATTATGATGGGGAGCAAAGGGCCAACTATAACTGGGGTTCGCTCCTGCATGGCTTCCTAATTAAGGCTCTGCCGCCGGCTGCGGCGGAAATGCTTCATCATAGCCGGCTGCGGCCTTTTTCCCAATTTGTATTACCCCTGCCCGGTCGGATTTTAAGCTGGACCATCGGCCTGTGGGATACCGAAATAGCCAATCACATTATGCAGGCCGTGCTGCCACTGATTCAAATTGAGCTGGGGCAAAAAGACCTTGCGCTTGCAGTTGTCGACGTGCAGCGAATTATTCAAGATGAGCAGGAGTATTTCAGCCGTTTTTTTTCGGCGGGCAGTCCATGCCGGCGCTACGAGGTGGAATTTCTTACCCCGTGTACCCACAGGCAGGACGGCCAATACGCTTTATTTCCCAGCCCGGGCTTGATTGTCAACAGTATTAGCAAACGCTACAGCGCTTATGCGCACGGTGTGTCTATTGACGACCCTCAGGCTATGGAACAAATAGCGCGACATATGCGTATTGTCCGTTATTCCCTGCATACGGCCGTTTACTATCTGGAAGACACCAAAATTACCGGGTACACAGGGCGTTTAACACTGGTTATAAGGGGACCGGAGCAACTGGCCCGGCTGGCCGGGGCTTTGCTTTCCTTTGCCGAGTATTGCGGGATAGGAATTAAAACAGCCCTGGGGATGGGCGCTGTAAAAATCAGGCAAATGGTTTAGGCTTTTGTGCTCTGGTATACCGGTTTGAGCGCCGCAACCAGCATTTAAGAGTAAAGCCGGGAAAATGAAAGATAATTTGGTATGATTGTTATGCCGGCAGATAAAATATGGGAAGTAATGGTGGATATTATTTGAGCGCCGCAAGGTGTATTTTGAGGGCAGGCAGGACAAGGCTTCCAGCGGGCAGGATTAAAAACAAATGACCCCTTTAAGGGGACGGAAACCATTTTATACCAACCAATACTTCAGGACATACA
>CAYMJG010000132.1:0-2430 GCA_964390855.1 uncultured Eubacteriales bacterium | reverse complement strand
GGGACGGTCCTTTTGTTTCATTTTCGAAGAATAATGGCAGAAAAAAGATGGAAAATACTTTTATATAATGTTTTTTTATTTCCTTATTGTTATAATGTGGTATAGTTGGCGAAATTCTTTGTAGGTGATGATAATGGTCAGATGCGCCCGGAAAAGAAGTGAAAGTGGAATCTACCATGTTGTGATGAGAGGAATCAACCAGCAGGATATTTTTTGTGATCGGGAGGACTACCAACAGTTTTTAGCAACCGTTAAGCGGGTAAGGGCTGCCAGATTTGAATTGTATGGCTTTTGTCTGATGAGCAACCATATCCACTTGCTCATTCATGAGAAAAGCGAAGAAATCCATCAGGTTATGAAACGGGTCGGCACCAGTTACGCCTTGTGTTATAACCGAAAATATTACAGGGCCGGCCACTTGTTCCAGGGCCGGTATATTAGTGAATGCGTTGAAAATGAGAGATATCTATATACCGTTATAAGATATATTCACAATAACCCTGTAAAAGCAAGGATGACAAATAAACCTGAGGATTATCCCTGGAGCAGCATCCACGCCTACTATGGAGGGAATGAGTATTTAGACGGTCTTACCAACGCGGGCTACATACTGGACCTTTTCACCCGGGAGCGAACTGAAGCCATCCGCAAATTCCGCGAGTTTATGGGGGAAAACGCCAGTGATATGTGTCTGGAAGATGACCGAAAACCAAGGAAGACCGACGAGGAAGTGAGATCGCAGGTCGAGGCCTGTATGGATGGTATACCGGTGACGACACTGCAAAAAATGGAGAAACAGGGCCGAAATGAAGTATTGAGGCAGATAAAAACCATTGA
Organism: uncultured Eubacteriales bacterium; assembly: GCA_964390855.1. GTDB lineage: Bacteria > Bacillota > Desulfotomaculia > Desulfotomaculales > Pelotomaculaceae > Syntrophopropionicum. Next base: position 1,593 of record CAYMJG010000132.1, on the reverse strand, counting down.
AGGGGCTACCATAAGGCAGATTGCCCGGGTAACCGGGTTGAATTATAATATTATCTACAGAGCATAGGAAAGTGAGACAAAAGGAACGTCCCTTTGTTTCACTACCTGGGGATGAGACAAAAGGAACGTCCCTTTGTTTCACTGTTTCATCATGAGGAGTGGGAAGACGGTGCGGAGGATAGTTGTTTGGGGGATACTGGTTGTTGCAGTGTTTGGACTGGCGGCTGGTATGATCATGGTGAAGAATAAGCAAACCACGGGGATGCCCGGCCCGAGGGCTGTGGAGACGGCCATCGTCCAGTCCCGGACAACAGACCCGGGCAGCGGGCTGGCAGGCATCGTCCTGGCTGAGCGGCAGGCCAGGCTGGGGTTCCAGGTAGCCGGACGGATACAGGGATCCCTTCTGGATGAAGGGACTGAGGTGGGCGAAGGAACTACTCTGGCCACCCTTGACCCTGCCGACTACCAGGCCCAGGTTGACGCTGCCGCTGCCGGCGCCGAGGCCGCCCGGGCGGGCATCGATCAGGCAGCGGCGCTGCTGGAACAGGCGGACGCGGCCTGCCGGAAGGCCCAACTGGATTACGAGCGGGCCGAGAGCCTTTACCAGGCCAACGCTATTGCCAAAGCCCAGTTCGATGACGCCGCCACCCAGTTGTCACTGGCGGCAGCCAAATACCGCCAGGCTCAGGCGGCCTATTTTGAAGGCGCCGGCGCCAGCGTGGCCGACTATGAGCGGGCACGCGCCCAGGCCGGCCTAATCCAACTGCAACTCAGCCATACCAGTTTAAAAGCCCCCTTTAAAGGGACTATACTAAAAAAACTAGTGGAAAGCGGGGAAATGGCCGGAGCAGGCGCCCCCGTTTATGTGATCGGCAATCTGGATCAGGTCAAGGTGGAAGTCACCCTTGCAGCGGCGGCGCTTAAGGACTGGCAGATTGGGGATCCGGTGGATGTGGCCGCCCCCGACCTGCCCGGACGGAGCTGGACTGGCGCAGTCAAACGGATCAGCCCTGCCGTGGACAGCCAGACCGGCACATTTTTAATGGAAGTGGAGTTGGACAACCCGGACCACGCCCTAAAGCCCGGCATGGTGGCCAGCGTGGCCAGCCGCCGCCAGATGGAATCATCAATCTGGATTCCTGTGGGGGCGCTGGTCAAGAGAGGGCCGTTAGTGACTGTTTTTGTGGTCTGTGGTGATCAAAGCTATTCAAGGGAAATCAAAACAGGGTCTGCTAGCGGCAATTTGATTGAGGTTGTGGAAGGACTTGCCCCTGGAGAAGAACTGGTCGTCAGGGGCGCCCTCTACCTGCACGACGGGGACCCGGTGCTCAGACAGAATTCTTAAGTTACCATGAAGAGACGCCCGCTCCCTATCACAGCCGGCCAAGGATAAAAACCAAACCATGCAGGGATTAGCTGCAATTTAACCGGGGTGCGGTAAGGCATGATTTGCTTCTGGCCCGGCAACAGCTGCGCGAGTGAATTCGCACCAATTCGCACCTACAATTTCTTATGCAAGCGTCAAACAGGCTTGCGGTCAGGGTTTCACCAAGGTCACAGGTTGTCTGGCATAACGGGTAACATAGGTTTCCG
>CAYMJG010000131.1:0-2449 GCA_964390855.1 uncultured Eubacteriales bacterium | reverse complement strand
AGCCCCCGCAGGAAAAAACCATCAGTAACACTTTTCCTGGGGAATTGAGCTATTCCCAATAGCAGCTGCAGCGGTTGCTCCCACTGGGTGTTCAACCCCGTATTTTGCCGGCAATGAAAGCCGACACGATTTTTGATCAAATCCGGGATAACCCTGCCGCTGGAAGCCTTTTTAAATCTTTCTTTTATGTCATTCAGGATACATTCAATCACCTGTTCCGACAGTGTTTCACGGGGATGAAAATCTTGATACATTTTATTGGCATCCTCGACAATTCCGTTTTTCTGCGCATCAACTAATGCGTCAGGCTTCCCCCTGAGCGCTTTATCGACCTCATTTAGTCCCTCACCGTTAACCCGTATCAATTCCTTTTCAAAAAGCGGTATTACCTTGTTTGGCATCCAGCGCTGGTTGTCCCCCAGGGAATAGCTCAGCTGCCGCAGGATCCGCGGCCCGGCCTGTTTTTTATTTTCCAGGTTGCGCAATGTCTTGGGGTCAAGAACAGAAATGCGGTATTCTGTTTTCCGGGATATAGAACCCACCTGGCGCAGGGTTTCAACGCCAAACCACTCCGGTTTTATCGGCGCGTCCAGGGGCGGGACGCGGCCAAATTTACTGAAGCTGACCAGAACACCTTGCTCATAAATCCTGCTAATGCGTTCCGCCAGGGGATCAAGCCGGGACAGGGCCAGTTCATCTGAAAGGGTTTGCTTTTTCTTCCCGTCAGATGATTGAACAGTTATTTCGCCTGTCTCTGTCCCAACGCTGACTTCAACCTTCTCGCCGGCCAATGCTGCGCCTTCCCCGGTTGCAGTATACTGTTTACATTGCTCCGCATAATCTCTCCACAGTTCAGCGGCTTCTGCCGTGCCGGCTGCCGGGATCAGGTACGGGATTCCGCTGGTCCGATCGTTTAGCGGGGCTGATTCAGCCCACACCAGATCAAACCATTTTCTCCAGGACTCCATTAATACCGCATCCCCGCTAAAAACAAAATTTACCTGTCCGTCTCCGGGTGGGTTTAGTCCAAAGTTCGGGACAGCGCCGATGGAAAAGAATATTTGCTCCTCGTTTTCAACAAAACATAAGGTATTGGAAGGTGAGCCTGATTGGCGGTCTGCGGTTAAAATGTGAAAGGCAACCCGGCCTTCCGGGTTAGATAATTGAATGTCCAATAAAGCCTCTAAATTGAAGCTTTTGGTTGAACATGCCGGGTATACCGCCACAACCAGCCTGCAGCGCAATAAATCATTTTTCTTTACCAGTTCCTCCAGCCATTGCACGCCGTTTTCATCAATACCGTAAACAATGCCGAACATACTGATGCTTTTTTCCGCCAGTGATTGAAAAGGAACCGTACCCCCGTAATAAAGCATTCCCTTCATTACCCGCGGGTCCGGCCAGACAAATGGGACAGAAGGTTCAAGTGGTTTCATTTTGGCGCCTGCCTTTATGCCTTTATGGCAAATTCCGTCGGCTGTTTCCTGTATGGTTTTGGGCTGTCTTCTTCTGCTTTGCCTGCCCACGCTGTTTTTTTCTGCAGCTCCCCGATCATTTACCCACCCGGGTGTAATAAACAGATTTGGGCCACACGATCGGTAAATGCCTGCCATTCCTCTTCCGGATCAATACCGAACATTACATCAGGTTTCCGGGGATTTTTGGGCTTTTCAAATAAAAGCGGCTCATTATTGCCGCCCCTATGCAATATACCGCAACTTTGTCTCTCGAACCCTTCGCCTAGCCGCTTCAATTCAATTATAAGGATATATCTATTGGCTAAAGCATGATAATCTGTTTCCCCTAAAAATAGTCTCAGCTCTTTATTGACACCAAAAAAAACAGCAAAATAAATGGCCAGGTTCCCTTTTTTCTTAATATTTGGCAATTCCATAATGGCCAGTACGCTAAAATCATCGTCGGAATCATCAGTTATTAAGTATTCAATTTTAATATCCAAAGGATGATTATTCACATGGTCACCATCTTGATTACAAATATAAGCCCACATATCCATGATCAGATCATTCACAGCTTCATGCCCTTTATTAAAGGCCTCAAAAAAAACATCCTGTTGATTTAAAAATAGGTCCGGCAACATTTGTCTTTGAAAGATACTTCTTAATTCTTCATTTTTCATAATAAAACAATACCCCATTCCCATGTTTTATCACTATCCGGCGGCAGCACCCCTTTCTAACTCGAAGTAAAACCTGTAATTATCCATGATTTTCTTGAGGTCCTTTTTGGGCACATGGGGGTAATACCATCAGTTATTCACCCCCAGCAAAAACATTTACTTGAAAAGTTTCCCGAGCAGCCTGCCCGTCGCCTTGCCGGCTGTTCTTCTTACTAACCTTTTTCCTACAGTACCTTTTTTAACCGCGTTCACATCGCCAAGAAGCCTTGCCAAACCGTACAGAAGGCCTCTGGCCTGGCTGATGGAATC
>CAYMJG010000130.1:0-2504 GCA_964390855.1 uncultured Eubacteriales bacterium | reverse complement strand
CCTACATGAAGTCTCTCATAGTTAAATCCCGGCCCAGCATTAACTCGGCAATGCCAGCCCTTTTCCACGCGTTACCGGCCTTGGTTACGCTGCTAACCTGGTAGCCAGCTTCCGCCGAATAACCGTAAAGAGCCAGTGCCGCTGATATTGCGGCAAGCACTTCGGGTTTGATACCGGCCTTTTCTTTCCGTTTAGCCATTATTATTTCCTCCTACACGCCGGTATTCATTACTACATGGGGATGTTTCCGTGTTTCTTTTTGGGCCTGCCTTCACGTTTGGTGGAAAGGTTCCAAAGAGCGTTAATGATCCTCTCCCTGGTATCTCTCGGGTCAATAACATCTTCAATGAAACCTCTGGCGCTGGCCAGGTATGGGTTGGCAAAACGATCACGGTAATCCTGCACCAGCTGCTTGCGCTTTTCAATTGGATTTTCTGCCTCGGCAATTTCCTTGCGGTTAATCACGTTAACAGCGCCTTCCGGGCCCATAACGGCAATTTCAGCAGTGGGCCAGGCAAAAGTGGTATCAGCCCGCAGGGAAGCTGCGCACATGGCCAGGTAGGAACCGCCGTACGCCTTACGGGTGATGATCGTAATTTTAGTTACAGTAGCCTCAGAATAAGCATAAAGCAACTTGGCGCCGTGCCGGATAATCCCGCCGTATTCCTGCTGCACCCCGGGCAGATAGCCCGGTACGTCCATAAAGGTAATGATTGGGAAGTTAAAGCAGTCACTGAACCGGATGTGACGGGCAATTTTGTCGGACACGTTGATATCAAGGCATCCAGCCAGAACCCTGGGCTGGTTGGCAATGATGCTGACACATTGACCGTTTATACGGGCAAATCCGACAACGCCGTTTGTGGCGTAATACTGGTGCACCTCAAAAAACGATCCAGCATCAACTACAGCATTAATCACGTTGCGCATATCATAGGCTTTGTTCGCGTCGTCAGGAACGACGGTAAGCAGCGCTTCTCTATCAACAACAGGCTCGGTTGCCGGGTAGCATGGCGGATCTTCCAGGTTGTTAAGGGGCAGATAACTGACCAGAGCTTTAATTTGTGCTATGCAGTCGTCCTCATTGGCAGCCATAAAGTGAGCCACACCGCTGATTTGGTTGTGGGTGGCCGCACCGCCCAATGCTTCCTGGCTGACGTCTTCACCGGTAGTGGCTTTGATCACCAGCGGGCCGGTAATGAACATCTGGCTGGTATTTTGCACCATCATGATAAAGTCTGTAAGGGCCGGCGAATAGACAGCGCCGCCTGCACACGGGCCCATAATTACAGAAATTTGTGGAATTACACCGGATGATATGGTATTGCGGTAGAAGATCTGACCATATCCGTCCAGGGCGTCAACGCCTTCTTGAATACGGGCGCCGCCCGAGTCGCAAATGCCGACAACCGGCGCGCCTACCTTCAATGCCGCGTCAAGGACCTTGCAAATTTTGGCTGCGTGCACACGTCCAAGTGAACCACCGACAACAGTGAAATCCTGGGCGAAAACGTACACCTTGCGCCCGCCTATGGTTCCATAACCGCCGATAACACCTTCGTTAGGGTTCTTGACCAGCCTGTAATCTACTTCTGTATTGGCAAAAACATCGATTTCCCTAAATGAACCTTCATCGAACAGCTTGGCTATTCTTTCTCTTGCGGTATATTTTCCGCCGGAATGCTGTTTGTCAATTCTCTTCTGACCACCGCCGGTTTCAACGCTAGCCCGCAGATTACTAAGAATATCCAGTTTATCCTGCATACTCATGCGATTACCTCCATTCTAGTTGCGCTCACACAGTTCGATAAGAACACCAAAGGTGGATTTCGGGTGCAAAAATGCTATTTTAGCTCCACCAGCGCCATACCTGGGCTTTTGATCAATTAAACGGACGCCTTTTTCCTTTAGTTCCTCCAGCGCTTTTTCAATATTGTCAACCCGGAAAGCGATATGCTGGATACCTGCGCCGTTCTTCTCAATAAATTTTGCGATTGGTCCATCCGGTGACGTTGATTCCAGTAATTCTACCTCACTGTCATCTACGGGGAAAAACGCTACTTTTACCTTCTGTTCTTCCACTACTTCAGTTCCGGCTGATTTCAACCCCAGTGTTTCATAAAACTTACTGGCTTCAGCAAGATCCTTGACCGCAATTCCAATGTGGTCAACTATTTTTAGCATCCGAATCCCTCCATCTTTTTGGATTCAAAAAAACCGATAACCCGGCCCCGATCAAAAAGGGCTGCTGCGGGGCAATTAACCAGGCTAGGCCGGTATGCCCCGCAACCAAGTTAACCTTAACTAATTCACCTTTTCTTTGATGTAACTAACAACATTTGCCAACGGGGTGCCCGGCCCAAAAATTTCCGCGACACCCGCCTCTTTTAAGGCCGGAATGTCTTCTTCCGGGATAATCCCGCCGCCCACCACCAGGATGTCACCGGCTCCCTTTTCTCTTAGAAGGTTTACTACTTCTGGAAACAGGGTCCCATGAGCGCCGG
>CAYMJG010000129.1:0-2576 GCA_964390855.1 uncultured Eubacteriales bacterium | reverse complement strand
TTCGGCCTGAGCGCTCTAAGCAGTTGTTCGGTGATGAACTTGCCCCGCCTGGCCAGCATATTGTTCAGGTCCTTGATCTCTCCTAATTGCGTTAGGATTTCCTTAAACGACCGGGAGAACTCTTTTAACTCCGCTGCCGCCATTTCGGAGGCATAAGGCAACAGCTGGCTCAAGGCCGGCTGTTTATCCAGGCCGTATGCGGCGGCCAGCTTCCCCCGTATTTCCTCGCGCTCCCGATCCTGGTCTTCCAGCTGGAGGGACAGTTCTTCTTGTTTAGAGGCCGTGGCGAGTATAGCGCCGGCGTCGCTGCGGCGCAGGGCCAGGTTGTGTTCCCTGGCGGCCGCCAGTAACGCGGCGGCTGTCTGGTTTTGTCTGGCAAGAATTTTGGATAAAGACGCAAACGTTGACTCCATCTGTGAACCCGCCTTCCCTCTTTTATAGCCGGCCCTTGTCCAAATGCCTCTCCGCGATGATGCCCAGGGCTATTTTTTCATTGTCCGGCCGGTAGGTCCCGTCCTCAACGCTCTGTTTCAAGGCATTAACCAGTTCCTCCCTGATCGCCGGCAATTTATCAAGCACGCCCTTGTATGTTTTAATTGACATCGCTTCCTTGGAAATTTCCACGCTATCCTCCAGGATCCGGCCGTCCTTTGGTATTTCCTGTGCTTTTGGTTCAACCTTATCTTTTTTCATCTGGGAAATATACGCCTTGATCGGTCCAATTCCATCCGACCCGTTAATTTTCACCCGGTTCACCGCCTTTTTTCTTAACAAAATTATCGTCATGGTGATGAAAAACTTTAGTAATAAATAATGGCAAATTTCTACATGGCTATATCTCTACAATGATTCAGGGAGCCGGGGATTCAGCGCCGCCGGGGGAAATCTCCAAATGGGTCGACATCGGCTCGGCTGTTTCATATTTGCTCTTCAGGACCACAATGTCCACCCGGCGGTTCTGCTGGCGGTTCTCCGGCGTGTCGTTCGACAGCTTCGGGCGGTATTCGCCGTAACCGGCGGCGGACAGGCGCTCCGGATGGAAGCCCAGCTCCCTGATCAGCTCCTGTACGACTCTTGTGGCCCTTGTCACCGAAAGTTCCCAGTTGGAAGGAAACTGCGCCGTGCTGATCGGCAGGCTGTCCGTATGTCCCTCCACCCTGATATACTGGGAGGCCTTTTTTAATATTTGACCTGTTTTATTGATTAACTCCCTGGCGTCCGCGGTCAGTTCGGCTGAGCCGAGGGGGAAAAGGGCTACGTCCTTGAAACTCAATACGACGCCTCGCTCTTCCAGGGTAACCGACACCCTGTCGTTCAGGCCGTTTTCGTCAATGTAAGTCTGCAGTTCCTGCCTGATTTTTTCCAAATCGCTTACTTCTTTTATGTCCATGGTCGACTGTATGTCTTCGGTAAGGGAACTGCCGGAAACACCGGGGGCAAGAGCTGTGCCCGGCTCGTTCATCACCGACTGCCCGCCGCCGCCCATGGCGTGGGCCAGCGACAGGGCGATGTCCTGGAACTTTTTGGCACTAAGGTTGCTCAAAGAATACATGACCACAAAAAAAATCATCAGCAGCGTGATTAGATCTGAATATGTCAAGAGCCATCTTTCGTGGTTGGATTTGCCCTCTGCCCGGCGGCGCCTTTTCATGTGCCTTTACTCCTTTTCCTCCGTCAGCCCGCCCGCTTCTTTCTTGTCGCGGAGTCCGGGCTTCAAAAAAGCGGTCAGCCTTTCCCTGATCAGCAGGGAGTTGTAACCGGCCTGGATGGAAATAATCCCCTCCAGCATCATTTCCTGCAGCATGACCTCTTTTTTGCTCAGGTTTTTTAATTTTTCTCCGATGGGCAGCCAGAAGATGTTCGCGGAACCGATGCCGTACAGGGTGGCGATAAAGGCCAGGGCAATGGAGGGACCGAGGGTTTCAGGGCTTTCCAGGTTGCCCAGCACGTGCACCAGGCCCATGACCGTACCGACGATGCCCATGGTCGGGGCGTAGCCGCCGGCGGATTCAAAAATACTGGCGCCGGTATGGTGGCGCTCCTGGATGGAGTAAATCTCTGTCTCCAGGATTTGCCTGACCAGCTCCGGGTCGGTGCCGTCCACGACCAACTGAATGCCTTTGCGCATGAACGCGTCGTCAATTTGCGGCAGCTGGTTTTCCAGATACAAAAGGCCTTCCCGGCGCACCTTATCGGCCAGGCCGACGATTTGCTCAATCAGATCCACCTCGTTGGGCAGCTTTTGAAGCAGGATGATTCGTAAAAGCCCGGGGACGGTTTTAATCTCGCTGAGCGAATAGCTGACCACAGTGGCGCCGATTGTGCCGCCAAAGACGATCATGGCGGCGGTAGGCTTGATTAGCGCCGTAAAATGCCCGCCGTCCATCAGGAAAGCCGAGACCAGGCAGACAAGGGCAAACAGTATGCCGCCGATAACGGTTATCTCCAACGCAATAAACCCCCCGAAAAAATTAACCTCGGTTATATATTCGGCGTTTTTGCTTTTTTATTTAGGGTTTTTTTAACCATGAAAAAAAGGGACGGTCCTTTTGTTTCATTTAGATATGTCCCCAATG
>CAYMJG010000128.1:0-2760 GCA_964390855.1 uncultured Eubacteriales bacterium | reverse complement strand
CTCATTCACTTTTCTTTAAAAAGCTTTTTTTATCACAACACGGTTGTCTCCACACGCAGCGGTAATACTACGCTCATGCGGCTGAGCACAGTTGATGTAACCGCCCTTGTATTCAACAATATCATCCACTCCTCGGCAGGAGGTGAACACCTTGCCATAACAAGCGGTAATGGTCAGACAGAGCTTGAGAATAACTGGCTCCCGGAAGATTGGCTACTCACACATGAATCAGAACTTGATCAGGGGGCAACAGTGGCTGATATGGGGAACATAGAAGGCAGCACGCCGGGATTTCTGGATTTTAGTGCACAGGATTTCCATCTGTTAGGCGGGTCTCAGGCCCGTGGTAACGCAGGCAGCCTGCCAGCAGATGTGGCAGACTACCCAGTGGAATATCAGTATGTGCGGCATCAGCAGATTGAGGAGCGTCCGCCCGTATCTCTCTCGGACATAGGCGCCTTCGGATATTGATTAAGAAAGCCATGTAGTCCTGTATGCTGGGAAAAACCTGTTGCCGGGTATAGAAAGCTGATAGTATCTCTTTTGCTCTATCACCATACGAAGGAGCCATGTTGGAAGTGATTGGTTGCTCCAACGCACCTTAAAACGTAAAAGCCCGCCATTATCTCCTTCCGGGGCGCCCCCCATGAAAACCATAATGTTGTTTTGATGTGAATACTCGGTTATATGATTCATCAGGGCATATGAGGCGCATGAGGTTATTCCTGTATTGCCAGTTACTATGTGTAGTAAATGCAGCTCATTATTATAATTCAGGCCGCAGGCCATAGCGCCCCAGACAGCCCCTTTGGCAACGCCGAATATCTGAATCCCTGGGAGTAAAAAGAGTTTTATAAAGTGTGATACAGGGTGATCAAATGCGCTTCCGATAAGCGCTCTTCTCAACATTACATCCCTGTGAAGGGTTATAAATGCATCAATATCTTTTTCTGGATTCACCGTCAACGGTTTCCATATCCTTTCACCTTTCCGCAGGTTTGAAAGCGCTTTTCTGCTTAATGGTTTTCTCGACAGGGCGGGATTTATTATAAAATGGTTTTTGTGCTGAATGATATCTGATCCTGACCATGGCGGCCTCGGCGAGGGTCTAGTCACCCCAACAATGGTAATTAGATCCTGATATTGATCATAGAAATTATTATGATCCTCTGAATTCAATTTTACATATGGCCATGGAAGCCTGCCCTCCATAAGCTCTTTTCCAGGTAATTTTCTTATAAACACCGGGCAGGATGTGTTATCTCGCTTTTCAAAGTTATCTGAATAGCATAAGGAATAGTCTGATGCATTAAAGGGAAAGTATTCAGTGTTTGGGTGATGCATTCTAACTTTTACCGTTTCATTCTAACTTTTTGCTTGAAGGAAGCCTGTTTCTCCTTAACGAATCCTTCTAGTCTGCTTATTGACTGAAGGGCGTTTGCATCACTCCACCTTGTCTCAATAACCTTACGAATTTGCCTTTTTTCTGTGTCACAAAAAGGTTCAAGGAGTTTTTTTCTTTCCGCCAAATCATCCTGCACGCTTCCTACAGGGACACCTAGCTTTTCATAAAACTTTTTTATCGGATTCTCATTCCGCAGATAGACTCTGGAGCCTTTATACATAACAGTGGGTATTGTGGCTCCAGCAGCATGTCGAACATGGTTCATTATCACAGTGCCACATTTTTGTATACACTGGTAATACTGAGAAGCAGGCATTATATCTCTTAATATGGTTATTCTTTCACCAAATCGCCTTTTCCCGATGATTTCGATCTCTTTTGCATACCTTTTATCTCCTCTGTTTAAAGGGACTATCAAATTGCGGCCTCTAAGATCAAGCTCATCAAGCAGATCAAATATCTCCAGATGGTTATTTGCCGGTGTAGCCCCGTTTCCTATAAGGATATCAGGACCATTCATTGCGGCGGGACCAGCAGAAAATGTTTTTTCTGCACAAAAAAAGAACATCTCATTGTATTGTTTATTCGCGCCGGGGAACGCCATTTCAAATAAATTTCTGACAGTAGGCAGGACATGGAAATAGTCAATCCTTGGGACCACGTTAAGCGGCAGCTTTTTTCTCCAGGATAAATATCGGAGAAAAACCCCAAGGTAACACCTGATTTTTAACGGATCTTTTATTGCAGTCATCATGCGATTAATCCAATACCTGATGAATTCCCTGCCTTTTCTCGCCTCAATCAGTACCCTGGTCTTTGGAAGGTGAATATCTGTCATATAGGGAGATAAAAACCTGTAATAATCGCCTCCCCAGGTTGCCCAGAAAATCACCACATTTGAGGGCGCCCCAAGGATTGCATCAATATACAGAGGATTCATAGAGTTGATTACCAGGCAATCGCACTGTTTGACCTCTTCTCTCATTCTCCTGCTTGTCCAGTAATCGATTCCTGCAAATTCAACATTCGGACTTTTTTCAAGAAAAACCGGGTAGTTTTTTAGAAGTGTATGAGTTCGATATATATTAGAATGGGGAAAAACCCTGTCAAAGGTATCTTTAATATAAACTGAGAAGGGGCTGTCTGGTATGAAATGAAGCAGTTTCATTTATACTTTTACTCACCGATGATCTCTACCAGTACCCGTTTCCTTCTTCTGCCGTCAAACTCGCCGTAAAAAATCTGCCGAACAAGGGGCGAACAAGGGGAACAAGGGGGAACAAGGGGTCAGTCCGAGATTCTTGGACTTTTCTCAAGCGTTTGGCGCCACAGGAAGCATTCTGTATCTCGGGTGT
>CAYMJG010000127.1:0-2774 GCA_964390855.1 uncultured Eubacteriales bacterium | reverse complement strand
TCCTTAAAAAGATTGTCATGGGCAGTGTTGTTGACAACCATCACACTCCCATTACCAGTTTTAATATACTGGTTTCCCCGTCCCGGCTGTAAGAGATATCATTGGTCAGCCCTTTAATGAGGCGGCGGCTGATTTCATCAAAGGATTCATTCTCAATGATGTTGCCGTCAGGGGCGGTATAGCGCAGGTAGATATCTTTCTCACCTGTAATCTCGTTATATCTGACGGTTAGAGCAATCCGATCAGTTTGCCCGGCGACGGCGGTAATGTGGACTATCAGTTCCTCAATCACCAGGTTGATATTGTCCCGCTCTTGTTTGGACAGATCGTATTTTTGGCAATACTCCGTTAACATCCTGACAAACTCGTAAATATCTATGTTGATTATTTGGGACTCATATTCCAAAACCTTCAGCTTGTTTATAAATATTTTGGTTTTTTCCCGCCGGGGGTTGTTAAAGATTACCTCCGGTGCGCCCCTTTCATAGATGCCCTTATCGTCCATATAAAAAACCATACTGGCGATATTCCTGGCAAAATTCATCTCGTGGGTGACGATCACGCAGGTCATACCACTTTTGGCCAACTTGCGGATTACAGACAACACCTCGTCTACCATGGTCGGATCTAGAGCGCTGGTCGGTTCATCAAAGAGTATTATTTCCGGGCGCATGGCCAGACAGCGCGCAATAGCGGCCCTCTGCTTCTGCCCGCCGGAGAGCTGTGCGGGCATGTAGTCGGCGCGGTTGGCGATACCAACCATTTTTAGGTATGTGAACGCTTCAGCTATGGCTTGTTTCCTGGGTATTTTTAAAATATTTACCGGCGCCGTGATCACGTTCTCAAGAATGGTTTTGTGGGAAAAAAGGTTGAAACTCTGGAATACCATGCCCATTTTTTGCCGGATCCGATCGATGTCGGTGTTCTTTTTAGTAATATCGGCGCCTTCAATGATAATTTCACCGCAGTCGGGTTGTTCCAACAGGTTCAGGCAGCGGATTAGCGTGCTTTTGCCGCAGCCCGAGGGGCCGATAATGACGATCACGTCGCCCCGGTTAATTTCTGCGCTGACGTTTTCAAAAACAAGGTTATCGCCATAGCTTTTCTTTAAATTCCTGATTGAGATCACCAATTACACCTCTTCAACCCTATAGTCAACCCCCGCCTGCAGATGCCGGTCGCGTTCCAAAAACCAGAAAAGCAGGTTGGCAAACACTCCGATCAGCAGGTAGGCCACCGCGCTGATTATCAAGGATATGTAAGGATCCATTGTCCGGCTGGTAATCACCTGGCTGGCCCTGGCAAGGTCGTTGATGGCTAGAAAGCCGACAAGGGAGGTTTCCTGCAGGGTTATAATCAACTGGTTCTTATATGTGGGCAGGGCGTGTTTTACAGCCTGGGGCAGGGTAACCAGTTTGAACACGTTAAATTTGCTCATGCCCAGCGTGCGGCCCGCTTCGATTTCACCGGGGCTTACCGCTCTGACTGCCGTGTACATGATCACCGCTATATAAGAGCCTGTTTTCATCGAAAAGGCGATAATCGCCAGGATGACGGTATCAATATCAGTGTTGGAAAAGAGCATGTAGACAAAGATCAACAGCAAAACCAGGGTTGGCAGCCTGATAAATAAGTTAGATATCAGGTCCACCATTTTTGCGGCAAACCGGGACCTGCCCAGCTTGATTTTGCAAAACAAAGCGCCCAGCGCCGTGCCGATAAGGAAGGTGGCAAAGGTCATATACAGGGTCAGGCCAAAGCCCTTCAGGAGAAATAAATATCTGTCCTCATATATCAGGTTGATGTAAAAAGAGTTTTGTACAGCCTGCCAAAATGCATCCACCGTTTATAACCTCCCGCTCACTAATTCTCCTTTTGGTAGTCTGCGGTATTAACAATAAATACAATGTCTTTCTCCCAAACCCAGTCGCTCATAGTGACGTTGCCGCCCTTTTCCAGATCTGTTTTTATTTCCAACGAGTCCGGGGAGGCGAGGAGGTCAACCTTGCCGAAGCGCAGGTCCAGGACCGCCTGTTCATAGCTGCCGACCTGGTAAAACTCGATTGCAGCGCCGATGCTGTTGGCAAAATGAGTTGTTAATTCAACATCCGCGCCTTCCCACCTATTGGTTTCCGTATTCAGGAATGATACCGGTTCCCAGTCCGCGTATATTAAAACCCTGAGCACCTTGTCGCCTGTTCCCGTATTCTCCACAATTTTGCTTTTATACTGATGTTCTGAGCATTCCGTGGCGCGTTTTACGATATCTATATATGTGTCGGTTTGTCTGAATTCCTTGATAAAACTATTGAACCGTTCATTCAGTTCGATATTGCCGGGATTTAGCACATAGGCGTAATGGTCGCCCTCCATAAAGGCGCCATGGACCTGATATTCGGGTTGGAGCCGGCAGAATACATCGGCCTCATCCCTTTCCAGGGCTGCGGCGTCAAGCTGGCGGAAGGCCAGGGCCAGCGCCATATCGCTGTTTGAGTCATACCTGCGCAGTTTGATATTCCTATTGTGATTGGTCAAAATATAGTCGGGGCTGTTGCCGAGGATCACACCAACGGTCTTTCCGTTTAAATTGTTGATGTCCGTTATTCCATTCCGTTTTGGCGCGCAACCGCCCAGGGCATAAAGAAGGTACAATAACAGGCCTGTATATAGAATTATGCTTTTTTTAAGATGCGGTTTAATCATGTGAAAATTACCCGTGTTTTATATTTGATGACGATAAGGGTGAACGACAAATTTGACGAAATTATACCATA
>CAYMJG010000126.1:0-2829 GCA_964390855.1 uncultured Eubacteriales bacterium | reverse complement strand
TCTTCATTATTATAGTCTACCATGATAATTTTACCATCAAAACCGTCTTTCCGGCACCCTGTTTCATGTCGAAAAAATCATGTTTCATGCAGGGGAAGGTTTTTGGGGGGAATTTATGGTAGCGTGAAGCTGTCAAATAAAATCTTTATATGAAACAAAATTTCTAAAGGAGGAATATTATGAAAAAGCGGTTTATGGGCATCCTGCTCACTCTTTGCATGGCGCTGACCCTGCTGCCGGCGACGGCGCTGGCGGCGGAAAATGTGACCATACTGTCATACCCCGCCAAAACCGAATATACGGTTGGCGAGGGATTTGACCGCACCGGAATTAAAGCGGTGGCTACTATAGGCGGCGAAAAAAAGGACATCTCTAGCGAAATCAGTTTCAGAAACTCCGGGAACGCGACGTTGAATCAAGGTACAGTATTTGCGACCAAAGCAGGAAAGCAGGAGATTACCCTGCGGTGGACTGCTCCGGGCGAAAAAACCAGTCAAATTGTGGGAAAATATACGGTTGCATCGTCCGGCGAATATGTTGCCCCCGCGCAGGCCGCGCCCACGCCGGTTGCGGCTACTTATCAATTATACGATGCGATGGACAACGGCTGGTACAGCATCCGTCTTGGCTACGTAACGCAGCATGACACGTTTATTGATATTGACGCCGCAGGGGACGCGGTGCTGCGCGCAGGCGGCAGAGACACGAAATTTTATATTGAGAAAAAGCGCATTGTAGACCGTGACTGGGCTGAAATAACCATAAAAATGGCGGATGGGCGCTATTTGGGAATTGTGGGCGAAATCGATGACCGAGCGATGTATAAGGTCGGTACGAACCCGGTCTACAGATCAAAGCCGGATGGTGACATTGTCGGAGAGCTTCCGGCAGGCGCCATTCTGGAAGTGACCCAGATCAAGGGCGACTGGGCCAAGGTAAAGTATGAAGGCCAAGAGTATTATATGTGGGCTGCCAGACTGACCAAGGTGAATACGGGCGGCGCGCGGGTGGCGGCTGTGAATCAGCCTTATTTATGGCAAATAGAATATTCCTATGATAGTAGTCAGGTTGCTATGCGCCCCGCCGGGAATCCCAAACTGATGGTCATGCCTGCGGAAAAAACATATCCGGACGGGGCAAAGGCGATCCTGTCTGAATACATCCCCTACCTTAAAAATATCAGCTTTGAGGATTGGGGCAGAAGCATTAACAATATGGAAATGGCAGAATTGCTCGACGGCGTGTTCTTCACTTTAGGGCTCTATGGCACCTATTTTGAAGAGAATTTGTTGAAATGGACCAGCGATATACCCAATGACAAACTCAATAGCATGCTAATTGGTGAAATAAACCGGTTATACGGTTGGCGGGTCTTTACCAATCCAAACATGGATTGGCGTGGGGTTCCCACATATGGGGAGTTTACCTCTTACTTAATTAAGCTCATGGACTATAACAAAAGCCAGAGCAGTAGCAAATTTTCCGTTTTCACCAATGACACCATCGAAAGCTTTGCCATCGGCGGCGACACCAGTTCAAACGCAAAAATTACGTGGGAGCAGGCGTCAACCCTGCAACATAAAACCATCCAATGGGCGGCGGCGGAATGGGTGAGAATCGGCGAATGGAGCGGCCTGGGATCCAAGGTGAAGACGCACCGGTTGGCCGCGCCGTGGAACCTGACATCCTCCGGGAAGCTTCCGCTGGGCCAGTCGCCGGCTCCGACCCCGACACCCGCGCCTGCGCCCACGCCCGCGGTACCTGCGGGGATTACCGCCGCGCCCAGCCAGACGGGCTTTGTGATGAACAGCCGGCCCGTATCCGTCACTGCGGCGTACTCGATAAACAACACCAACTACTTGCAGCTTCGCGCCATCGCGGCCCTGCTCAGCGGCAGCGCCGCCCAGTTCGACGTGGGCTGGGACGGACAGTATGCCGTGATTGAGCCCGGCCGGCCCTACAGCGGCGCGGTTAGCCAAACCAAGCTTCAAAACACTGCTAACGTCCGGCCCAGCGGCACCAAGTTCAAGCTGAACGGTGAAGTCTTTACCTTTACGGACGCGCGGCTGATCGACGGTGATACCAACTACCTCCAGCTGCGGGAGTTCGCCCAGAAACTCTCCGGAACCGCGTCACAGTTCAATGTCTACTATGACAGCGCGGCGGGGCAGGCGGTCATCCAGCCCGGCGCGGCCTATAGCGGGAACAAGTAAAGCATTACATTGAATTAATAACCATCATGTACCGGGGGCGGGCGGGAGCTTCCTTCACCCGCCTGTTATACAAGCTGTAAAATGGGCGGACGGACAAAATAGCGGTCTGTCTGCCCATCAAAATAACAAAGAGGAGATTTTTTTATGCTGCCAACTTTAATCGCAATCGCCGCAATTGCCGTGGTCATTGTGCTATGGATCATCTCCACCCAGCGCAGACTGGTGGTGCTTGATGAGAATATCAACAACGCCATGAGTCAGATCGGGGTACAGCTGTCAAGCCGTTTCGATGCCCTGACCTCCCTTCTGGATTTGACCAAGGGCTATGCCAGGCACGAAAGCGAAACGCTGATTGAAACCATCAAATCAAGGAGAAGCGTGATCACAGCCAAATCCACCCCGGATGATGTGCTGCGCCAAGAGGGAATTATTTCCAAAGCTCTGGGCCGGATTGCCATGGTAGCGGAGCAATACCCCGAATTAAAGGCCAACGAAACTTATATCAAAACTATGGACGCGGTGCAAACCTTTGAAAATATGGTGCGCACCAGCCGCCTGATCTACAACGACAGCGTGACCAAGCTCAACCGTGAAATCCGCATGTTCCCGGTCTCCA
>CAYMJG010000125.1:0-3049 GCA_964390855.1 uncultured Eubacteriales bacterium | reverse complement strand
GGTTTTTTTAATAAAATTGAGTTGAAAATGGATAATGCTTGTAAAATCCATTTTGCAGTTGGATGTTCGTGTAAAATACGTGGGTTTAGTGCGGTTTTCGCACATGAACACAATAGCATGAATGAGTTCCTTAGTGATACGTATTCCTTCCAAAAAGTTTTTTCTAATCATAAAAATCCCCCATAATCTCTTGATATACCAATAAATGGTATCCATTTTGATTATGGAGGTCTTTCTGAAATGTCAAGTCTTTTTGTGTTTATTTAGGTAGGTTTTGATATTTTTTTGTCCCAACTGACTCCTATTAAATGGAAGGATAGCCTGATGACATTGGGTACGACCTCCCGTCGAACAAAAACCGGCTGGCCGTTAGGCCGCACGGTTTTTGTTCGAACATGGGATAATGTTGAATTCGCCGTTTTTCCATCTATTTCATTGAACAGTTTAGCAAGCTATTCAACTTTTTATCAAAGGTATAAACTTCATGTTTACCCAGCTTGTGATAGGCATATAGCAATGCGTCTATAAAGTCCAGGTTCCTGCTAGCATAAACTTTTAGGGACTCACCAATTATGCCAATGTCACCAACCTCTAAATTTCCATATTCAAAGAGTTCCAATAAGGCGCTGCTTATATTTTTTCTTTCCACCTTATAGACCTTTTCCAGAACATAGACAATTTCGGCTATTACTTCATTCGGAAGGAAAACCATATTGTTTTCTAGTATCTCAGCAGCCTTTTCCGAGAAATCCTCTGAATCGTTCAGCAAATATCTTAAGACGACATTGGCATCAGCTATTTTCATACTTATCCATCGACGCCCTTGCCCACGCGCCACTTTCCAAAGCCTGAAGCTCTTTGTTCTTATACCTTTCTAATAGACCCCTGGCGCTTTTGGGTTTTTGGCCTACACTGGCTTCAACATGCTCGTTTTCATAGGGAAAAATTAAAATCTCTACTTTTCTGTTCTTTAGGTTTTCGGGTATATCAATTATGCTTGCCAGTATATTACTGTTTGTAACCTTTCTAACAAAATTCAAAAGAACCCACTCCTTTCCAATATAAGTGGATGCGCTAGTCCCCTCATTAAATCCTGGAGCGAAGCGCATGTAATAATTTTTCTTCTCTCTTTCTCATATCCGCTAGGTCACATCTTATGGGTTTATTTGTAATGCTATTTTTATGATAG
The DNA here is from genome assembly GCA_964390855.1 of uncultured Eubacteriales bacterium. Lineage (GTDB taxonomy): Bacteria > Bacillota > Desulfotomaculia > Desulfotomaculales > Pelotomaculaceae > Syntrophopropionicum. The sequence goes on along the minus strand of CAYMJG010000125.1, from coordinate 1,860 downwards.
TGTTGCTGGTTTCATAATAGGCTTGGGGCCTTGTTTCATATAACATGATCGCCCCCCTCTCTTTTATTATATCTGGTAACTAGGCATTATACCATAAAAACCTACCCCCGGAATAAATATTTTACAGATTATTCAAAAACTGCGGCAAAGTCAGAAACTATCCAATAACCGCATAATTTTCAAGATATGTCTGATCAAATCTCCACCGTTGATGTAAAATAACCTTATGAACAAAAACGGAGCAGTGTCAGACAATAACATCAACCAAGGCGCCAACCTCAAAGACCTGATCGTACGGCCCATCAACGTCGAAGAAGAGAATGATTGGGACAGCCTGATGGCCGAGAGCCATTACCTGGGTTTTCGCTGACTGTCTGGCAGGAGCCTTAAATACGTGCCCTGATAAATGGCCGGTGGGTGGCGCTAATCGGCTGGGGCGCACAGCCTTAAATGCAGCCGCCCCCGGGACCGCTGGATCAACTGGCCGGAGAAGCGGAAATACGAACGCCTGCAGTACATCGCCAACAATCAGCGTTTTCTCATCCTGCCGGGCGTCACCATCAAGAACCTGGCATCCAGGACACTGACGCTCATATGACCTGCTGCTTACCTCTCCGATTCTGCTGACTTTGTTCAGGTTCACTATAAATGATCTGTGGACCCTGAAGAAATTATCCCCCAGTTTATCTTCCAGCTCGCCCAGGGTTTGCTGCGCCCTGCGCTAACGACCACCGGGGACGACCTGGCCGGTATGATTATACGCAACACAGCGGATGGGATTGCGCATACATTGACTTTTTCAAAGCGCCGGGATAACCCGGCATAGAGACGGGGAAAACGAAGCGGAGCGTTTCCTGCGGGAACTACGGGAACGCCTGACCGAATTCTGTTTTCGCCAGGCGTTCAATTAATACACGGTTCCATCAAGACCTCTATTAATAATGGGTTGATATAATGTGCTCTTTTGTAAATACAATATTGGGATTGGCGGCAAAAAACAGCAGCAGATCGTACTCATTGGCTGTCAATTGGACCTCCCTGCCGTTGACCGTTGCTCTGCGGGACGCCGTATAATTTCCAGCCCCTTGCGGGTAATCACTTCAAAGGGCAGCGTTAACCATGAAGCTGCCGGCAAGGCGATATCAGCGCAATACCGGTAAACCTACCTCCCCAGTAGCCGGTTTAAATTTATTTTTACAGGTGACAAACTGTTGCCGGATTGCCGCCTTATGATCGGCATATACCGATGCAAAGGAGGGCGCCGGCTTTCTTGTAAATTTGATAAACCCTGGATAAGGACAAATTGCTAAAAAAATTAGGGGGAATATTATTGAAAAAAATTAACATTGACCTGGCTCTGGATAAATCCCATCTTCAGCCTGGAAACAAACAGACGGCCTACCTGATGGTAAAACTGACAGCGCCTGCGGTAGGCACGGAAAGCCGGCCGGCCCAGAACCTCTCCTTCGTCATCGACCGCAGCGGCAGTATGGCCGGGGATAAACTGGATTACACCAAAAAGGCTGTGGCCTTTGCGCTGGGACACCTGGACAGTAAGGACCACTGCTCTATTGTGGCTTTTGACGACATGGTCAGCCTGATTGCCCCATCCCAACCGGTGGAAAACAAAGATTTGCTGAAACAGTCGGTGATGGGAATTTACTCCGGCGGTTGCACAAACCTGAGCGGCGGTATGCTGCAGGGTTTAAGGGAGGTCAGGCAGGCGTTTAAGAAAGAGCAGATTAACCGGGTATTGCTCCTTACTGACGGGCAGGCCAACACCGGCATTACCAGCCCCCGGGGACTAATTAAAAAAGTGGCTGAAATGGCCGGCAGCGGGGTCACGCTATCTACCTTCGG
>CAYMJG010000124.1:0-3066 GCA_964390855.1 uncultured Eubacteriales bacterium | reverse complement strand
AATGAATAACACGAATATTTTGAACGACAATATTAAATTACCTTATAAATTACGGGTAAAACAACACTCTTAAAGAGTATTAACAGGACGGCTGAATTGGATAGTGGTTTTAATTGCAGCGGTACAATTTTGCTCAATGGTGAGGATATATACCAGAAGAACGATGCAGCCTCAATCCGCCGCAAGGTTGGCATAGTATTCCAAACCCCTGTGGCCCTGCCCATGAGCGTGGGGGAAAACGTTCTTTTCGGGCCGCGTTATTACGGTGAAAAGAATAAGCGGAAGTTGAATGATATATGTGAACGCAGTTTGAAACAGGCCGGTCTCTGGGAGGAAACGAAGGACAAATTGGAGCGCCCTGCCGGAGAGCTTTCCGGCGGGCAAAAACAGAGACTGGCCATTGCCAGGGCACTGGCTGCAGAACCCGAGGTCTTATTGCTTGATGAGCCCTGCTCCAGTCTGGATCCAGCCTCAACAATGCTGATCGAACGGCTCCTTACTCAATTGTCGGGTGCGCTGGCCATTGTTCTGGTGACCCATAACTTATTTCAGGCTAAAAGGGTTGCTCACCAGACGCTGCTGATGATGGCCGGCCAGGTAGTGGAATATGGACCAACCGAACAGCTTTTTTCAAAACCGTTAAGGCAGGAAACCGCTGATTTTATTGCCGGCTTAACCTGGTAGGGTGGTGTTCGTTTAACAAACTAAACCGGACCGGGCAACCAATACTGCTGCAGCATGAAGATATCATTAGCGGAGTAGTATTTCTATTTCTTTCTTGACAAAGTTTCTTATGGTTGATATGATTAAGTTGTAATCATATCAACTCTGCTACGGTTACAGATTAGTAAATCTAATCGAATTCAAGTGAAGGAGGTTATTGTATGGGGAAATATGTCTGTTCTGTTTGCGGATACATCTATGACGAAGCAAAGGGCCTGTCTGAAGCAGGCATTGCGCCAGGCACAGTATGGGAGGACGTCCCGGAGGACTGGGTCTGCCCCCTTTGTGGAGCGGCAAATGCGGAGTTTAATAAGCAGGGCCAGCCAGCCGCAGTTGCGGAGAAAAAACCGATCCCAACAATTGAAGCTGCTGCAGACATGAAGGAATTAACACCGCTGGAAATTGGTGCAATGTGCAGCAATTTGGCACGCGGTTGTGAAAAACAGTATAAACCGGAGGAAGCGGCGCTGTTTAACGAGTTGGCTGAATTTTTTAAGTCAGCTGCCGCACCTGCTGATCATCCCGATTATGATCAACTGTTGGATCTAGTCGAAAAAGACCTTGAGGAGAGCTTTCCCTATGCCTTTGTTGTGGCCTCCGAGGCAAAGGATCGGGGCGCGCTGCGTGCGCTTACCTGGAGTGATAAGGTGACCCGTATTTTAAAGTCCCTCTTGAGCCGGTACCAAAAAGAGGGCAATGCTATGCTTGAAAATACCGGAGTCTACGTCTGCACAATCTGCGGATTTATATATATAGGAGACACTCTTCCAGATATTTGTCCGGTTTGCAAAGTGCCGAACTGGAAGTTTGAAAGGATCGAAGGGGGGAACAGAAGTGCTTGAAAAATATGCCGTACGAAATATACGTTTATGCACCAAAGACTGTTTGTGCCTTTATGTTTGTCCCACCGGCGCGACTAACACAGAAAACAGCATCATTGATGTAGAAACTTGTACCGGCTGCGGAGATTGTGCCGGTGCTTGCCCGTCTGGTGCGATTTCAATGGTTCCTAAAACGTACCCGCCACAGCAGCCCAAAACGGAAGCAGTTCTGGAAGTTATGAACTCGCTTTTGCGCAGCAAGTCCAAGCAGGAGAGCATCGCTGCCGGATTACCCGGAAAGCTGGCCATAGCAATGGAGAAATCAAATCGCACAATGGCGGAGGATATTGTCCGTGAAGCGGGATATATGATTCCACAAAGTCAAAACTCAGTGGATTTTTTACAGTCACTCCTTGAGAGCCAACAGCCGGAAGGTTTCCCCGCAGAAGCGGCAAAAAAATTGTTTAATATATTTAAAAAAATAAATAAAAACAAAGTACGGGAGGATAAAAAAATGGCCAAGTATAAGTGCACAGTATGCGGGTATATTCATGAGGGAGAATTAACGAGTGACTTTATATGCCCCAGATGCAAACAACCGGCGTCGGTATTTGAGTTAGTTGAAGAAGTTAAATCTGTCAATAAGTACGCCGGCACAAAAACAGAAAAAAACCTGATGGAGGCTTTTTCAGGTGAAAGCCAGGCCAGAAACAAGTATACTTATTTTGCAAATATTGCCCAGAGGGAAGGCTATGATCAGATGGCTGAAATCTTTTTGAAAACTGCAAGAAATGAGCAGGAACACGCCCGTATTTGGTTTGAAGAGCTTGGCGGCCTGGGCAACACAGCCGAGAATCTTTTGCAAGCTGCCGAAGGCGAAAATTATGAATGGACAGATATGTATGATCGATTTGCGAAGGAGGCCGAAGAAGAGGGGTTCCAAAATTTGGCAGCAAGATTCCGCCGGGTGGGAGCTATTGAAAAAGCCCATGAAGAACGGTATCGTGCCTTATTGAATAATGTAGAGATGCAGCAGGTATTTGAAAAGGGCGAAGAGAAGATGTGGGAATGCCGTATCTGCGGCCATCTTGTGATGGGTAAAAAAGCTCCGGAGGTATGTCCGGTATGCAAATATGCTCAAGTCTATTTTGAGGTGAGAAAGGAAAACTATTAATGGCTTATGCCGTGCAACAATTGACTGACTGGGTGTTCAACAGTATTGCATAAACCAATCATAAAATATCAACCCTTAGCAAATTCCAACCAGATCAAGATACGGACAGTCCTCCTTTGACATAATATGTCAGGGGACAGTCCCCGTTATACCCGCTGTGATCACGGCGGGTTGTTTTTATTGTATAGGAGATTCTTTTGGGCTGCATAATCTGCGGGTATTTAGAGGAAAATGGAGGGTAAGGAGGTGTTTTCTGATGCCGCAGATTTTCTGCAGTGTGAACAACTGCCATCACGGGACAGGGGGACAGGTCCCTTGTCCCTGCTGCCCGGCGCGCCTGCCGCCTGA
>CAYMJG010000123.1:1868-3074 GCA_964390855.1 uncultured Eubacteriales bacterium | reverse complement strand
TGTCAGTATGTTTTAATTTTTTTTAGTTTATATTTCTTGATCACTGCCCAGGCGAAAAGAGGCAGGACCAGCTGGCGGCGCCAGCGCGAGGGCTGTCTTAGCAGGCGGGCCAGCCATTCCAGGCGCAGGCTGCGAACCCAACCCGGCGCGCGCCGTACCTTGCCGGCCAGGACATCAAAACTGCCGCCCACCCCAATGGCCACACCGGCCCCCGTTTTCTCCAGGTACCTGTCGATCCAGATCTCCTGCTTGGGAGCGCCCAGCGCCACAAAAAGCAGGTCGGGTTTGTCCCTGCCGATCTCCCGGGCAATCCCGCTTTCCTCGCCTTCCCGAAAATAGCCGTTCCGGCAGCCTGCTACCCGCAGGCCGGGGTAGTCACCGCGAATTCTTTCCGCTGCCGCGTCAGCCACGCCGGGCGCGGCGCCAAAGAGGTAGACGCTCCAGCCGGATAAGGAGGCCCGTTCCAATAGCCGCAGCATCAGGTCGATTCCCGTCACCCGTCCGGGAACAGGGCGGCCGGCCATCCGGCAGGCCCAAACGATCCCCTCCCCGTCAGCGGTTACCAAATCCGCCCGCCGGGCCAGATCCAGCAGTTCACCGTTGAACTGGGCTTGATAAAGGTATTCGGGATTGAGGGTCATCACCCTGGCGGGGCGTTGATGACAAATTAGTCCCGCTATACGCTCCACCGTTTCTTCCATGCTCAGGGCGTCAATATCGACACCGAGGAGATTTACTCTCATCCTGCAAAAAAACCTCTTATTTTCTTGGCTTTTCGCCTTGCACTATTCTACCACAGTTTTTGACACTTCTCCACAATTCTATGGCGGCGCTGTGTTTACGGCCTTCTCATAAAGAATATTTTTAATCGCCGCCTTGGCGGCAACAAATATTTTTACGCTTCTGGCAGGTATCCCCATTTTAAAATAGAACAATTTAATTTAACACCCGACAACCGGATTGAGAAAGGAAGGGAGGCCGGCTTTGGATAACGAAGAATTTCAGGAATTGATGCTGCAACAATTTAATAGGATGGATCAACAGTTCAACAAGGTCTTTGATCGCCTGGATCAACTTGAATCAAACCAGAAGGAACTGGCAGATAATCAGAAGGTGCTCGAAGGCGGCCTGGAAGAACTCAATGGCAACCAGAAGAACCTGGAAGCCAGTCAGAAAAGACTTGAAGGCGGTCTGGAGAATCTCGAA
>CAYMJG010000123.1:0-1768 GCA_964390855.1 uncultured Eubacteriales bacterium | reverse complement strand
AAACCAGAAAAATTTCGAAGGCTGCCTGGCCAGGCTGGAGTCCCGCGTAGAAAACGAAATTATTGATAAATTAAATGCTTTGTTCGACGCCAGAGAAGTCCAACAGGACATTAACCGGCGAATAATCTCCTCCCTGGAACGGATTGAAGCCAAGGTTGACGTCCTGCAAATGGAAACGGCGCATATCCGCAGAATTAAGTAGCCATTTAGCAACGCGTTTCCGCAACAGCATGACGCATTCCCTCATACCCATCTTTACGGCCATTCCCCCTGCAATTTCCGCCCCGGCCATATATTTGTCAGCATAGCAGTATCACTCGGCTTTCAACATGGCCAGTATTTTTTCGTAAACCTCCAGCAGATTTTCCAGGTCCTTTTCCGGCAATTGGCCAAAATATTTTATCGCCACCCGCCTCCTGCCCTGGACACAACTTGCCAATACCTCCCTGCCCTTGTCCGTAACCTGCAGCCAGACCAGGCGCCGGTCCTTCTCGTCACGGCTTCTTACAACCAGGCCGGCAGGCGCCAACCTGTCGACAAGGGCGGTAATGGCGCTTAGAGAGACCCCTAGCGCTTCCGCCACCTCGGAAACAGTGAGCCTACCCTTGGCGCTAATTGTTTTCAGGACAAAAAACTGGCTGCCGGTTATGCCGGAGACCATGTGCGCGTCGAGTTCGGCGTGCATCCGGCGTCCTATTTCCATCAGGATCCCTTCCAAACGGGTAAAAATTTCCCTTCCGTCCCGGCTGTCCATCACGCGCCTCCAGCTAATGATTATTATCTATTTTAACGGTTCACTGGGTTAAGTATATGTTTCCATTTCGGGGTTGTCAAGGAATAGCGGAATGGGGACACCCTCTCTTACGGGGATTCCTTCGGCGCCGGCGAATGTCCCCGCTGTTTAAAAATCGGTGTAAATAAATCTGGATTCCTGGCCGGTGCTGAACAGCACGGTCAGGACCACTACCAGGATAACAAAAAATGCTTTTAAAACATTTGATGCGATGATTCTGGCCAAATTAATCACCCCTTGGGCTTAAAATAGTAAGGTAAGAAACTGGAAAGCAACGCCCAGGTCTGCCGCGAAGAAAACCCAGCCAAAGCAAACGAAATGAAATGTGATTAGTACGGAAACCGCCCTGACCAGCGGCCCCGGCAGCCTTTCTGTTAATCTTATCAGAGTGGCGCCCTTTTTCCGGTATATCCTGTACAGGCTCATCCCCAGCCCGTGGTAGAGGCCCCAAAGGGCGAAATTCCAGGCGGCGCCGTGCCACAACCCGCACAGGGCCATAGCCACGATTAAGTTTCTCAGCGTAAAAAGAAGCGTCCCCCTGTTGCCGCCCAGCGGGATATACAGGTAGTCCTTGATCCAGCTGCTCAAGGACATGTGCCAGTTGTTCCAGAAGGCGGATATATTCTGTTGGAAGTACGGCCGGTTAAAGTTTTCCGGCGCCTTGACGCCCAAGAGTTTGGCGCTGCCGATAGCGATGTCCGAGTAGCCGGAGAAATCAAAATAAATCTTGATCGCGAAGGCATACATGGCCACCCAGCAGTCGGCGCCGGCAGCGCCCGCAGGGTTGGCCAGCGGCCCGGTGAAATACGCCATACTGTCGGCGAGGATCATTTTTTTGCCCAACCCGAGCAGGATGCGGTACAAACCATCACTGACGAATTCCAGCCTGAAACCGGCCGGGTTGCGCAGTTGCTCCAGGAAAGGCCCAAACCTTTTGATCGGGCCGGCCACCAGGGTGGGGAAGAAAAGCCCGAA
>CAYMJG010000122.1:1999-3095 GCA_964390855.1 uncultured Eubacteriales bacterium | reverse complement strand
AACTGCGCATCATGAGAAGTGGGATCCTCAGGGATCACCCCCGCATACGCGGGGAGCATCCGGCATGGACTCCAGCGGCCAGGGTAGTGTAAGGATCACCCCCGCATACGCGGGGAGCATTAGACTGGCAATTTTGCCAGCTATCTGTCCCAAGGATCACCCCCGCATACGCGGGGAGCATTTCCTGCCACCGCTAATTGCTTCAGGGCTTCTAGGATCACCCCCGCATACGCGGGGAGCATAAAAACCCCCCTCAAGAAATGTCCTATAGGACAGGATCACCCCCGCATACGCGGGGAGCATGTTGAGTGTTATCTCCAAATATGTAGAGGTGTAGGATCACCCCCGCATGTAGTACGCCGTTTTATTTTTCCTCTTTCTAGCATGAAAACTGCAAATTAAATTTACCACTATGTCCTTCCCTCCGATAACACCCTGGGACAAAAACCAGCACATTACTGCCAGACCCGTCCGTAACGCTAATCTTTACTATTCCAAATCGGTAACTGGTCTGTCCGTCCTGTCAGATCCTATGCCGCCGGCTCTTGACCAGCCGCTTTTTTACCTTTATCATTAAAAAAATAAAAAAAGAGAAAGAGCCCGTTATGCTTGCCCGCCTAACGCTCTTCCTCTTTCCGCAGCCTTATGCTTTAAGCATAAGACACCTCTAAAATTATGATAAGAGCATTTACGGTTTTTTGCAAGCTGGATTTTATAAAACTTTCCGCCCTGGAAATGTTCACAGAGGCGATGCGAGATTTTTCCAAAGAGAAGCTGCCTTCACTAGTTTACCCTTGTCCTGCGTGCAAGGCAAAGCGTCCCGGTTGGTCGATGTTTGATTCCTATGAGAGGGATCTGATTGCTTTTGAAAAGGATTCGCAGGTCATATATAGAATTGCCATCTCCAGGATAAAGTGTTCGTCATGCGGCAATACCCATGCCATTTTGCCTGAAATTATCATCCCCCACGGTTCCTACAGTTTAACTTTTATCCTCCAGGTCCTGCGCGACTATTATCTGTCACGAATGACAGTCCAGGCGCTTTGTGGTAAATACACAATTGCAGTTTCCACCCTTTATGCTTGGAAGCGGCTTT
>CAYMJG010000122.1:0-1899 GCA_964390855.1 uncultured Eubacteriales bacterium | reverse complement strand
AGGCCATTGCCCGCCACGGGATTTGTAATAAATTGTATTTAGACCATGGATCAACCTATGCCAATACCCAATTGGCTTTAATTTGCGGCTCTTTGGGCACGGTAAAGCTCCATGCGCCAATACGTGACGGGGCATCAAAAGCCAAAATAGAACGGAGCTTTAGAACGATTAGAGATACCTGGTTACATGGTTTTGACGCATCAGAAGTCCAATCCCTTGAGGAATTGAATCGTCTGCTGGCGGAGTATGTTCGTAAACGTAACACCAGTTTTAACCGAAGCATTGGGGAAACCCCCATGGAACGTTATCAAAGAGGTATTAATCAGATCCGTATACCTAAAAGCCAGCAATGGCTGGATGAGTGTTTTATGAACCGCATTACCCGCAAGGTTAATCTTGACGCCACGATTTCGATTGATACGGTTTATTATGATGTGCCGATGCAGTTTATCCGGTCCAAGGTAGAAATCCGTTATCTTCCTGATCGCATGCAAGATGCCTATATTTTATTTGAAGGCCGGCATTTCCCAATTCGGCCTACGAACCGGGTAGAAAATGGGCGTACTAAGCGTAATAATACCCATGCTATTGATTATTCCCGGCTGGAGGGTTTAGACGATGTTTAGATCTTTTTACGGACTTGCTTTTAATCCTTTTGACAAGTCTATTCAAGAGAGCAATGCTTTTTTATCTAAGGATTTTAAGCAAATGCTTTCTCGGCTGGATTATCTGAAAAACACCCGCGGCATCGGTCTTTTTACGGCGCCTCCGGGGGCTGGAAAAACCTTTGCCTTGCGTTGTTTTGCGAAAAACCTGAATCCCAATTTGTTTAAGCTTTCTTATATTTGCCTTTCTACAGTTAGTGTTACTAAATTTTATCATCAGTTCGCTAATGAGCTGGGTTTAGATTATAGTACCAAGAAAAGTGTAATGTTTAGAAATATCCAGCAGCAGCTTTACCATCTGTTTAAGGAGAAGCACAAAACGTTTGTTCTGGTTATTGATGAGAGTCAGTATTTAAACATCGGTATTTTCCGAGATATTAAAATGCTGATGAATGTTCATTTTGACAGCCTGGATTGTTTTGCGCTGGCTTTTATTGGCCAGCCTTATCTTATTTCGATTCTGGAAAAGCCGGTGCATGAGTCTTTGAAACAGCGGATTGTAGTTCATTATAATTATGAAGGTCTTTCAACGGATGAGGCCAAGGATTATATCTTTTCCCGGTTGGAAGCCGCCGGCGGCGCTCATTCCATAATTGATGCTGCTGCCGTGCAGGCGATCGCCAATTCTTGTCAGGGTGCCCCTCGCCTGATTAACAGCCTGATGACTGATGCCCTGATATTAGGGTCGCAATTGCAGAAAACAGTTATTGATACGGAAGTTATTATGGCGGCCGGTAATAATCTGGCTTTGCGCTAGGGGGGCGGGTATTTTGCTAATAAATGATCGCCTGGAGTATTATTTTGTCCGTACCGGTTTTTATGACCTTTTACCGCTAGCCCTGGACCTGATTAATAGCTTGGGCTTTAGCCAAGAGGAGGCAGCCGAGGCTATCTGCAAGGTGTTCGATAAGGCCCGGGTGTTTCCGCCAACTAAAAACCGGTCAGCCTGGTTCATCGTTGTATTTAAGGAAAAGTTATTTGAGTCTCGGGCCGACATAATGGCTGTTAAACAAGCTAGGCGTTAGGTTCTTCTGCCACTGGGGTGAGGCATTAACCGATTTATTGGTTTGCTAAAACCCGGTGGCTATTCTAAATCTTGTTTTAGCCAAGAGCGAAAGTATTGTGCGTTTTTTATGGTAATATTGTGCTGCATGGTATAAGTATGCGCTGTTTTATTGAATTTCACTGGATTTTTAATTTGCGGTTTGGTTTGGTACTAATGTGCCGTTCTACA
>CAYMJG010000121.1:0-3209 GCA_964390855.1 uncultured Eubacteriales bacterium | reverse complement strand
AGATTCTGCTATAATTAAGAAAGAAATTGACACTTGAATTCTAGTTTTGGCAGGGTATAGAGGTGAAGTTTGAAGAATGACGGATAATGTTGCTAATGAGGAGAAACCATCCTGGGTAATTGATATTTTTAGACCGGAGGACGCCGCGGGGGTAGTGGAGTTATACCGTATGGTCTACGGCGACAGCTACCCTGTCAAAACGGTCTATGACCCGAAGGAATTAATCCGCGAAGAAAGCGCCGGCGCCGCTTATCGCGTGGTGGCCCGGACTGCCGGCGGCGAGGTGGTGGGGCATGTGGCCTTGTACCGTTCTTCTCCTCCCAATTTAAATTTATACGAAATTGGACAGTTGATGGTTAAGCATGATTTTCGCGGCGCCGATATCGCTTCCAGGTTAATCGGGTTTATCAGCGGGGAAATGCCGGAACGCTGCGGTTTGGAGCAAATATGGGGAGAGGCGGTGTGCAACCATCTGGTTACTCAGCAGATGGCTTTCTGGGAGGGATTTTACCCGATGGCCCTGGAAGTCGATTTGATGCCTGCGGAATCATATGACAAAGCTTTTTTGCGGCCGCTGGGAAACACCGGCAGGGTCTCCACCCTAGTGATTTTCAAGACATTTAAGACCAGGGCGCAGGTGATCTTTTTGCCCAAAATATATGAACAGTCCCTTCAATATATATATTCGGCCTGTGATTTTGGTCATACATATGTGCAGTCCCGGCGGGGCTTCGCTGATGGTACTGCCACCAAAGGGAAGACGGACGTTTTTGCCGCGGCCGGGGTAGCGCGGATCACCCTGTTTGAGGCTGGAGAGGATTTTCCGGCCTATATTAAGGAAACGGAGCGGCGGATTACGGCGGAGGGGGCCGTGGTCATTCAGGTTTACCTGCCGTTATCCTTGCCGTGCGCCGGCGCTGTTGTTGATGTTTTGCGCGCTAACGGTTATTTCCTTGGCGGGCCTTTGCCCCGCTGGTTTGACGGCGATGGACTGTTAATGCAAAAAACATTGTCGGCGCCGAACTTTGGCGAGGTCCACCTGTACAGAAAGCAGGCCAAGGAGATCCTGAAAATTATTAAGGAAGACTGGCAGGACGTGGCGCGTTGATATTTTCAAACTATGATGAAGGGAATGATGGGATGAACAAAAAACAGCGCCTGGCGGGATTCAGGCAGTCTGCCGGCGCCGCCACTGTAGGCGGCCTTTTGCGGGAAAAAGCGGACACCCAGGGTGACACTCCGGCGCTGGTTTTTCACCAGCGGGGCGCAAGTTATACCTATCGCGATTTTAACCACATTTCCCGGCAGGCCGCCAAAGGCCTGCTGGCCCTCGGCGCCGATCGCGGCGAACATGCCGCTATCTGGGCGCCCAACTCGCCCAAGTGGCTGTTTGTCCTGTTTGCCTGCGCCAAAGCAGGAGTCCCTCTAGTGGCGGTCAATACCAACTACCGGACATTTGAGCTGGAATATGCGCTCAAACAATCGGACGCCTCCGTTTTGTTCCTGGCTGACGGCGCCGGGCAAGGGGGAGAGTACCTTGAGGCGATTTACGAAATTTGCCCGGAGTTGAAAACCACGCGGCCGGGTGAACTAAAAGCAGGCCGCCTGCCAAAACTAAGAAATGTCGTATTCCTTGGTGAGGGAAAGAAGCCCGGCATGTTTTCCTGGGAGGAGTTGTTAACGGCAGGCGAGGCTGTGGCCGGCCAGGAGTTGGACGCCCGTGAACAATCTATCGCGCCCGGAGATCTTTTTACCATCATGTATACCTCTGGGACCACCGGCGCGCCCAAAGGCGCGATGCTGACCCACGGGGCTTATGTCGGCAACTCCGCGGCTATAGCCGAACGGCAGGGGCTCACGCCGCAAGATGTAGTTTGCCTGCCGCTACCCTTCTTCCATGCTTTTGGTTGCCTGGTCATAATCTCCGCCGTTTGCGCCGGCTCTGTTATCGCGCCGGTTGAACGCTTCAGGGCGCGGGATATGCTGCGGGTTATGGCGGACTGCCGGGCTACCGCCGTCAGCGGCACACCGACTATGTTCGTGGCCGCGCTGGAGGAACTGGCGGCCCGCCCTTACGACCTTTCAGCCCTGCGCGGCGGCAGTATTGGCGGGGCGCCCTGCCCGCCCGAACTGGTCATGGCTGTGGTGGAAAAGATGGGCGCAAGTGAATTTGGCGTGGTCTACGGCTCGACAGAATGCCTGATCACGATAATGAACACCCCGGACGCTTCTTTGGAGGACCGCGCCGGCACAATTGGCCGGGTTTTGCCGGACATTGAACTAAAAATAGTTGACCCGCGCACCGGTCAAAATGTGCCTGCCGGCGCTCCAGGGGAGCTTTGCATCAAAGGCCCGACCATGATGAAGGGGTACTACAAAGCGCCGGAAAACACCGCTGAAACAATTGACGCCGGGGGCTGGCTGCACAGCGGCGACCTGGTGTGCGCCGATGAAAACGGCTTTTACCGGGCTGCTGGCAGGATCAAGGACCTGATTATCCGGGGCGGCGAAAACATTTACCCGGCGGAAATCGAAGAATTTTTACTTACCCACCCCAAAGTGGGGGACTGCCAGGTGGTAGGGATCCCCTGCCCGTACTACGGCGAGGATACTGTCGCTTTTGTGCGCCTGAAGGCGGGATGGACGGCCACCCCGCTCGAACTCAAGCGGTATTGCCGGGAACGGATTGCGTCCAATAAAGTCCCCGCCCATTTTTTCATCACTGAGCAATACCCGCTGACCGCCAGCGGCAAGGTACAAAAATTCAAGCTGCGGGAAATGGCCGTGCAAATGCTGGCGGAGAGGGAAAAGCCTTAGAACTTAAAGGAGGAAATAGATATGAATAAAAAGCAAATCGAGGACATTATGCGCGAAATTATCGTCAAATGTTTGAAGGGCGCCCAGCCGGAGGCCATCACCGCTGACATGAAGCTGGCTGACCTGGGACTGGATTCGCTTGGCCTGAGCTGGGTCCTGGCGGAAATGGAGGACGCCTTTGAATTTACCATATCCATGTCGGACATGATCAAGCTTAGAACTATAGCGGACACTGTTGATTTTGTAGAAAGGCGTTCCGGGGGAAAATAAGATTAAAGTGTATATTAGCTGAATAATTAATGTACGACAAGGGGGTCCATGATGGCAGACAGAGCACCGGCCCGGGTTATGTTGAAGGTTTACCTCGACCGCCGGTTTTTGCGCCTGGTGAC
>CAYMJG010000120.1:0-3227 GCA_964390855.1 uncultured Eubacteriales bacterium | reverse complement strand
TTTTGCAGGTACTTTCTGATGGACCGGATGTCCCCGTCTTTCAGCTTGTCGATCACAATGCCGGTGAGGATGAGCCTGGTGTCGATGTTAATTTCCCGAAACTGCATGATGTCGATGAGTAGCGCCTCTACGTCAAAATAGTTGGTCTTGCCCTGTTTTTTCCTCTCCAGCATGTCGCCTATCCTTGCGTATTGGCCGTGCAGGTTCGGGAAATCAAAGCCCGGCGGGTCTTGAAAAAATTCCACCGCGCGCTTGTTTTTCAGGGTCTTTGCGGCTGTCTTGCAGGCATAGGTGAGAGCCATTTCAAAGCCCCGCTCGGTTTTACAAATTGTGCGGGGGAATATTTTGCAGGTGTCGGACAAGGCGTCAATACCGTATTTCCTCTGAATGGCGCACAGTCCCTCGCTATTCAGGAAAGGACAGACGGCCATGTCGACGCCGGCCGTTTCCTTTTGCTCCCCGTTTCCCTCCGCGGTTGTTTTTTTAACTATATTTTTCAGCCGCACCGACGCTTTGCCGGTCTTGTCCTTTTGCAAACCTTCGTCCAGCATGGCGGATAATTCTTCATCTTCGGCAGCCAGCCGGTCGTATTTTTCCACTGTGTCTTTGTCGATGATGATTCTCCAGCGCTTGCAGCATTCGGTGCAGCAGGCGCATTTATATTCGAGTATGTAGTCGGGAACAAGGTAACGTCCGGCCATATCAATCCCCCTTCTTTATGTGCAATAAAACCTAATAGCAATTCGCGCCATGAACAGCGATATCCTGCTTTATTAACCGCTAAAACGCTCTTGTAAACGCCGCCTTTACCCTCCTATGTCGTTTATCGGCTTTTTTTGCTTAAATATTGAGGGGATTAAGCTTCATAGGAGCGGTTGACGAATATTTTTAGGCGTGTTATCATATTGCTAATAAAAGGAGTTGCCGCTTTTGCGATGGCGGCTAGTCCTTAAAGGTTCTAGACCGCCTTACAAAGGCGGTCTGTGGTTATTTTCTGTGCATAGTACACAGGGAAACAACTCCTATTGCGATTTGGAGCGCGTGCCGGGACCTATCCCAAACATTTCTTTTTTAGCAGGGCGGGCGTTTAGCCCGCCATTTCAATCGGGGACATTCCCCAGCCGCAAAGCCCGGCCCCAAACAGGGGTGTGTCCCCGTTCCGCAGATTACTAAACAGAAACTGAAAATTTCAATTGTACCGGGGTACGACCCCGGCACGTTTACCGTTGCGTCCCCCCCTAACGGGACAGAGCTACCCTTTCTTCAAGTGGTTTAATAACATCCTTAAACAGTTTTGAAGCATCAATTAACTCTAGCCCAATTAACTGTCCATCCTTATCGATTTCCAGATTTATGCCCGGGTATAGTTCTATAACATCCTCTTCTACGCCTTCTTTCGCAAGATAAAGAATATCAGTCTGCGAATCATAATGGACTTTCAATTTTAATCCACCTCCCACTTCTAACCCTATTTTTAATTTGACCGTCTTTTAACGGGTGCAAAGTTATCAGCAATATTTTACCTTCATAGATGGTACAGGTCAGAGCCATATCCCTTTCCGCACCCTGGAACTTCAACCGCTTTACTGCAATTAAATAATCTGTCCGAACATCCCTATAAAACTCATTAGGCGGGGTAAAGACAGCCTCGGCCATTCCATCTGGAATATCACGCAATTCTTTACGTATAACAAAATGTTTTGAATAAACTACATCCAAGACGCCCCTCCTACTTGCTAGTATTACGGATCTAATTATAGAATATTTACCGCTTATTGTAAACGGAATTGTCCGATATTAATTGGTTGGCGAATATAATAGGTTTCAAATGTAAGAACCAACCCCGAGGGGCTGGTCCTTGGTTGTATTGTCTGAAGGTTTGGAATTGTTCAGGTGTCAGACCCCGGCACAATTCAGTTAAACGGCCAGGTCGATTTGCTGGATTGTACCGGCGGACCCGTTTTCATACAGAAAAATACCTGAATTTTTTACCTGACCGTTAAGCTGGTTCTCCCGGCCCTTCATTTCAAACTGTGTGTCGGCATGGCCGAGGAAAATCGCGCCGACGCCCTTTTGCCCCAGGGCAAACAACACGTCATTGCCCTCCTGGTCTTTGGTCCAGATGCGCAGGCGGCTGTAAACGGAGTCGTTTTCGTCAATCCAGCCGTTGCCGTCCTCGTCATAGCGAGCCAGCTCCGCAAAACCATCCCCGCTGCCGGGGCCGAAAAGCTCGCCGCCGTCGTTGATCCGGCCGTCCCCGTTAATATCCAGGGCCAAAAAGCCGCTGCCGGGGCCGGCAAAAGAAATCCTGTCTTCGTGACCGTCACAATCCAGGTCAAAACTATATTTTGTTTCAGTCAAAGAAGGCGCGGCGCCGCTGAAATTGATTACCAGCGGGTCCACTGCCGCCGCGGCGCCGGCCCGGAAATTGATGTCCAGTTGGCTCGCAAATGAGCGGCTCATGTTCAGCTGCACTGAAAAATTGATTTCCCGCCCGTCTACCGTCTTGACCGTCCCCCGCGCCGCAAAAGACATTTTTTCCTGTTCGTAATAAGATTCATGAAGATTATATTCCATCCCCCTACCCTGTGGCCTCGGCGCCTGCGGGCCCGCCGCCGACGGGTTGACACCCCGACTGCGGTCCTCACGGCCCTGTTCCAGACCCCTGACCCCATAGAATTTAAATTTTTTGCCGGTTAGGGCCTCAAGCATCTTCTGGAGCAGATGTATCTTTTGTTTGTCATGTTCGCTAATCCCAAATTCATCCGTATTGCCCGCCTGCCCCGCTTCCTTAACGGACGCCTGCCGGCGCGCCGCCCACCGTCCCTCATCCGATAGCTCCAGCACGTCCACATTTAGGCCCAAGGCCTGCCCGGCGCCATTACCCGGCCCTGGGTCAGCGGCACGCCCCCCGGCGCCCCAAATCCTCAGGGATTCCTCCCTGGTGTAGCTTTTATAAGCGCTGCTTTCACCCGACATAAAAACTAGAGAATCTGCAATCCTCATATTCAAACACACCCCCGTCCGGAAACGATCCTAAATTGTATGGGGCTACGACCCCGGCACAATTGTTTATATACAGGAAGACCCCGTGACCGGGGCCTTCCTGTTTTCATATCTTATTATCTGAGCAGTTGCAGCACGCCTTGAGGCTGCTGATTTGCTTGGGCCAGCATGGCCTGCGCCGCTTGGGAGAGGATGTTCATCTTGGTGAACTCCATGATCTC
>CAYMJG010000119.1:0-3269 GCA_964390855.1 uncultured Eubacteriales bacterium | reverse complement strand
CAACCCTCTACCGGCGATGTGACCCTGAATAAACCTGTCCATTTCCATTAATAACAACGGAAACCTCTGGCTTTCTTTCATAATCATCCCCCAGGTTTTAGAGTAACACAAACTCAGAAAAAGGGAAATCCCCTAACTCCAAAGGTGTCAGGGGAAGGTGTCAGGGGGAAGGTGTCAGGGAGACGGGGTTGTTGACACCTTTTGTCAACCCGGATTAAAGGCACAGTGCCATAAGAACAATTTTTTTGTTATATCAAATAACGCAGTTAATCATGATTTGCCCATTTCAACAGTGCCTTATATGGAAGCGGAAGACATTCTTCAACTTTTTAAGTTTTTTTGCCTACTATTTTATAGCAAAAATGGCTGAAGAAATGCCGGATGAACGTTACCTCGAAAATAGTAAAAACGCCTCACCTGAGGTGCTTTTTTCATGCCCATTTTTAAGAAGGGCGATGCTTGATTCTTATTGCCATAATCCTCGGAAGGCAATAAAACGGGGGGCGGCAATGTCTTTGCCGCCCCTTTGGCCAGGGTGTCAACAACCCCGTCCCCGTGACAACTTCGTGACAACTTTTTATTCTATCGTAATATAAAACCGGGTACCGGGGACATCGCCAATGAAAACAATTTTCCCTTCCGCTGGTAATATGACCGGTTGATTGCCTGATGCTGTAGAGAAGCAGATGCAGTCTGTGCTGTCGTATACTGCAAATGCGCCGCCCTGGGGCAGTTTTACAGTCATCGTTTTGCCTGCGTCCCCTTTTCCAACGGAACACCAACGGGCATATCCGTTTTGCAGTATAGTACAGATGGCATCTACGCCGGCACAGATATCCGGAATGTTTTTGCCGCTTAGAAAAGTCGAACTGGTATTGAATAGATATTCCTTACCATCTTCAGTTGTGAAACTCAGGGAATCATTATCGCGGCCGTCCATGACTGGTATTTGGGCATCTTGAGTCGCATTATTTAGATCATTAATTTTATATGTCCCGAAGTAACCAGGCAGGTCCTTACTCGTATATAATTCCAGGGTACATGCGGCTAGATTGTAGTAGACCTGGCTGGTTCTGAATTCGTCGACTATATAGTATATACCGCCGCGCTCATCCCAGGCTTGCTGGACCTTTAAGTCTACTGGATTAGGCAACGTTTTTACTGAATCATAGACAGTCATAATCATTTTCTGCTCCAGCTCCGGCAAGGAAATAATCTTTACCACACGCAGATAGGTTTCACCATTTTCCTCCTCAGCAAAAGACAGCCTTTTGCTTTTATCTTCGTTAACAAATTCCCCTGATGACTGATAGACAAAAGTTTCTTCAGGCAAATCTTGCTCTGTTAATGCGGTTAGGGTCAGCGTGCCGCTCTGTTCGATTCTTATCTCTTTTATGAGGCTATTGTTTTTATAGAAGCCGGCGTAAGAAGCCAACTCGGCCGGCATTGGGGCAGCTTCGGACGTTTTTTCCTCAGCGGACGGAAGAATACTGTCTATTTTCCCAGTGGCAAGAAGGCCTTGCTGCAGCAAGGATAGTCCCATCAATTCGCCATACATGGAGGAACCCCCCGACATTACAACAGCAAAGGCCATGTTCTGTTCGGGCAGTACAATCAGAGAGCTGTGATAAAGCGAAGTATCCCCTCCTTTAGCAAGGCCCTGGATTCCATAGCGGTTAAACGGGTAAAGATCAACTGAGTCCCAGCCCAACCCGTAACCGAATATGTTGTCTATTTGATCGGGCCACATCCCCTGCAGATATTCCTTTTCCATAAGAGCCTTTTTTGCGGCGGGAGACAAAAGTTCTTTTGCCGCTCCATTACCCGGGTTATTCATAAAAATCTGACCGAATAAACAAAGCTCTGAAGCTGTTGAATAGATGCCCCCCGAGCCAATCAAATTAATCGTTTCCGGTGGCGTCTCATCCCCCCGGATGAATGTCCTGGCCATCAATCCCCGGTCAAAATCATCCTGGGGAGTCAAGGTATTACTCAGTCCTAAAGGTTTCGTAATGTTTTCCCTGACAAATTCTGAAAAAGTTAAGCCGCTTACCCTCTCCACAACCAGCTCCGCCAGAGTGAATCCGTCATTACAATAGACGGAGTAGGCGCCTGGATCAGCTTTCAGTCTTTGTCCTGCCAGCGCTGCCAGCAGGGTATCGTGGTTAAAAGTGTTGGGGTCATCAAAAAGAGCGCCATTAGTGTACTTGCTGCCCATCAGTCCCGAGGAATGGTTAAGCAGCATGCGAACGGTAATTTCTTTATAGCGCGCATCCGCCATTACAAAGTCAGGCACGTATGAAGTGACGGGTTTATCCAAATCCAGCTTACCCTGATCTGAAAGCAGCATCACTGCAACGGTTGTAAACATTTTGCTGGTGGAACCGATTCCGTATATGGAAGAATCAGTGACGGGCAAGGAGTTTTCTTTATTAAATTTACCGGCGGTTCCTGAAAGGATGATTTCGTTATTATAAAGCAGGGCATATTGCAGGCTGTTCACACCAAGATCATTGACCAAAGTATTGGCTATTCTCGCTGCTGATTGATTTATTTCCGCATAAGGGCCGGTCCCGGCCATTGCCGGCCCGGGAAACAGCAGGGCAAAAATAACTGTGAAAATCGCGGATAGTTTGCTGATCTTCTTTACGGCTGCGGTTGACATATTTCCCCCTCCTAATTATATTTTTTTACGTCCGTTTGGTGTATCGTTTGGAATATAGCTTATCTTATTGAAAATCATGTCTTTAGTTTCCGGGTCCATTATGCCTTATGGTAATCACCTCACTTGGAACTGTTTGGGGATAGGGCGCACGCCTTGCCTGGTTCTAGTGCAAGCGCAAACAAGGGAGATATGAAAACGGGAGCGGATGCCGCCCCTCTGGCGAGGGTGTCAACAACCCCGTCCCCGTGACAACTTCCCGTGACAACTTATTCCTTCACCCTCTTTACGTATCCCAGGGCAGCGCATTCAAATATATGCGCGACTACGAGATCCGCGCCCTCGGGTAAGGAAGTCCATATACCGCAATAGGGACAAGCCTGCTGAAATATCGTGCCTGATATGGACCTGCTTGCGTTAAAACATTTTCCCGGCATTGGGAACTGTCCCTCCTGCAGGCCGCAATCCTTGCCCGCTCCCGTACCCCCGCTTATACCCGCCAGCAGCCCGTCGTCCAAAGGTATATTGCTTTTTTTATCACTCAGAGCGATCACTCCATGACAAATACTGGTGGCATTTGCGGTTTATTTCATCCCGAACAAAATGA
>CAYMJG010000118.1:0-3447 GCA_964390855.1 uncultured Eubacteriales bacterium | reverse complement strand
GGTATTCCTTTGGGGTCGAGAAATGTCCCCAATGTCTCGAAATGTCCCCAATGTCTCGAAATGTCCCCAGTGTGGGGAAATGTCCCCAGTGGCGGGCTTTTTAGCCCGCCATTTTGGGGGGACGGTTGGTTTTGGGGACTGGGGGATGTGCGGGTAATGGGGCGGCGTTGGGGCTAGAATTTGCCGTAGTCTATGTCGTCCAGGGATATGATATCTTGCGGGTTTACTTTATTGGCGGACGCTGTCGCCCCGGCTGCGACCCTGCTTTTCCGGACGCCCCCACCCTTGTTATGGGCCAGATAGGGTTTGCCCGCGTTCAGGCCCGCCTGCGCATGAGCGGCGCCTGGGCCTTGTTTTCTTAGTTTGAATTTGCTGAGCATTTGCATCACCATTTCGGCCTGGCTGGACATTTCCTCGCTGGCTGCGGCAAGTTCTTCCGAGCTGGCGGAGTTTTGCTGGGTAACTTGATCCACCCGCTCCAGGCCTTCGTTAATTTGGCCGATGCCCTGGGCCTGCTCTTTGGAGGCGGCGGCGATGTCGCTGATAAAGTCGGTGACCTTGCCCACCTCTTCAACAATTTCTTCAAGGGCTTTGGAGGTTTCCCCGGCTATCCTGGTGCCGACTTCTGTTTTTTTGATCGAGTCCTCGATCATTTCGGCTGTTTCTTTGGCCGCATTGGCGCTGCGTTTGGCCAGGTTGCGCACTTCCTCGGCCACTACGGTAAAGCCTTTGCCGTGTTTGCCGGCACGCGCCGCCTCAACTGCGGCGTTTAGGGCCAGCAGGTTGGTCTGAAAGGCAATTTCATCAATAGCCTTGATAATTTTGGATATGTCGGCGGCGGAGTGGTTTATTTCTTCCATGGCTTTAACCATATGGCCCATTTGGGTGTTGCCCTTTTCGGCGTTGGCTCTGGCCTCGTCCGCCAGCCGGTTGGCCTGGACCGCGTTTTCAGCGTTCTGACCGGTCTGGTCGTTCATCTGCTGCATGGACGAAGTGATCTCTTCCATCGTACCGGCGGATTCCGCGGCGCCCTGGGACAGGGACTGGCTGGAATCGGATACCTGCCGCGCTCCCGTGCTGACTTGCTCGATGGCGACGGCAATTTGTCCCAGAGTTTCGTTCAGTCCTTCAATTGTTGTGTTCAGGGCGTTTTTAATAATTGCGTAGTCGCCCTTGTAATTGCCCGTTACAGCCACGTCCAGGTTGCCCCCGGCTATTTCCTGCAGACAATAAACCGCTTCTTTTTTGATAATCTCTGTGAGCGCTTCCAGGGAGGTGTTCAGCGCTTCTGTTACGATCGCATGGTCGCCCCGGTAATTTCCGGTAACCCTGACGTCCAGATTCCCTTCGGCCATTTCCTTGAGGCATTCCGCCGCTTCCTGGATTGGGGTGATTACCGCGTCCATCATCTCATTTACGCCTTTGATCACCTTGTTATATTGGCCCCGATGCTTCGCGGCGTCGGCGCGGGCGCCCAGGTTTCCTTCCAGCGCGGCCGCAGCCAGGGCCTGGGTGTCATTCACCAACCCCAGAATAGCTTCGTGCATGCGGATCAGGCCCGGTATCAGTTCGTCATTTTCGGAACGGCGCCCGGTTTTTTTGAGCGGTTCCAGCTCACTGAGATCGCCCCCGGAAACTTTAATTACTATTGCAGTGATTCTTTCAACCTGATCGTGGACAAGGTTAATCGCCTGTTTCAGGTCATGCCAGACGCCCGTATATTCCTTTTCCATCTTCTTATTCAGGTTATTTACCGCCATCAGGGCTAGGACGTCCATAATCTCATTGACCGGCGCCGCCACCCCCTTCATCAAGCCGTTCATCCCTTCCAGCAGCCTGCGGTATTCACCGTTGTAACGGCTGGTATCGGCCAGCCTGTCCAATTCCCCGGCAGCGGCGGCGGCGGCCATTTTTTCCACATCACCGACCAGGGCTTGGATGGTCTCCATCATTTTAATTAAAGCGGGCATCAGCTCGTCCTCTTCGCTCCTGCGGCCGATTTTGCCCAGGACTGCCAGGGAACTGAAGTTTCCGTTGCTCACCTCGGTTACCACCCTGACAATATCCGTAAATCTGTCTATTGTATTGTTGGTGGCGCCCCTCATCTCCTCCCAGACGCCGTTGAAGCCCTTTTCGATCTTATGGCTGAAGTCATCGACGTCCATCCGCCCCATTATCCGGATCAATTCCTGCGTTGGTTCAGCCACAGCGTTCATCATATTGTTCAGGTCGCCCACCAACCGGCCCCAGTCACCGCTGAAGGCCGCCGCGTCGCAGCGCGCGTCCAGTCTTCCTTCCTCCACCGCCAGGACCATGTTGTTGGTTTCATTAATCAGTCTCAGCAGGGTGTCCCTAATCAGATCCACCTTTTCACTGGCAAACGCTTCCTTGCCGGGCAGCCTTTCAATGATCGGGGAGAAGTCCCCTTCCACATAGGAGGCGATTATTTTCAGGACCTTGCCCATGTTCCTGACGTGCCTTTTAGCCACCTTGTTGGCGCCGGTCACTATCTCCCGGTAAACTCCATCAAAATCATCTTGATTGATATAAATGTCAATAGCCCCCACGTTATGAGACTCGTACAAACTGTTTATCTCGCTCACAACATTGTTGATACTGTCGATGCAGGCGTTCAGGCTATCCTTGACTCTCACCAGGTCGCCGCTATAGTCGGCGGTAATTTTAGGCGGCAGTTCCCCGCCGGCAATCCTTTGCAGATAGTCCACCGAAACATTGAGCGGGTTGATTACTGTTTCCAGGGCGGCATTTACATCCTGGAGAGCGTCCTGAAATTCCTTGTCCACCTTGCCCGTGTCACCCCTGACGTCCAGTTTGCCTGCCCTTACGGCCCCCGTCAGCCGTTTGCATTCGGCCCGCAGCGAGTCAACGGATTTATTCATGGATATGGTCATAAGGATGCCGAAAACAGCGCCTGCCAACAAGGCGGCAGCATACAAGGCAATATTACCCGGCCGGCCTTCAAAAACATTTTCGGCAAAGTAAACTACTGCCGGCAGCAGCAAGGGAATTATAAAACACAGCGCCGCCCTCGTTTTAATTTTTAACCTCATTTTTATACCCCCGTTATTAGAATTTTTTCAATACGGCTTTGGCAGCCGAGGCCCCAACGCCGGGTTGCTCTTTTATATTTTCGTCTCCCGCCAGAAATTACATTAATACTGTTTAGCAATATATCAACGCTGCAAATACGATTAATCCAATGAAACAAAGGGACGTTCCTTTTGTTTCATTGGTGGTGCGGGGGTGTGCGGGTGTTTTGGCGGGGGGACTGTTGGTTTGAAGATGCAATGACGGTGGAATGGGGACACATCTCTATTTTAGCGGGGGGACTGTTGGTGGGAGATATAATGACAGAGGAATGGGGACTTTTAGCGGGGGGACTGTTGGTTTGAAGATGCAATGACGGTGGAATGGGGACACATCTCT
>CAYMJG010000117.1:0-3589 GCA_964390855.1 uncultured Eubacteriales bacterium | reverse complement strand
TGATAAAACACTGCTTAGACTAAATGCTTACCGCAATGATCCAAGGCGTCCAGACCCCGACACTGAGCAATTGGGTGAATTTAATACTGTTGAGGAATTTTTAGACGCATTAGAAGATTATATCGCCAATCGTTCCGAGGAGTCACGCCAGAGCCTATATTCTGTTGATTTCATATATCTATATGAAAAGGTGTTGGGATATAGGTCCAAAAAAGATCCCAACCCATCCCCAACAACAAAAACCCGTAAGGTTAAAGGGGTAGCTCCCGAGGTGTTTTTACATGCGCTTTGGTTGGCATTGGGGGATTTGCGAAGAGAAACAAGGCAACAAGGCATCTATCTTTTGGATAGTATTAAAAAAATATTTATCCGCAGCGTCCTTTTTAAACACGACTTTAATGCTGGTGAGGGTGAGGATGAATTTGAAATAGCCAAGAAATTTTTGCTTCAGGCGCTGGGTGGTCTGGATGAGTATTTAGCTGATTCCATTCGCATACCCCGGCAGGAAGGTGGAGATGCGGGGGATTGTTTGCCAATAACCTTTGAATGGCAATTATCTCCTGCAAGCAACAACGATTATTTGAAATACCTAAAAATTCGGACGGGAGAGCCCAATCTGAGATTTGAAATAAGAATTAGCTATGGGGAGTCAGGTTTATTAAAGCGAGATTATATATGGACGTTGCCTGGGGTTCATCAGACCCGGTTTATGATAGATATCTTTAACTTGGCCAGAGACCACTATTCTGCAGGTGGGAATTCGCTTCCAGCTTTCGCGGTTCCCTATATATCTGAGGTCTTTATGGCGCAGGATCAGGAAGAGTGTACCCGTCTGCTCCAAAATGCCTTCCAAAAAAAATGCGAAGCCATTGATCTACTGCAAGTGGCGGGACTTGAAAGTACTGATATATTAAAACCGTTTTTAGATAAAATTCCTTATGATTATCAGAATTTCCTAACTGAGGTTAACAGCAAAGGTTTTTTTGCCGCGCTGAATAACAGCTTTTTGGCTTTGGGTCAGGTTGTTTATGAAGCATATAAGGCCTTCATCACTAGCAGCGCCATGAGTGTGGGCGGCGCCTTGTTATGGAAGGCGTTCATGGTGGTAAGCAGTGTTAATTATTCGCTAAAACAGTGGGTCTGGGAAGACTATGTGGATGCTTCAATAGTAACGCCGTTACATCCAGTGCTCTTGGAAATGATGAGGCATCAATACAGTTTTCTTTGCGACAGCTTCTGCTTTTATGCAGATATGGCCTTACGGGCCCCGAATGAAAAGCTGTTTGCGGAAAAATATTGGTATCGGGTAACAGACCTCTCAACCATGCAGTGGCCCGTATTAGGGACACTGCATGGCTATAGCCGGACCTTGAATACCAATGTGCAAAGTTTTGGCTATATTCACTTAATTGGTTTGGCGGAGGGAGGCGGTTCGTTCTTAAACTCACGACTTCTATTTGAATATGATGACGAAGAGGATGATGTTGCTGACGAAGGGTTATTCCGTGAAACGCAGGCGTCATCGTTGATTAAACAAATACTCAATGATTACCAGGATCTCTACCCATTTGCCTGCGATGGCTTGACTGTCGGGGCATACTGCGGGTTGGAAATTCAACCAATTATAGCGGGTATTGATAGTCACCTGGCTGCCCTATTGACACAAAGGGAAGAACCATTTGCCTTGCGTATTAATATTTTCTCCGACACGAAGGATGATACTGCGGTGATGCGCTGGCTTAATGCCTGGAAAGAAAGGTGGCAGCAGGCTGAACTGTCTACCAGCATGAAGCACTACCGTAATTGTCGTATATCTATAGCCTACCGGGTTGTTTCACTGGATAATAATGCGGAGCAGTTCAGAAGGCTTTTGAGCCAAACAGAAATGGATGTTATGTTCTTTACCGATTTTGTTGACTTGAAGGTAAGCAATCTTGTACCAGTTGGAGATGAATTATACATAGAAGACTACCGCCGTTTCCCAGTGCTGGAAAAAGCGTGTTTTAAAAAAAGTGGCGGGGGCCAGGACTACAGACGCGAAAGGTTGCTCAGCAACCAACGGTTCCGGTTGGGATCTGCCCATACCGAAGTTATGGCGCGGCTTAAAAATAAGTATGTTGATCCGCGGGACCGCCATGTAGTGATCAGTTGCAGCGATTTTTATCCCTGGGTAGAGGTAATTGATATGGCCCATGCTCATAGCAATTGGGTGGCCTGTATAGACCCTTCCGTTGATGAACAATTATTGCTTAATAGAAACAACGAAAGACAAATAAAGAGAGAGATTGTCGGTTTTGGCTCCGGTGTAGGCGCTCATGGTGAAAATAATTTCACAGTGTCAACTGAGCAATTCTCTATGTTAGATATTGGTAAGAAAATAGGTTCTTATATTGGATCGCTATTTGCGCCTTTAGGGCATGACAGGGCGGACGCAATTGCCGATAGTCTACTGAAAGAGACACTGCATATTGCCGGATTATCTGTAATTAAGGCTACGGGTCCGATAAGGTATGTCAGGGAGTTTATCGCCAATGCGCTCGTACGAAAATTGTTACCCAGAGACGCCAATGTTTTTTGTGATGAAATATTTTCTTTAGACGCCTTTGTCCACTGGTTTGATGATCCCTATGATAAAAGGCGGCCCGACCTTTTAAGGATAAAGGCTTATGTAAAAAACGGTTATTTAAATATTGAAGCCCAGTTGATTGAATGCAAACTTGCGCAGCAGTCGGAAGGCTATTTACAGGAGGCCCGTGAACAAATAGAAAATGGCCTAAACCAATTGATCTGGAAATTTAAACCTAGACAGGGCGAGGGTCCGGTTGGCATTTTTGATCCCCCTAATCAACGGTATTGGTGGATGCAACTGCACCGGTTAGTTGCCAGTAAAGGTGAGACGGATATGTCCCAGTTCAAAGATGCGTTGCTGGCTCTGGAACGATTGAGCGAGGGGTGTTTTAATATTACCTGGCAAGCTGCGGTAGTTGCAATTTGGACGGACCTTGATGACGATAAATGTCTTTCCATGCCGGATTGGGAGTATAGTATTGGGGATCAGTCGCTGGATATTTGTGTTGCTCAACTCGGGCGCGGCATTCTACAACGGGCTTGTCTCGACAAACAGGGAGCGGGTATTTTTGTCGACAATAAACGAATTAATTACGGGTTTACGCCATCTGCAGTATTAACAAGAGATGATCAAGATAGTGATGAAATAGATACGCAGCACACAGGTTCGGGGTTGTTTTCTGATCAAGAGGATAGTGCACAACCACCTTCCAGCGCCGGTGTGGAAACAAGCGTGAGTTTAAATATTAACGAAAAACCAGGTATCCCGGATAGGATCATGCTGGGGAGTGCGATTAATACTAGCCGGGATATTTATTGGGAGTTTGGACATAGGGATCTTCCTAACAGGCACTTACTGGTTTTCGGGGCCTCAGGTACCGGAAAAACCTACACCGTTCAAGCAATAATGTTCGAGTTGTCCAAGTCCAAGCAGAATAGCTTAATTGTGGACTATACTAACGGATTCACGACAAATCAATTAGAAACGGTAGTTAAGGAGGTGCTGAAACCACGGCAGCAT
>CAYMJG010000116.1:0-3596 GCA_964390855.1 uncultured Eubacteriales bacterium | reverse complement strand
TGGAGGATTGGCCATATCTTTTAACCCCCTCTAATGTCAAAATATTTAATATTGCATTTTATATTTTGTAAATCCTTTTAATCACCCAAAGCCGCAGGTTAAGAGCCATATCACCCCCCGTATACTGATAGATTCAGTTGTCCGCACCACCTCCCAACCACTAAAATATCAACCAATATTAAAACATGTTATATTAGCCGGCAACAGAAATTATAACAGCGGATATTTTGGGTCCTGCTAATACGGTGGCTATGCTGACCCTCTCGCGGCAGGTCTTACTAAATTCTCCAGGGCATTTGTGCGGCAAATGCATCAGGATGTGCAGGTAACCAGCTTAAAAACATAAAACCTCCGGTACCGAATAATCAACATAGAACCCCGTAAAAGCAGGCACACTGTAGATCAAAGAACAAATTCGCCCTTCACTAAGCAATAAAAAAACGGGCGGCCATTGCGAAAAGCAAGGAGCCCGTCCAAAAAAAAGCTGCATCTCTCCTTTTCGCAATGGAAGGCGCTGCGGTTTCCCGCTACACCCTGACGTCCAGGCAACCTTACGTCTTAGCTTAGGTCCGTCTGGCTCGGAGAACTAAATGAAATTTTTAGCTATTACATAATTACAAATAATATTCGATAACGAAGGTATATATCCTTTAAATAATTAAATTTTTTTTATTAATAACGATTAATTCTATTAGGATTTTTAATAACTCGGCCTTGCTGATGGCATATCACAAAATATTCAGTCTATTGTATTACAAGGTTTCAATAAAGAAGGCTTCGCTCAGTAACGGGCAAAGCCTTGATTACTGAAACCTTTTATAAAGCTTTTTCTAGCCTACCTTCTCCACCTTTACAGCGCAGACCTTGTACTCCGGTATCTTGGAGATGGGGTCGCGTGCCGCGTTGGTAACCCTGTTAATCGGCACATCCGGGTATTGGAATGAGGTAAATACCAGGCCCGGTGTTACTCTTTCAGATATCTGGGCCGCTACCTCCACATTGCCCCTGCGTGATGTTACCCTTACTTTATCACCATCGCAAATGCCAAGTTTTTCAGCGTCGGCGCAGCTTATTTCCAGATGTTCCTGCGGATAGAACACTTCCAGAGCGCCGGTGCGCTGGGTCATGGTCCCGGTGTGATAGTGGTATCTGCGGCGGCCTGTGCTTAGAACCATCGGGTACTCCGCGTCAGGCTGTTCATTGGGCGGAATGTGCTCAACCGGGTGGAATTTGCCCAGTCCGCGGACAAATTTATTTGTATGCAAATATTTTGTGCCCGGGTGATCCGCTGTCGGGCAGGGCCACTGCAGACCGCAAACGTCCAGCCTGTCAAAGGAGATGCCGCCATAGGACGGTGTAATCCCGGCAATCTCATCCATAATATCTGCAGGTGATCCATAGCTCATCGGGTAGCCCAATGCAGTAGATATCCGGCAGATGATTTCCCAGTCGGGCCTGCTGTCTCCAACGGGATCAATGGCCTTGCGCACCCGCTGGACCCGGCGCTCGGTGTTGCTGAAGGTACCATCTTTTTCAGCAAAACTTGTTGCGGGCAGGACCACGTCGGCCAGTTGGGCTGTCTCAGTGAGGAAGAGATCCTGTACCACAAGGAAGTCCAGGCTGCCCAGTTCGTGCATAACCTGGTTGGCGTCGGGATCAGACAGTATCGGGTTTTCCCCGACGATGTACATGGCTTTGACACTTTTGCCCGCTGCTTCGAGCATTTCACCTACGGTCAGGCCAAGTTTTTCAGGCAGTTTTTCCACATTCCAGAAGCGGGCAAATTTTTCCCGGTTTGCTTCCACTGCTACAGGCTGGTAGGCGGGGAAGAATACCGGCAACGCGCCCATATCACAGGCTCCCTGGACGTTGTTCTGGCCGCGCAGCGGGTTGACGCCGCTGGACTCCTTGCCGATTTGGCCGGTCAGCATGGAAAGGTTGCAGGTAGAAAATACGTTGTGCGTGCCGCAGGTGTGCTGGGTGATACCCATTGTATAAAGGATTGTTGCATTTTTAGCCAGGGCATAGCCGCGCGCCACCTCACAGATAACATCGGCCGGCACTCCGGTAATTTCTGAAACATAATCAGGCGTATATTTGGCCACGGTTTCTTTAAAGGCTTCAAATTCTTCAGTGCGGGTCTCCACGAACTCCTTGTTGTAGATCCCCTCCGCGATAATCACATTGGCCAGGCCGTTAAACAGTGCAATATCGGTACCTGGTTTTAGCTGCAGGTGATATTGCGCCAGTTTGGCTGAATCTGTTAAACGCGGGTCAATAACTGCCAGGGTGGAACCCTTGGCCACAGCTTGTTTGACCTTGATCCCAATCACCGGGTGCGAATCAAATGTGTTGGTACCGGCTGCCAGAATGAAATCCGCATCAGCGATTTCCTCTATTGAGTTGGTCATTGCTCCACTCCCGAACGCTGCCCCCAGACCGGCGACAGTGGGAGAGTGTCAGAGACGGGCGCAGTGGTCGACATTGTTGGTGCCGATCGCCGCGCGGGCTAGTTTGTTCATCAAATAGTTTTCTTCGTTGGTACACCTGGCGGAGGAAAGAAGAGCAATCGCATCCGGGCCGTAGGCTTCTTTCGCCGCGCTGATTTTTTCAACTACCAGGCCGATGGCCTCGTCCCAGGTGGCCTCAACAAATTCCCCGTCTTTTTTGATCAGCGGGCTGGTCAAGCGGTCGGGATGGTGAATAAAGCCGTAGCCGAAGCGTCCCTTTACACAAAGGGCGCGGCCGTTTACAACCCCGTTAGCGGAGGTTACACCGACCACCTTGCCGTCCTTGACGTTGAGGTTAAACTGGCAGCCCACACCACAGTATGGACAGGTAGTAGTAACCTTTTTCATTTCCCACTGGCGGCCCTTGCCGACCATGGCTTTCTCAGTCAGGGCGCCGACGGGGCAAACAGCGACACAGTTGCCGCAGAATACGCAGTTGGATATTTCAGTATCGCTTAGCGTTGTTCCCATGGCCGGTCCAACCATGGTATTAAAGCCTCTGTACGAGAAGTTTATTGCATTATTACCCTGAATCTCTTCACACATCCTGATGCATTTGCCGCACAAAATGCACTTGTTCAAATCCCTGATAATGAACGGGTTGTCTTCTTCTATGGGATAATTGTGTTTTTCACCCTTGTAAGCATCCTGCCTGACACCATAATAGTAAGCATATTCCTGCAGTTTACAGTTGCCGCTCTTATGGCAGGTGAGACAATCTTCCGGGTGGTTTGCCAACAACAGTTCCAAAATTGTTTTCCGCGCTTCAATAACCGCGGGTGTAGCGGTATTCACAACCATACCTTCGCCTGCTTCGGTGACACAGGACGCCGCCAGTCCAGGCCGGCCCCCCGGTATTTCCACTACGCACATCCGGCAAGCGCCCGGCTTGCTTAGTTCCGGATCGTGGCACAAGGTAGGGATGAAGACGCCCGCCTGTTCGGCCGCTTCCAGAACAGTGGCCCCCCTGGGCACTGTGACCTGAACGCCGTCTATGGTTAAAGTTATATTAGCCAAAATATATCCCTCCTTTACGCCTTAATTATTGCGTCGAACTTGCACTTCTGGATGCAAGCGCCGCATTTA
>CAYMJG010000115.1:0-3646 GCA_964390855.1 uncultured Eubacteriales bacterium | reverse complement strand
AAAAAGGCATCAAGCACACCAGCCTGATTACCTCGTGGGTAAAGAGCATCTCCTTGAGGGTTAAATTTTAACAAATATGGCGGCGTCAACCTGTGGCCATAGTATCGCTTTGATTGCAATCGCCCTCCAGCTGTTCCAGGAAACAATGCACCAGGCGCGGGTCAAATTGAATACCGGCATTATCTTTGAGTTCTTCTATGGCTTTGCCCCTGGGCAGGGCCTTGCGGTAGGGGCGGTCGCTGATCATTGCGTCAAAGGCGTCCGCGATGGCAAGGACGCGGCATTCAATTGGTATCTCTCTCCCTTTTAAACCCAGGGGATAACCGTTGCCGTCCCACCACTCGTGATGCTTTAGAATGAGATCCGCAATTGTGGCCAGATCCCGGGAGGATTGAGCAATGTGGTGTCCGATCTCGCTGTGCCGCCTCATTATCGCAAATTCTTCCCAGGTAAGGGGTCCCGGCTTAAATAGAATTCTGTCAGGCACACCCACCTTGCCGATGTCGTGAAATTTGGCCAGCAAGTTTAGCCTGGTTATCCTGCAGGGGGGCATACCAATAGCTTTGGCCAAAGCCGTTACATAGCCCTCCAACCTTACTGCATGTCCCCCCGTAATGAGGTCCCGCGCTTCCATTGTCTTCATCAGCGTTTGCGCAATAGCGCTTCTAGCGCTTTGACTGCGGTGCAGCTTTTCACAGTGCATTCTGCTGTTGGCTTCCCTAAATAATTCAATTACACCTCCGGGCTTGCCGCCTTTGATGGAGTGGCCAATTGATATACTCAAAGGGATTTCAGGGTCTGCCTCATTATATCTTTTGATTGCGCCCCTGATCCTGCTGCAGGTTTTTTCAACAGTTTTTTCGTCGCTGTGCGGCAAAATTATGGCGAATTCATCCCCGCCAATGCGGGCCAAAAGATCGTTTTCCCGGATAACACCCTTAATCAAATTGGCGGATGCCTTAAGCAGCTTGTCCCCGCAGTTAATCCCCAGGGTTTCGTTGACAAGCTTCAGCCCATCCAGATCACAGACTATTATCCCGAACGGATCAACATGGCCCTTTCCAGCCTGCTTTATTTTCCCTACAAAATAGCTCCTGTTGTACAGGCCCGTGAGGGGGTCGTGCCGGCTCAGGTACTCCAGCTTCTTTTCAAATTGCTTACACTCGGTAATATCACGAATAGACTCGATTGCCCCGATGAGGTTCCCTTCGCCGTCCAAAAGAGGCCAGGCCGTACACCATAAATAGGCGCCCCTGCCATTAAAAAACGGATGGCACGGGGCCCCGGCGCGGATTACATTATCTTTCCTTTCAAAGTGTTCGTAATTCCCCTCAACATTTTGATTCTTGGGAAATATCATATTTATCAGAATAGGTCTTTTTATGCCGTAAAAAGGTACTGCGTAGGCATAGTCACCTTGGCCTAAAATATCTTTTTTGCCCATCCCGGACATTTCTTCAATCGCCTTGTTCCAGGCGATTACCCTGCCTTCCCGGTCTATGGCAAAGGCGGCTTCAGGCAGAAATTCTATTATGTTCCGCAGCTGTCGGTTGGCGGCAGGCAATTTATCTTCCACTGCTTTACCCCCATAATACATTTAAACCCTTATAAAACAATAACCGCCTAAAACGCACCCCCTTAGGGCTCAATATAAAACCCTTTCTCTGATCTAATAATCGTAGTTTTACCACCCGATGCACATCGGGAATTATCCTTATTTTAAGGCAGGGATACCCTATTTTTAAATATCCCTTGAGTTACTTAATGCAAATCAGTCAACCCTTCCCGGATGGCAAATTTAGTAAGCTCCGCAATGCTTTTCAAGCCCAGTTTACGGGTGATTTTTCTATGATGCGTTTCGACAGTCTTCTCACTGATAAATAATGCCATGGCTATTTGTTTTCTAGTCTTACCTTCGGCGATCAGTTGTACTACCTGGCGCTCTTTGGGTGTTAAAACTGAAAAAACCGGGCTGCTGTCCCGGGAGTTTTTTAAATATTTATGAACGACATCCCCGGCAATATTTTTATTGGGACTCAGGTATATTTTATTTTGCAGTATTGTTTCTATTGCGAATACCAGTTCTTTAAAGGCACATTCCTTTGGCAAATACCCCAGAGCGCCTGCTTTAAACATTTCTATCGCAAACCTGGTATCGGAATACATGGATAGGGCCAGGACCTTTATTCCGGGATTATCGGAAATAATTTGGCGGGTGGCCTCAATACCGTTCAACAAGGGCATGGCTACATCGATGATGATCACATCCGGCGTCATTTTACGCGCCAGTTCCACCGCCTGGTAGCCATCATTTGCCTCTCCAACTACCTCCATGCGGGCATGTTTTGCCAGCAAGGACCGGAGCCCGTCCAGTACAATTTTATGATCGTCCGCCAGGACAATTTTAATACCCATATTATTTCTCCCAAATGTTTTTAGTCAGGCAGTTAAGCGGGCGGTCCCATAGTCAAAAAATAAAGCGGTTGGCGCCGCCTCACTTATAACTAATAATATTTTACCCCGTTAAAAGACAAAGTGGCATCAGGAAATATCCCTATCCCTGGGAGAAGGGTTGCCGCTCTTTTGTTTACATGTATTACTTGTTCTTTAGAGGTGCTCCTAAAAAAACGCGTGTTCCCTGGCCCGGTTTGGATTCTACCGCCAGCCTTCCCCCCAGGGTCTTTAAACTTTCACGTATGCTAAACAGCCCGTATCCCCTGGTGTTTTTTGCCGCCGGGCGTTTCCCGCTGGTAACAAACCCCTTGCCGTCATCGTATATTATAACCTGTATTTCCCTGCAGCGCTTTTGTATGCATATTGAAACCAGGCCGGCATCGGCATGTTTTGCAATATTAACCAACAACTCCCGGATAGCCGTTAAAAGAATAATGCTGGTTTCCTCAGCCATTTTAACCTGCTCGATGTCACTGTTGAAAACCAGTCTGATACCGCGTTTTTCAACGAGCTCCTCCGCCAGCCACCTGATACTGGATTCAAAATCCATCTCATAAAAAATAGGAGGGCTAATGCCATAAATCAGGGCGCGAATGCCCCCGATGGTTTTTTCCATTAGTTTGCCGATTACATTCAGTGTTTCATTCAGGTCTGTTTCTTCCCGGGGTTCACACAGGGAATCCAACTTGAACTTGGCGATAGTCAGGTATTGCCCGATATAGTCATGCAAATAGGTGGCCATACGGCGCCGCTCCTTTTGCTCGGCCAGCATTAACTCCGTTGCCAGCGATCTGAGCTGCTCCTGGTAGTATTTTACCTTTTTTTCTGTTGCCTTGCGGCTGCTGATATCACGCCTGACATGGATATAACCGTCAATTTGCCCGCTTTCCACAAGTGGGCTGCATGTGCTTTCCAACCATATATAATGGCCCCGGGCATGTCTATACCGGAATTCCGCCCTTCCCGGTGTCTTGGCGCTAATAAAATTCTTTGCGTCTGCAATGTCATTGGGGTGCATCAGGCTAAAAATGTTTTTCCCAAGCAATTCCCCGGGTCCATATCCCAGGATCACTTTATGTGACGGACTGACAAATTGGTAGATCAGGTTGGCATCTGTCAGGCTGACCATATCAATTATGCTGTCAGTAATCAGGCGCAATATTTTTTCGTTGTCAGCTGCTGCACAAAACTG
>CAYMJG010000114.1:0-3661 GCA_964390855.1 uncultured Eubacteriales bacterium | reverse complement strand
AAGGAGATGCTCTTTACCCACGAGGTAATCAGGCTGGTGTGCTTGATGCCTTTTTTTATTATTAGCACAAGATTTTTGCAATCTACATAAAAAAGGTTGACATTAACCAGGCAATTTGCTCCTCTGCCAGGCATATTGTATAGGCAGGGGGGATGACCGGTGAACCCGCGTGAGGAAATAAAGCTGCTAGAGAAGGCCCTGACGCTGATCACAGCGAAAGCCAGGGAATTCAAATTGGATTTCTACGATATGTTTTTTGAAATCTGCCCGGCGGATATTATCTATACGTTTGGCGCGTACAGCATGCCCACCCGCTATACGCACTGGACGTTCGGCAAGGCTTACCACAAAATGAAAACACAATATGATTACAACCTGGGGCGGATTTATGAAATGGTGATTAACTCAGACCCCTGCTACGCGTTCCTGCTGGAGGGGAACACCTTAATCCAGAACAAACTGGTTATGGCGCATGTGCTGGCGCACTGCGATTTTTTCAAAAACAACATTTATTTCAAGAAAACATCCAGGAATATGGTTGAGTCAATGGCAGTGGCAGCCGAACGCTTTCGCGGCTATGAATTTAAATACGGGCGCAACAGGGTGGAGTCTTTCATGGACGCCGCCATAGCCATACAAGAACATGTTGACCCGGGAGTACCAAAGGGGAATGCAAGGGTCGCCGGCGAGCCGGATCACGGGGCACCCTGTCGCGCAGGACACCCCCGTACCCCTTATGAGGACCTATGGTCAATCGGCGCCGGCTCAACAGCTGATGCTGGAAGCCGCGCCGGGAAAAAAACATTTCCGAGGGAGCCGGAAAAAGATTTGCTGCTGTTTATTATCCAATACAGCAATGAGCTGGAGGACTGGCAGCGGGACATCATGTCTGTGATCCGGCAGGAGACACTGTATTTCTGGCCGCAAATGCAGACTAGGATCATGAACGAAGGCTGGGCTTCATACTGGCATTTAAGGATTTTGCGGGAATTGGAGCTGGACGAATCTGAGGCGGTGGAGTTTGCCAAGATGCATTCAGGGATAATACAGACGTCCCGCAGCAGGCTTAACCCCTACACGCTGGGTTTAAAAATATTTGAAGATATTGAGAAAAGGTGGGAACGGCCCACCCCGGAGGAGAGAAAAAAATATGGGCGTCCCGGCGGGCAGGGCCGGGAGAAAATTTTTGAAGTAAGATCGGTCGACAATGATATTTCTTTTTTACGCAATTACCTGACCAGGGAACTGGTGGGGGATATGGACCTTTATTTGTATAAGAAGGCCGGCTACGATTGGAAAATAGTCGAAAAGGAATGGGAAAAGGTGCGGGACGCGATAGTAGCCAGCCTGACAAATTGCGGTTATCCTTATATTGTTGTGCAGGACGGTGACTTTAACAAAAGGGGCGAGCTGTATTTGAAGCACGTTTATGAGGGAAGCGAGCTGGATGTTTTCTACCTGGAAAAGACGCTGCCGCATGTTTACACGCTCTGGGGTCGACCGGCGCACCTGGAAACAGTGCTGGATAACAGACGCGTTCTTTTCTCATACAATGGGGAGAAGTCCGGCAAAAAGTTCCTTGAATAACCTATTTATGGAATCATGCACGCCTTTGGAATCCTTCCCGAATATAATAAGTGAAAGGGAGGATTTTTTATGTGCGTTGTAATAGTAGGCGGCGGTTGGGCCGGCTGTGCCGCTGCTTTTTCGGCGAAGGCGGCCGGGGCTGAAGTAATCCTGGTGGAAAAAACAGATATGCTGCTCGGGACCGGTCTGGTGGGCGGGATTATGCGCAATAACGGCCGGTTTACGGCACTGGAAGAGGTTCGGGCCATGGGGGGAGGGGAATTTCTTAATGTTATCGAGGGGGTAGTCACCCACAGCAATGTGAAATTCCCCGGCCACCTGCATGCCATGCTGTATGACGTGACCAGAATTGAGCCGGCGGTCCGGTCATTGCTTTTATCCAGTGGGATCCAATTGAAATTACAGCAGAGAATGACTGGTGTTTCCAAAAGCGGGGGCCTTATCACCGGTTTGGTGACGGCGGACGGCGGGAAGATTGCGGGCGATGTTTACATTGATTGTACCGGCACAGCCGGGCCGGCAGGCAACTGTGCCCGCTATGGAGCGGGATGCGCCATGTGTGTGCTGCGTTGTCCCACATTTGGGCCGCGAGTGAGCTTAACAGACAGGGCCGGTGTGGAGGAGATCAAGGCCGGTAAGGGCTTTCCCCATTTTGAAGCAATGAGCGGTTCCTGCAAACTGGAGAAGAAATCTATCAGGCCTGATCTGGTGCGGGAACTGGAACGTGAAGGCGTCCTGGTGGTACCGTTGCCGGAGCATTTACACAAGTCGGAGCAACTGCAAAAGAAGGCCTGCCAGCAGTACGCCTTAAGTGATTTTGCTGAAAACCTGGTGATCCTTGACACCGGCCACGCCAAACTAATGGCGCCCTACTTTCCTTTGGAAATCCTGCGCACCCTGGAAGGCTTCCAGGACGCCCGCTATGCCGACCCCTATTCGGGCGGGACAGGGAATTCAGTGCGGTTTATGGCCATGGCGCCCTGTGGCGCCAGTTTGCGGGTTTTAGGTGTGAGGAACCTGTTTTGTGCGGGTGAAAAAACCGGGCTATTGGTGGGACATACGGAGGCGATTGCCACGGGTTTTCTGGCGGGGCATAACGCCGTAAGGTTTTTACACGGCAGGGCGCCGCTGGTGTTGCCCGGTGAGCTGGCTTGCGGCGATATTATTTTATTTATGCACAGCGAAATGAAAAAAACAGAAGGATTGGGCAAAAAATATACCTTTTCGGGTTCTGTTTACTTCGACCGCATGTGCGAGTTGGGGCTATACACCACCGACATAGCTAAAATAAAAGAAAGGGTGGACAAGGCAGGCCTGACAGGTATTTTTGCCAGAACAGGACCGCAATTCTAAGTTACCATATTTTGTACTATTTGTTTGGGCCTGTTCATAAAGTAACATAGGACAAACCCGGGCATATGGGGGTATGGGGTATGGTAAACATCGTTTGGCTGATGCTGATGGTTTTTGGCATAACTGTGGCCGCGGCAAACGGCAACGTTGAAATTGTCACAAAAGCGGCTCTCGAAGGCGCCAACGATGCTGTGAAAATATCACTCAGCCTGATTGCCATCATCACATTCTGGCTGGGTATCATGAAGCTGGCTGAAGAAGCCGGCCTGGTGCGGGGACTGGCCTGGCTGGTGCGCCCATTGATGCGTTTCCTTTTTCCCAGTGTGCCCAAAGACCATCCGGCCATGGGGGCCATAGTGATGAATCTCAGCGCCAATATCCTTGGCCTGGGCAACGCGGCCACTCCGATGGGTTTGATCGCCATGCGGGAACTGCAGAAACTTAACGGGCACAGCGATACGGCTTCCGAGGCTATGTGCACCTTCCTGGGCCTGAACACAGCCTGTATTACCTTAATTCCCACGACAATAATCGGGATCCGTCTGCTATATGGCTCAACTGATCCCACAGCAATTGTCGGGCCGACGATCATGGCCACGGCCTTCAGCATGTCCGTGGCAATTGTGGTGGACAGGCTGCTGCGCCTGATTTACTCGGGCAGGAGGTGAGAGGCGTTTGTTCGAGATCATCGCTGAACTCTCCCGCTGGGCTATTCCGGTAA
>CAYMJG010000113.1:0-3802 GCA_964390855.1 uncultured Eubacteriales bacterium | reverse complement strand
AAAGGGAACCCGCCTCTTGGTACCTGTACGATTTGTGTCGGCAAGAAAGAAATCGGCTGGAAGCACCACTTTGGGGTAATCCAGAGATTGGATGGGCAAACAGCTGAATACCTGTATCGAGGTGAATAGATTGTCCAGGAAATTATCGTGGCTGCCACCCGGTAAAAATTGCGGACAGTGCGGTGAGAAAAACTGCAGGAGTTTTCTGCGGATGGTGGAAACAAAAAATAAGGTACTCACAGATTGTCCTTTTTACACCGGAAACATTATCCGGTCACATGACAGCGATATAAACGAAACCGCCTATTCGGGCGCAGACATGCTGGGACACCCCTACGACTTTATCCTTGCCCCGTTGCCCGGAGAAGTTTCCGCCCGCAAGATCGTCCTGCCCTTTCGTTCCGAGATGATCGAAAAGATGGATATAAAAAAAGGTGACATTGTCCTTGGCCGGCCCATGGGAGCGGGCTGCCCAATCCCGCACGTCCTGCGGGTGATTGAGGCGGATTGGCGGACCGGGCTGTTGTATACCTGGGTGGTCGGGCCGAAATATTCCCGCGATTGTGAAGTAAAGGATGTTACAGCCTACCACATGATTGGGTTTGAGGGCATAGCAAAAAACATAACAAAGGAACCAGCCTTCGGCTGCCGGGTCACCTTTTTGCCTGGTTTTTGCATGATGGCGTTAAACCATACAGGACTGATCAATATGCTCCTTGAAAAAAGCCACGGCCTGCATGTGCGGATTGAAGACATCCATATCCTTGCCGGAAAATGACAGGCGGCAGGCAATACCACCTGATGATTCCCTGGAAAACTGTGTCAGGGACGTTCTTCTCATTTGTTCTGTACACTAAAACCTTTGCCCATCACTTCCACCGTTTCCGCAATGAAGATAAACGCGTCCCTGTCGACCTCCAGTACAATTTCTTTGAGTTTTGCTATTTGATAATGGCTGACAATACAATAAATGAGTTTTTTCTCTTCACCCGTGTAGGCTCCATACCCATTCAGGTAAGTGACCCCCCGGTCAATTTCTTTCATAATCCGGCCCGCTATTTCAGAGCTCCGGCTGGAAATGATTGTAACAGATTTGTTGCGGTTAAAACCTTCAATTACGGAGTCGGTAACCTTCGCGGTCACCCACATGCTAATCGCGGTATACATCGCTATTTTCAAATCAAAGAAGAAAAGTGAGAGCAACAGGACGACTATGCTGCAGTAAAAATTGGTAGCCCCGACTGAAATGTTTTTCTTCTTTTTCATAATCATGGCCACTATATCCGTGCCGCCGGTGGAAGCGCCCAATTTGAATATCATGCCGATGCCGATGCCGCTCACAACGCCGGAAAAAATGGACGCTAGAAAAAGATCCAAAGCAGGCGCCGGGATGTATGGTGCGGACAGGGGCAGCGCCACGATCACCACGGCAGTCCCCACCGCGCTATATAACATCAGCCTCCATTGGAGTTCCTTCAGGCCCCATAGGAATATCGGGATATTTAACAGGAGTATACCCAGGTTAACCGGGAAACCAATCAAGTAGCCGCCCATTATAGCTAGGCCGGAAACACCTCCCGTTAGAAGCCCATAGGGTATCACAAAAGCATTAAAGGATACTGCTATCAACGCAGCGCCGGCGATAATGCCCAAAAGCTTTTTGCATATTTTAAAAGACGTCTGAAGTCTGGCAGCACGGTTCTTCCCAGTTTCCCCGGCTTTTTTCACGGTTTCCGGCATAAAGAATACTCACCTTAAAAAAACTTTATAAAAATTAAACTGCTCCCCGTGAAGGGAGCTTTTTTATTAGGGCCATAATTACATTCCCACCACTATCTTACTACCCCGTAAAATATTTTTCAATCAAAATATTGACATTAATAGCGACATACTGTACTATTAGCCTAACACAGTGTTACAATATTTCTTGGGGGAATGAACAAAAATGAACGCTTTTTCAGCCCTGCTGCAAAAGGAATTCCGTATGACCAGAAACTCCGTTATCCTGTCTTTTGCCATTCTCATTATCGGCGGTCTCTGGCTGGTCTTTCTTTCTTACACCCGCAACATTGGATTTATTATTGCTCCGGCAGCCATGATCCTGGTGCTCCTGCTGTTTTATCCGGCCTTATATATGCTGAAAAGCCTGGCCTGGGAATGGAAGGTCACACCACACCTCTGGTTGCACTGCCCCCAACCTTCGTGGATGTTGCTGGCGGCCAAACTGACCGCAGCCATGCTGCAAATGCTGGCGATTATTGTTATAACGGCAGGGTTGCTGCTGTTGGGAATAGCCATCAACCCCCATCCGGAACAATTTGGCGGCGCCAATTTTTCCACCCTGCTGCCAATTGTCCTGGAGGCGGGTACATACTCCGCTGTTTTTGCCATTGCCGCCAGTATCCACATTGGCGCCTGGGCTACCTTAATCTCGGTTGCCAATGCCCTGGCCGCCAATATATTGGGCAGGTTCCGCTGGCTGGCCGGCATCGCCGTTTTCACCGCTGCGACAGCCGGCCTGGGGCAGTTGCAGCAAACCCGTGTCTTTCAATCAATAACCGGATGGGGAACGATCAATATCAGCATGCATAATCTTCCCCCGGTGCCAAGAACTAGCATCGGTATGGGGCAGATATATGCAGGTGAAATATTATTCTACCTCCTCCTTACCTTGGCTTTGTTCGCCTTTTCTGCCTGGCTGATAGACCACAAGGTAGAGGTATAGTGTGATGAGCGAAAAATTCAACAATACTCAGCCGATTTACCTGCAAATATTGCAGAGGATCTGCCGGCAAGTAGTACGGGGCGGGATTAAAGCAGGGGAAAAACTGCCTTCGATACGGGAGATGGCCCTGCATGCCGGGGTTAACCCCAACACCGTGCAAAGGGTCTACAATGAACTGGAGCGTCTGGAAATTGCCGAAACCAGGCGCGGCCTGGGTTCTTTTATCACAGAAAAGACGGACAGACTGAGCCGGCTGCGGGAAGATTTGAAGCGCGAACTAATCGGTGGTTTTATTAAAAACATGCGTGAAACGGGCTTCAAACCGGGTGAGATCCTTGAAGGCGTGAGTGAAGAACTTTTAAAAACCAGTGACGTGGAAGGAGAATAATTATGTCCGATAGCATAGTGAACTTCACCAATGTGACCAAAAAATACCTGACCCGGGCGGCCGTAAACAATATTAACTTCGACCTGCCGCGCGGTAAAATAATCGCCCTGGTGGGACCAAACGGCAGCGGCAAGTCCACTGTTTTAAAAATGATCGCCGGCCTGGCCCGTCCCAGTCAGGGATCTATAACAGTGAACGGCAAACCGGCGGACCGCCGCATCGCGCGGAAAGTAGCCTTCCTCTCGGAGAAGGACGTCCTCTATCCCTTTTTTACAGTGCGAGAGACCATAAAATTCAACGCCGGGCTGTTCACTGACTTTGATTTACAAAAAGCCGGGGAGATAATGAACTTTATGCAGCTCGAGCCGGATAAAAGGGTCAGGCACCTATCCAAAGGCAACCTGGGCCGCCTGAAGATCCTGCTGGCCCTCTCCCGCCGTGCGCCGCTTCTCCTAATGGACGAACCCCTGGCCGGACTGGATCCCCTGGCCCGGGAGGCCATAATCAAATCCTTGATTTCCTACCTGGACCTGCAGGAACAAACGCTTTTACTGTCAACCCACGAGGTATCCGAGGTGGAGCCGGTGCTGGACATGGTCATGTCCCTGCGTTGCGGAGAAATAAAAGGATTTGAGGAAGTAGAAAACATCCGGGAAAAACACGGCCTCAGCCTCCTAGACTGGATGAAA
>CAYMJG010000112.1:0-3847 GCA_964390855.1 uncultured Eubacteriales bacterium | reverse complement strand
AGCCTTCGTGGGGACGAAAGCTGTGGCTATCCGCGGTACCACCCCGTTTGGTTAAAATAAATAACCCTCTTTGACAGGGTACGGGAATTCCTTACCTGCGCAAGATGGCTTAAAAATAAAAAACTTTTCGCCACTTAGGGACGAAAAGTTGGTTTCGCGGTACCACCCTATTTGACTTCCTAATAGAAGTCCGCTTGCGGCAGGGTACGGGAATAGTTCCTTATACCCCCTTCCTTTTAACGGTGGAAGTTTCCGGCCGGGCCTACTTGCCGCACTGGTTTCAGCCCGGAAACTCTACGGAGAACTTCGCTGGGGCTTGCTATGAAGGCGTTTCCAGTCACGGCGCCTTCTCCCTGTAAAGCTGTTTCCCAACTACTTTTCCGCTTCATCGTTTCTAAAAAATATATTACTTGCTTCATATGATACAGACACCGGGGGCACAAGTCAAGCAGAAATTGCCACATCGCCTGTCCCTTTTTAACAAGCTGTCAACTGGCCCGCCTGTCGTTGATCTTGCTTGGTATGTAGAGGTGCAGATTTTCGTGTTTGATGTTGCGGATATGCAAGGTGTGCGCCCATACCTTATTCTTGCGCATCACAAAACCGACAAAGGCCACCGGCAGCCAGGTGAGGGCGAATATGGGGTAGAAAAACAGCCACCAGTATGCCTTCAGACTCACCTTTTCCAGGGTCAGGCCGATGCCGAAATATATAAACTGGGAGAAAAAGCTGATCACCGCTACCATCGGCTTGTCATAAACCTGGTCGTACATGAAGAAATTGCCTATCAAACCCAGGCCCGTAAACATCAGAAAAAACGGCTGTATCAGGTACATCGCCCCGTCGATCATGGCGAAGTTTCTGGTGCGGATACCCTCCAGGAACAATTTACCGGCGTAACGCCCGGCCACGTTGGTATGTCCCTGCATCCAGCGCCTGCGCTGGCGCCAGGACTGCATCAGGCTGAGGGGCTTCTCGTCATAAACCTTGGCGTCGTGCGCCCAGGACACCTTGATATTATTCAGCAGCGCCTTGGTCTGGAATTCCAGGTCCTCGGTCAGGGAAGTCATGCCCCAGCCGTATCTTTTCAGCATTTCTACC
This sequence comes from uncultured Eubacteriales bacterium, assembly GCA_964390855.1. GTDB lineage: Bacteria > Bacillota > Desulfotomaculia > Desulfotomaculales > Pelotomaculaceae > Syntrophopropionicum. The sequence continues at coordinate 2,746 of CAYMJG010000112.1, read as the reverse complement.
GACAGGCACATGCCGGTGCCGCCCAGCGCGCAGGTGAAGCCCAAATTATATTTGGAAAGCTGCCAAAAACGGTTTGTCAGGATATAGCTGATATAGATCGATTTTGTAATCCAGGTATCATGGGCGTTTTTTGTATCAAGGAAACCCTGGATGATTTTTTCACCTTTGAGCAGGTGGCCGTTCATAATTGAAAGAAAATTCTTGGCCACAAGGTTGTCCGCATCAAAGACGCAAACTGCATCATAGGGGATGCCCCGGTCAAAGATATCATTGAACGCGTACTCCAGGGCATAGCCTTTACCCTTGTCAACCTGGTTGAAACGCTCAATTACAGTTGCGCCGTTTTTTGCGGCTATGGCGGCGGTGCTGTCAGTACAGTTGTCAGCAACCACGTAAACATCATACAATTCTTTCGGATAATCCAGTTCTCCTAGGTTTCTGATCAACTCGCCGATAACCTTTTCTTCATTATAAGCAGCCACAACAATAGCAAAACGGGAAGCGGGCGGTAACAAATCATCGCTATACCTGCGGAAGAACCCAAACAAGGAAATTACAAAAAAATAAAAGTAATATACTGAAATAAAAAATTGGGCTCCGTAGTAAATTACCTCCATGGTTATCTCCTTTACCAAAAATGTTTTTAAAAACAGACATCAGATGAAGATTCTTCTAGCAGGGGAAAAATCCTTCTTTTATTTTTTAAAAAATGCCTACCACCGTCTTCAACCATGGATCAAAAGGGTGGATTTCCTGCCACCCCTTCTGTTGCCTATGCTAACCACCACATCCAGCTTTTATACTTTACCGGCTGTTTCCCATCACCCGAAAATTTTCCAGCTCATAAAAAATATGCCCCGTCTGGCGCATTATGACAAAACGTTATTATCCTGGAGCAATTCCCGGCTAATATGTCCTCCAACAGCGATTTATTGGCTTATCTCCACAATATCCCGGTCACTAATCACATAATCACGCATTACCGGCTGCCCCTCATACCTGGCGGAACCCCAGACCCTGGCGTTTTTCATTAATCCGGGCAAATCCCGGTGAATGGTTTCAGCCAATTCCAGGATAGTGCTGCCGCGCTTCATAATAAACGGTTTCCTCATATCCGGTTCCTTGCCTGGTATTTTTGTATAAACCCTGATCACCCCGAGTGTTTGAAAAATTCTTTCCCTCAGGCCTTCCAAACCCAGCCCTGTTTTATTGGAAAACGGAAAAAGCGCAAGCCCTGGGGGGCCAAGTTCACTAATAATCTGCATGTTGCCGGAACTCTCCGGCAGGTCGGATTTTGAGGCCAGCAGCATCACTTTGTCCGGTGAAACACCGCGCACGCCGGGGGCTGTGTCTTCACGCACGATTTTTTTATCCTTCAGAAAACGAACACAAAATTCAAGCTGCTCCAAACAGTCGTCGCTGGCAGCGTCAATCAGCACCAGCAGTATGTCCGCATTGCGCAAGGTACCGGTCAACCCCGGCGGGACGATCTCTTCCGTCACCGGGGGGGTATCAATGAGTTGAATAAGCACATCCTCATAAGGCATCATCCCGGACAAGGGGACGGTAGTAGTGAAAGGGTAATCAGCCACCTTCGGCTGAGCCCTGGTCATAGCGGCTAACAAAGAGGATTTGCCCGTGTTGGGAAAACCAAGCAGCGCCACCTGTCCGGCCCCCTGCCGCTCAATACGGAACGGATCGGCACGGCTGGTTTTAGCTTTCTTGACTCCCTCCTGCCTGAGCTTGGAAAGCCTTTTTTTCAAATCGGCTCGCATCTTCTCAGTACCCTTATGTTTGGGAATAACCGCCATCATTTCTTCCAGCGCCCCAATTTTTTCTTCAACGCCGGCAGCCTTTTTGAAAGCCTCCTCAGCTTCATAATACCGGGGGGTAAGATTGGCCGGCAAACATCTCACCTACCTTGTCGATGATCAATCTTATTAATAGTGCTGGAAATTGTTTTCACAATTTTACCACAGTTTTGTTGAACCAAAAACCTTATAATATAAGATATGCAATATTATTTATTAAATAATTGTCAAAATTGTTTTGACACTTGCTATGTATAGTTTTATGCTAGTGTATAACATAACCGGGGAGGATGACATTTAATGAACGAACACGACAGACACCATGCGGAAAAAGAAGTCCTGGACAGTATGCGCTGGAAATACAGCGACACTGTAATCGACCATGCCAAAAACCCCCGCAACCTGGGTAATCTGCCCAAAAATGACGGCTTTGCCCAGAGCATGTCAGCTGAATGCGGCGACACCCTGAGCATGTGGCTGAGTGTCCAGGATGACACTATTACCAGGGTTACCTTTTGGACTGACGGGTGTGCCCCGACCCTGGCCAGCGGCAGTATCACCACGGTGCTGGCAACGGGACGTCCTGTGCGGGAAGCGCAGAGTATCAGCGCGGATGACATACTGGAGGCGCTGGGCGGCCTGCCGGAAATACACGAACACTGTGCCGAGTGGGCGGCGGATACACTCAATTTGGCTATTGAAGACTACCTCGAACTCAAAAAAATCAAAGAGAGAAGACTTGCCTAAATTAACAACACGGCCGGCTTGTGGTTTTTTATATTGCGGCCTGTGCGCAGACCGGTGGGAATTTGCAAACTGGTCTGTTTTTATTTAGGCAGGTGATAAAATTTTTTGACACGTACCTGTGACTGGTTGTATTATCTCATCTTTGACAGTTAAAAACCATAAAAAAGCTTGAAGCCCTGTATTCACAA
>CAYMJG010000111.1:0-4076 GCA_964390855.1 uncultured Eubacteriales bacterium | reverse complement strand
ATCTGGTTACGTCCACCAATACACTTTTGGGCATCTTTACACCTCCGATTTCTGCTTGGAATTAAGGTGGTGTTATTGCTTTCTTGACGTTGCAGGGGAAAGCCTATTGACACTACTGTTTTCCAGTTGCCTTTCTAATGTTACATAAAAAGGCTTTGTACTCGGGAACAACCACGTTGGCGTCGCCGATAAAGGGTGTTAGATCGTTGCCGACGGCGCCCTTGGATAATCCCATGTAGCCCCAGCTCCAGGGCAGGGAAACGATTTCCACGGGGCTGCCGTTGACAATCAGGGGTTTGACAATCGGCAGGACATTGGCCTTCATTTTAATTTCTGCCCTGACGGTGCTTACAAATATCTCCTCGCCGGGCTCTATTCCTAATTTAGCGGCTAGAGTGGGCGATATGGTAGCAAATTGTTCCGGCATCAATTCTACCAGCAGGGGGCTGTTCCTGGTCCTTACCCCCGTTTGATAATGTTCGACGTAGTGGACGGTGGTGGCCACGTAGGGGAACTCCTTGCTGCCGACTTCGGCCAATTTGGCAAAGTTTCCTTCCCACCTCATCGCCATCGGGTTATTTTGCTGCTTGCTGATTAAATTCTTTACCGGGCTTTCCACCGGTTCATAGTGTTCCGGCATGGGGCCTTCTTTCAGCCCGGAAGGATTGAAAAAGCGCGCCTGTCCTTCAGGAAGCATAATAAAAGGGGCATTGGCTGTCTTTTCCGGTGGGTTGGGCGCTTTTGCGGCGTCTACGATACCGAAGTCGGGGACATCGTTGGTAACCCACTTGGCGCCGTCCCAGGCCATCAGGGGTTTATCCTTTTTCCAGGGCCGGCCGGCCGGGTCGGCTGAACAACGGTTATACACTATATGCCGGTTTAAAGGCCAGACAAAGGTCCACTTCGGATATACGCCGAGCCCGCTTTTGTCCTCCGTGCCGTGCCGTTTAGTGGCGGGTACTTTTAACACCGGGTCCTGCTCGTTGGAGTCGACGTAATAATAACCGGCGTAGACCCACACACCGCAGGCCGTTGAACCGTCGTCTTTGAGGTCGCCGAAGGTGCCCAAAACGCGTCCGTCCGCCACATCATAACCGTTAATCTCAATCGCAATTTTTTCTATATCCGGCTCCTCCTGGCCCGGCTTGTCATAATCCCAGACGATGTTCATCAGCGGATCGGTAAATTTGCCGCCGCTCTGGTATTCCTGAAGTACGGCTTTATAGAGCCGGTCGGCAATCCAGAGGCTGCTTTGTGCATTTCCGGGTGGTTCAACAGCCTTCCAGCGCCATTGAATATTACGGGAACTGTTTGTCCTTGTGCCTTCACACTCGTATATGTGCGCACCCGGCAGCAGGAAAACCTCTGTTTTTATATCCGCCGGGTTTACCCCCGGACGCTTCCAGAAAGCGGCTGTTTCGTTTTCAAATAAATCGACACAGACCATCCAATCCGCGTTTTCCAGGGCTTTGGCCTCGTTAGAAGCATCCGGCCCGGCGACGGAGGGATTTTCAGCCCAGCAAAAGACGCCTTTTATATGCCCTTCCGCCAGGGAGGCATAAGAAGACATGTGGGAGTGGTCCTTCCCGTCGGATTTAGGCAGCCAATCATAGCAAAAATCATTTTCTTTGGTGGCTTTATCTCCGTACCAGGCCTTGAGCAGGCTGGCCAGGAATTTGGGTTTGTTGGACCAGTAACCCGACTTGGGCGTTTCCACCTCAAGGTAGTCCTTATATGTGGGGTGTTTTGCCGCTTCGGGGACGTTCAGGTAGCCCGTAATATTATTCCACAGCATACCCATGTCACAGGCGCCCTGCACATTTGACTGCCCCCGCTGGGGGTTGACGCCGCCGCCGGGCATACCCACATTGCCTAATAAGATTTGTACCATGCATGTAGCCCGTGTGTTTTGCGTGCCGTAACTGTGCTGGGTGATTCCCAGCACGTAAATTAAATTGCCCGCCACATCCGGTTTTCCCGATTCGCAATACATAGCGTAAGCTTTTCGCAAAGTATCTTCAGGGGTGCCCGTAACGCTGCTGACAGTTTTTATATCGTAGCGCGAAACATGCTTCTTCAGGACTTGCCAGACGCACTGGGGATCCTGCAGGGTGGGATCCTTCCTAATGTTGTCGCCGTCTTTTTGGTAGGCCCAACTGGCGGTGTTATAGGATAGTTTGCCGTTCTTTTCCTCTAAACCGGAAAAAAGGCCGTCCGCAAAATGATAATCTGGACTTACGAGGTAGGAAGCGTTGGTATAGTTAAGCACATATTCGTGTTGCTGAAGATTATTTTCAATGGCGTAGTTGATTAGACCGTAAAGAAAAGCAATGTCTGTTCCCGGGCGCAAGGGGACGTAAATATCCGCCTTGGCCGCTGTTTTAGTAAACCGCGGGTCAACGACAATCATTTTGGCGCCGTTCCCCAGGGCTTTGCCGATATGGCGCATGGCCAGCGGGTGAGCTTCAGCCGGGTTGGCGCCAATAATTAAAAATATGTCCGCATTCTTATAATCAGTAAAACTGTTAGTCATTACACCCCGACCAAAAGTGTTAGCCAGACCGGCTACGGTGGGGGCGTGTCAGAGGCGGGCGCAGTGATCCAGGTCGATCACTCCCAGGGCGCCCCGCATCAATTTATTGACTAAATAGTCCTCCTCGTTGTTGATATTGGCGCTGCCCATCTGGCAAAGGGCCAAACAGCGGTTAACCGTTACGCCGTTGGCGTCTTTTTCTTCAAAATGCTCGTCGCGGGTTTTTTTGATCCTTTTAGCGATTTCTGGCATAGCCCAGTCCCAATTCTTGACTTCCCACTTGGCGCTGCCGGGGGCGCGGTAAAGGACCTCAGTTAACCGGCCCGGGTTAGGCACACGCTTGCGGTTTTTATCTATAATGTTGTAAACATCTGAAAGAGCAGCCCCCTTGGGACATAAAGAACCCTCATTGATCGGGCTGTCAGGGTCTCCCTCTATAAAAACTACTTTATCGTTTTCATCTGAATAAACAATCGTACTGCAACCACATCCGCAATAAGGACAGCCGGAAGAGGTTTCTTTGGTTTTCTTCAATTTAAAAGGACCCAAATCAAAACTGGGCAAATCTTTAGCTGAAGCAGGTGTTGCGCTGACCCCTTCAATTAAAGTCGCCCCGGCTGCTCCCGCTCCCAAGAATTTTAAAAAATTACGGCGGCTAATACCTTTATTCATATTAATTTTTGTACCCCCCTCTATACTCTAAATTTGATAATAAGAATATTTCAGTTATCCCACCCCTTTTCCTTAGTGTTGCTAAGGTAAAAAAATTTTGCCCAACACCGTGGAAGGACAAAGTTATATAGAGAAATTGGTATAATTACCGGGGGGATTCCCCGTGCAGGCAAATAGTACCATTAGCTCCAATAAACTATGTTTCTCCTTTCCACAATGGGAGGCATATCTGTTTCCGGATATACCCTGCTGACCGGGAAACCTATCAAATACAATTCAGGTAACCCGGCTCGGAGTTTTTAATAAAATATTTTGAAAATTTGTTCCGCTAAAATAAATAAAACCTTGCCCCACCACAAAGAGTAGACAAAGTTTTACAGGCTGCCGCAGTTAATCGCTTGGCAGTAAGCAACACATCTGTGCCTGCCTTGCCCGGCAGCGTTTCAGTAAAGACAGTGTTCTCCTTTCCGCAATGGGAGGCATACCTGTTTCCGGATATACCCTACAGACCAGGAAACCTATCAAGTATAGTCCAGGTATCCTGGTTCGGAGTTATATATATTGAAATATTATCTGTAATTCGCCTTAAAAACGTGAATTCCTTTTTATTTTAGAATTTATTACACGTATTTTGGCCAGGTTTTTTTTACAAACAGGACTTGATCCCATGGTTCCGCTTCAAGTTTTATCCCCCAGTGCAACTGCTATGGGACATGTGGTCCAGCATTTCTTGAGGGATCTACCGTTGCATGGCGCCGGACAGCGATACGGGGACACACCTCTATTGCGGGCCTTTGGTGTTGAGATGTGTCCCCGAATCAAGAGAGGGGGGCCTAAACATTAGGCCCCCCTGAAGAATTTATTTAGACTA
>CAYMJG010000110.1:0-4093 GCA_964390855.1 uncultured Eubacteriales bacterium | reverse complement strand
TGTATAACGGCCTGGATGTTTTACGTCCCCACCTGGAAAAAAGCGATAGCCAAAAAAGACACAAAATTGTTATTGGTGTTGTAGAAGGCGATACTCATGATATAGGCAAAAACTTGGTAAGAATCATGCTGGAGGCCGCCGGTTATGAAATGCATGATTTGGGCCGGGATGTTCCCCTGCCAAGCTTTATTAATAAAGCCAAGGAAATCAAAGCAGATGTTATTGCCATGTCGACCTTAATGTCCACTACCATGCCGGGCTTAGGTCAGGTTATCGACATGCTGGAAGCCGAGGGCATCCGGGATCGAGTAAAGGTTATTGTCGGAGGCGCGCCTATTTCCCCTGCCTTTGCCAAAAAAATTGGTTCCGACGGTTATGCTTCCAATGCGGTTGCCGCCGTTAAATTGGTTGAGCGGCTCATGAGCGAAAAAACGGCCAACGTGGGTGCTTAGATCATGCATGCGTTCACGCCTAAGGAAAGGCTTCTTGCCGCGGCTAAAAAACAACAAGTCGATAAACCACCTTGTATTTGTCCGGGCGGGATGATGAATATGATGTTTCGGGAGATTATGGTCAAATCAAACTGTCTCTGGCCCGAAGCTCATGTTGACCCGGAGAAAATGGCCGGTCTGGCCGCCGCGCTAAATGAAGCGGGAGGTTTTGAAAATTACGGGGTTCCCTTCTGTATGACCGTAGAGGCTGAGTCTATGGGCGCTAAGGTGGACCTGGGGGATTTGCTTTGTGAACCTCATGTTGTTGAATCACCTTTAGCATCTTCTGCCCAATGGCCTTTATTAAAGCCCTTGAATATAAATTCCGGCAGGGTGAAGGTGGTTCTGGAAACCATAAAAATTCTTAAAGCGAAAAACACGGATGTGCCGGTCATCGGTAATCTGACAGGCCCTGTTAGTATAGCCGGGATCTTAGTTGATATGTCAATTTTGCTGAAAGAATACCGAAAAAAGCCATTAGCGGCAAAAAAGCTAATGGATTACATCGTGGAAAATTTGATTGCATTTGGCCAGGCTCAAATAGAGGCCGGAGCAGATGCTATTTGTATTTCCGAGCCTAGCGGTACAGGTGAAATATTAGGCCCGCAAAGATTCAGAGATTATTCTGTAAGGTATATTAATGCAGTTATGGACGCCCTGGATGTTCCCGTAAAAATCGTTCATATCTGCGGTGCTTTAAAGAGTGTTTATAAAATTTTACCCGAGTTGCATGGTGATGTTTTCAGCTTTGATTCATTGGTTCTAATAGATGATGTGAAGGCGGCCTTGCCGGAAAAAGTTATTATGGGCAATATTAATACCCACGTTCTGGGAACCGGCTCACCGGAAAGGATTGCGCAATTAGTCCGCTCTTGTTATCGCAGGGGTGTGGATATTATTGCCCCTGCCTGTGGCTTGCCTACAATAACACCGTTAGAAAATATACAAGCTATGGTAGAAGCAGCCGGGGATGTGAATGCTTGTGACAGTTAAAATACATCTGCACAACGGCAATAAGATCATAGAATGTGAGCCGGGTCACAGTTTATATGAGATTCTGTCCCATGAGGGGTTAATGGATGCGCCTTGCGGCGGAACCGGTTTATGTGGCAAATGCAAAGTGCGTATCCAGAGCCGGGACACAACTTCTGCTGACGATGTTTCCGCCAATGAGAACCAGGCTTTTTTTACTCCCGCACAAATAGCTGCCGGCTGGCGTTTGGCGTGCGGTTATAAAGCAGTATCGGATATAAGTGTAGAATTACCGCAGCAAAGGGAAATGAGCAATATTATCAGTCGGGGCTATATTAAGGAATTTATCCATGCTCCGGCAGCGCTTTTAAAGGCGGATAGGCAGATACAGTTGCCCGCTGGTGGTGATAATACATCGGCAAGCGCTGCCTGCGGCATAAAGGACTGTTACGGAGTAGCCATTGATATCGGCACTACTACAGTGATCGCTGCCCTGGTTGACTTGAGTCGGGGTAAAGAAATAGAGTCACTGGCTTGCTTGAATGGACAAAAAGCTTTCGGCCAGGATGTGATCAGCCGTATTCATTATGCTGGCAGCAATGATCGTGGTACGGAAGTATTGCATAAAACGATCATTCATGATTTGAGCGGCTTAATCAAGGAATTATGCCGGCGGCATAATCTGACTGCAGATAATGTTTACGATGTATGTGTGGCCGGTAATACCACTATGATCCATCTGCTGGCGGGGATAAACCCTGCCGCTATGGGCAAGACCCCTTATCTGCCGGCATTTCAAGGCCCTTTATCCTTACAGGGCCTTCACCTGGGCTTGCCGATAGCCGCAGGGTGTAATGTTTACTGCCTGCCTGCGGTGTCATCCTTTGTGGGGGGAGATATTACCGGTGGAATATTAGCTTGCGGTTTGGAAAGCCCGGGGGAAAAGACGCTTTTTATTGATATCGGGACCAATGGAGAAATTGTTTTAGCTGATGGGAAACACTTTTGTGCCTGCTCCTGTGCCGCCGGACCGGCCCTTGAGGGCATGAATGTCAGCTGCGGCGTACGGGCGGCGCCGGGAGCTATAGAAGACGTAATTATTAGTGGGGATGCGATTAAATATGAGACCATTGGGGGCGTAGCGGCCACCGGTATTTGCGGCAGCGGTTTGCTCAGCGCCATCGCTGAAATGCGCCGGGCGGGTATTATTAACAAAAACGGGCGCCTGCAGCCTCACGCCCTGGTAGAAACGGCAGCAGGGAAAAAACGCTTTATTATTGACGCCCGGCGCCATATATTTTTAACCCAGCAGGATATACGGCAGGTCCAATTAGCCAGGGGGGCGATTTTATCCGGAGTCTATGCTTTGCTGGATGCGGTGGGTATGAAAGTCGGCGAACTAGCCAGAGTAATTGTAGCGGGACAATTTGGCGCCCATCTCAAAGTTGAAAGTATTATTGATGCGGGTGTGCTGCCCTCTGAGTGGGGGCGGATCATCAGCTACGCGGGAAATACCTCTAAGTCAGGTGCCCTGGTTTGTTTGCTGGCCCAGCCGGAGCGTGCGGTAATTGAGAATTTAGCTGAAAGCATACAGTATATTGAACTGTCTTTATTAGAAGGTTATGAGGAATTGTTTATCAAATGCATGCAGTTTTAATAGAGTCCTCAAGGAGCTGATAGTTTGAACAAGTTGGTTGATTTTCCCTGTAAACCTCAAGATGCCGCAGGTTTTTCGGCAGAAATTATTGATAAAACCGGCTTATCTTTTCCTGAAAGCTATAATGATCATATGTCCTTGGCCACTCTGGCTTTAGCGGTAAAGGAAGAGAAGAACCTTCCCTTTTGTATGCTGCCTTTTTGTCATACCATAGAAGCGGAAGCTTTGGGTGGCAAAATAAATCTTGGTAACGGTCTCATCGGCCCAAGGCCTAAAGAATATGCTTTTACCTCGGTCGAAGATTTATTGCAGGCTCCGGCTATGGATTTTAGTAAAGGGCGTATTCATCAGGCGCTCCTGGCCTGTACCCTTTTAAAAGAACGCGGCGAAAAGGTTGCTCTGGAAATCTGCGGACCGTACACCATCATCAGTTCCTTAATGGATTTATCGTTGTTTTTCAAAGCCTGGCGCAAAGCCCCCCTGTTGACGGAGAATTCTTTTTCTTTCATCAGTGATAGTTTGCTAAACTATTTTAAAGCTGCCTGCGCCGCAGGGGTAGATATCATTTCCTATGCCGATCCGGCCGGCAGTCTGAATATCCTGGGCCCTAAATATACGGAAAAGACCGCCCGCCTTTTCACTGTTCCGTTTTTGCAAAAAGCCAGGGAGATCACGGCTGGTAAAGCCCTAATTCATCTTTGTCCTAAAACAACGTTAATATTAATAGGTTTAGATTTGGTGGAATTTATGGATCTGGTTATTCCGGAAAGAGCCTCCTATGCTGAAGCTGTTCTTAACGCTATGGGAAAAACTGAAGTCATTGGGCAGGCCTGCTTGCGACAAGAGTCGCTATTTGAAAGTAATAGAAACATAAAAGTTATTAGATTCCTTCATCTATTTCACAATTTCCATTGAACGATGGGTTTTATTTCTCAAAGCGGAGCGCCTCAATCGGATCCATAGAGGACGCTTT
>CAYMJG010000109.1:0-4207 GCA_964390855.1 uncultured Eubacteriales bacterium | reverse complement strand
CTGCTGAAGCAAAGCGCGGTAACTAAAAGGATTATCCCCAGTATTATAGTGCCGCCGCCGGTGTGGGCGCCGAAACGGACATGTCCGGCCATGCCGCCGGCGCCGTGACACATGGGGATGCCGCCAAACAAGGGGGAAAAAATGTTCATAATCCCCATGGAAACAGCTATTTTCTTTTCAGTAACCGGGCGTTCCGGGAACAGCCTGTTGTTTTCCGCGGTAACGGCCATTACTGCGTTGCCGAAGGTTAACGGCGCCTGGGGGATGCCCAGGATCAGCGCGCCCATGATGAAGTCGTGCCATGATACCCGGCCCGGCATAAAGTGAGGCAACTGAAAATCAAAATGGATGGCGGATAGTTCCTGATATAGCCCCGGGTCTTGGATCAGCGCCGAGGCCACCCCGACAATGATCAGTATAAACATGGCCGGAATGCGCTTACTTCTCAGGAGGGCAAATGTCAGAGCCAGGGCGATCAGCGCCACAATTATGCCGGACTGCATCATCCGGATTCCCTGCACGATAAATGACAGTCCCAGGCCTAAAACAATGCCCCTGATCACGGGTTTGGAAATGAGCCTGGCGACGGTTTCCAGCAACCCGGTAAGCCCCATGACCAGCCAGAATATACCGGTAAAAATACCCGCTCCCCAGATCATACCGGGTGTAACGGCGGACATCTGGGTAATGGCGGCGCTGCCGATGGCTTTCATCGGTTGGATTGGAACGGGCGTTTTATAATATGACCCGGCGCAGACGAGCATCACGCCGAAGGCAAAAAGTATACCCAGCGGGTCCATTCCGGTTACTATAATATAGCCGACGACAAAAGGGATAAAGGTACCCAGATCGCCAAAAGCGCCGGCGATCTCGTAACGGTCAAAGCGGTTGCGCGTTTTTTGCGCCGGTGCTGCAGCTCCCGCTACTGTTTGATTTATAATCTAGATTCCCCCTAACCCGCGACAGGGGACAAATTTGCATTGCGCATTTCAACATATTTCGCAAATCATTATTCTATTTCAATAACACGGCTTGCAATTCCTGCCTCGCCCTTCATCCCGGTACGGGTCCAAATCAATAACCCGCTTGCAAAAAAATCAAGCCCCTCGTCATGAAAGGCTTGATCTAGCCGTTTATATTGAAAAACTATCTTTGTTACCTTCCTGTGCTTATTTACGTGTGCGGCCGAAGCCGCACCCGGGATTTTGTGTCCCATGTCTTTTGTTTTGCTAGAACTTTCTTAGCTGCTCCTTGGTGCAGGTCTGCCAGCAGGCACGGCCGTTGGCGTCTTCGGTGGGATACACCGGCATGACCACCTTGCCGTCCATTAATACCGCCTTGACCTTCTCACCCACCCTGACCAGGTCATGGTCAGGCAGTATATAGCCGTCAAGGCTTTGTACAATGTCCACAATGGACTGCAATTTTACTGCAGCGACAGAAACCTCGTCATTGACATTGCCGATTTTAAGCCTGCCCCGCAGGCGGCCGTCGTTGCCGCCCAGGCGCAAGCCCGCGCCGGCCAGGGCGCCGATTACACCGCCGCCGCTACCGCCGTGCTCGGACAGGTGCAAGCCCAGCTCAGCGGCCAACTGATAGGCTTCTCCCTTGGTCAAAACAGCGCCTTTCGCTTTGCAGCCAAATTCAATCAGCCGCCCGGGCTCTTTTAGCCGCTCCGGTATAACCACGCACAGGCCCGGGTCTGAACCCGCCGCGCTTTTATGGGTTAAAAAATCAGCGGCGTAATTGATTAAATGCTCAAGGTGCGCCCCATCCAGGTTAACCCCGAAACACATAGAACTGTTATGCGAGGTATATGGGATCTGATCATGGACATACAGCTGGTGGCGGCTGATCACGTCACAGCGGCCCCACCCGCGCTCCTCAATGCCGCCGATTATTTGATAGGCCAGTTTACCCGTGCCGATGCTTTCCAGGTTGTCAGTATCATCAATGCACACGAGCACTCGCATGTGTAATAACCCCCTAAGTAGTTCTAGCACATCACCCTAGTCTGCCTTGCCTTTTGGCGCTCTCATGCCCTGGCCCTTTAGGACCCGGTCAACCATCTGGCCGGTTAAGGGGTAGTTGAATATTTCCCCGTAAAAATATTTGGTTTCAGCCACCAGGTCTATATCAGTGAACAGGTCGGGATAAAGGGTTTTGGCAGTCCACAAGATCGCCAGCGGCGTCTCCAGGGAGCCGGGGTGTCCCCAGCGGGATATCCCCACAGGCATCTGGTACACCTTGTTGTTCTTGACCGCGCTTAAGGCCGACCATTGCGGGTTGGTCATAATATAATCGACCACACCCACCTCGTTGACTAAAATAACCTCCGGGTCCCATAACAATATTTGCTCCAGCCCCGCAAAATACTTGTCTTCTAAAAACCTCAGTTGTTCATTGACGGAAACATTGATTACCCCGGCAGCCTGGGTCCAGTCCGCCGGCAGGGTATCCCTGGCGTCGGTCCTGGTAGCTTCATTGATCGAGTGGTAAACCCTGACCCTTTTATCCGGAGGGATGTCCTTTACCCTTTCCTGCACCCGGTCAATACAGCGCTGGTAGTATTCATTATATTGCCGGGCTTTTTCTTTCTTTCCTACGGCCTGGCCGATCATTTCCACAATATCCATCTGTTCCTTCATATTCCGGTAATCAACAACCAGGTAAGGGATACCTGTTTTCTGCAGCTTCGCCGCTTCACCTTCATTGGCCGCTGTTTCCGACCTGATGAAGACCAGGTCGGGCCTGGCGTTGAGCAGTTCTTCCACGTTGACGGCACCGCCGGAGGCGGGCACCAGGGCGTCGTCAATGCGCGGGCACAGTTCCCGCATCAGCGCATCCCTCTTCAGTCCCTCAACAACGGCAACAATGTCGTTGCCTCTGCCCAGCATGGTCACCACATGGCCGGAAAAAGCGTACAGGCAGCCGATCCTTTCAACCCGATCCGGGACTGCCACCTGCCGCCCAAGAAAGTCCACCACCGTAACGGAGCCCGGCGCGACTCCTTTGGCTGTTCCGCTGTCATCATCCGGCCGGCTGCCTTGTGTACAGCCCGCCGCCGGCAACAGCGCCAGCAGGCAGGCCGTCAATATCATAGCAAACGCTCTTTTATTTGTAATCATGGATGTTTTAGACGGCGCAAAACCCAGTTTTTTAACAAAAAAGGGAAACGCCATATCTCCTTTCTGAAAAGGTTTTAGCCGGTAACTGTTGCAAATCAGGATCTGGTACTTACCGGAATAATCTGTTTCAACTGCGTGCCGCTACCGATCCGGCATGCCACTACACGAGCGTTGATATTGTACAATGTCATTAAATTCTCCTCGGAGATAACATCAGACGGGCACCCTACCCGGGAAAATGTCTGCCGGTCCATCAAAGCAACGGATGTTTTAACGTTGTTGTTCTCAAAATAAAAGGCATGGTTGGGAAAATGGGTAGCCATTATAACCGATAGATCAGTGTCATTAATCAGTTGCACAATTGTTTCCAACACAGTAAGCTCGTGCTTGAAGTCCAGGTGGGCAGTGGGCTCATCCATAACCATCAGCGGTGTTTTTTGTGCCAGCGCCCTGGCGATCATCACCAACTGGCCCTCCCCGCCGCTGAGCTGGGTGTAAGGCCGGTCCTTCAACCTGGTTAAACCGACCAGCGCCAGGGCCTCCTCCGCAATAACCACGTCTTCATCCGCCGGTGTAGAAAAAATCCCGGTGTAAGCTGCCCGGCCCATCAGCACCACATCCAGTACGGTATAGGGGAAGGTCTTGTTGTGCGCCTGAGGGATGTAGGCAATCTGCCTGGCGATTTCGTGGGGCCTCATCTTTTGAATGCTGCCGCCGTTAATCAGGACATCGCCGCGTCTCAGTTTCAAAATCCCCAGGATTGAGTCCAAAAGGGTTGTTTTACCGCAACCGTTGGGGCCGATAATACAAAATATTTCGCCTTTTTCTATCTTAAAATCTATATCCTGAAATATGTCCTGCCGGCTGTAACCGAAGGAGGCGCCTCTAAGTTCTACTAACGGCATGCTACCAACCGCCCCCCTTTGTTTTTTTCAGCAGGTAGACAAAGAAAGGCCCGCCCACTATAGCTGTCAGAATGCCCAGGGGAATTTCCGAACCGGTGATCACCCTGCCCATGTTATCAACCAGGAGCATAAAACACGCGCCCAGGGAAAGGCTGGCCGGGATCAGTACCCTGT
>CAYMJG010000108.1:0-4359 GCA_964390855.1 uncultured Eubacteriales bacterium | reverse complement strand
CAACTGAAAAACATGAGCAGGTTGGTACAGGAATATGACGATCCCGAACTGGCTGAGGAAGTCAGGGAACTGGGCAAAAATATCGATGATATTAACCAACCCGCCTTTTACCGTGAAACGCGTAAAAAAATGAGCTTTCATGCCTACCAGCAAAAACGCGGCAGAAAAAACAACTAGTCCGAAAGGCATACCCCGATCAAGAGAAAACGTTACAGGGTCGTACCCCAAAACAATTCTGACAATTTGATCATTGTTACCAAAATCCCCCACAGGTTTACTCCGGGGGGATTTGCTTTTTGATCGACGGGGGGTCCAGGGGACTCTCCGTTTTACCTTTTGTATTTTTAAAGTCGTCCGGCCATAAGGAAGATGAGGACCATTGGGAAGGCCTGGTTTATATCATGGGTAGGGGCAGCATGCCGGATTTTGAACTCAACATCAAGGAAAGGTAAACCAAAAAGCCGGAAAAGGGGCCTCATGGTTTACTTACGGGGCTCGCCCCGGGGAAAAGTAAACCAAAAAACAAGCACCTGTAGGTTCCGATGCCATCAGGTTTATGGTATTTATTGCCGTACTGTGATATAGTGATGGTGCGGTTTGTAGCAACTTCATGCAAGGATATATACAGTTAAAACTGTGTTTTCCATGATGATTTTTGATGTTGGTTTGAACCCCCAGAGGTGATATATAGTGAGAAAACTCGTCGTATTATTGATTATGACCTGCTGTCTGGCTGCAGCTACATCAGCACATGCCCTGGTACCAGGAAATATGAATGCTTCCAGTTCAAAAATTGTAACGTATGGAATCAACAATGTTGCCGGGGATCAGGCGGACATGCTAAAGGCATTAGGACTGTTTGTAGGCACTGATGATGGATTTGAATTACAGAGGCGCCTTACCCGTGCAGAAGCCGCAACGCTGGTTGTACGGTTTATGGGCGAGGAGAAAAATGCGTTGGCCCAGAATAACAAGCATCCGTTTAAAGATGTTCCCGGGTGGGCGGATCCATATGTTGGCTGGCTTTACAAAAACAAAATTACCTTCGGAATCGGCAATACGCTTTTTGGAAGTTCACAAAATGTAACATACTGGCAGTTTGCTGCTTTTCTAAGCCGCATTTCCATAGGGTCAGATGAGTTTGTCAGTGCAGGAATCGGCACGGAGGAAGAACAGCAGTACATAGACCGCATAAATCAAGATCCGGATGGGACAGATTTTTTTCGGGCTGATGCCGTAAGCATGCTGGCCCGCTTTATGAGATGCATTTACATTGAAAATACTGAAAGCCATATGACCGTGGCCCAGTTTTTGATAAAAAAATCAGTATTCACGGCAGAACAATTTGTGGAAGCAGGAATCAATATATATCCTGTTACCTATATGCCTACTGATGGTGGCGGTTTGTCAGCCAGCCTTGAGGGTGCGCCTTTTGCCAAAAGCACCCTTACCGGCATTAACGGTGATACCTCATATCCCGCAATTGAAAAAGAATATTTCTACGCATGGAAATCCCAGGCAGACAAAACATTACTTTATCGTATGGATTGTTTGACCTTGCAGGAAACCCTGGTTGCCGAATGGCCGCGAGGCGAGGTACCTGATCCCTGGAAAATTGCGCATTTTACCACATTAAACGGCAGGGATCTTTTAGGGGTGTGGCACAGTGATGGCGTAAGCCTTATGCTTGTAGATAATATGAAAAACGAAAAAATTGCGGAAGGGAAAGAATTTAAGATAAGAGGTAAACAGTATTATGAACCGTACATACAAAGCGGCGACAAATTTATAGTAGTGATTGATGATATTGTTTATGTATTTACGCAGGATCGATTTGCAGCCCATAAGTTAGGGGCAGGCGTCAGGTTTATTGGTGTAGAAAACGGTCTTGCCGTGTTGTGCAGCGGGGAAAATGGCCAGGGTATTATTGCGGGTGCGCGGCTTGATGACTGGTCTACAACCGATACCTATCGCATTGCTTTGCCAAAAACGGATATGGAAGGGGATTTTTATGTAGATGTCCGTTCGCTTATTCTTCAACATTGGGGGGAACCTAACGATGACGGGGGAGCAGGTATTTATGGCGAGGCGGGATTATTTACGGTTCAGAATGGACGCCTGGATCGTGTAACAGATAGACCTGTATTAGATGTAGGCTACTTGCGGGTCGGCGCATCGGGATCTTATGCGGTTCTCAGCCGCGAACCGGAAAGCTTAACGGGGAGTACGATTTACCAGTACGATGGCCCCTGGATAACCGGCAGGGATGGGTATGCCGAGACTGAACGCCTGGGCAATGATCCTGCGCACGGTATAGAGATACGAAACATCAAAGGTGTGGATTCCATGGTGTTTTTCTACTCTAAAACAGGCGTAGGAATGAATCATTATGATATTTTCACCTATTATCCTTTTTATAATTCAGAAGAGGGACATATGGGCATTGTCGTTATGAATTTTACGGCAGGAAGACCTGAAATATCTTTTGCAGAGCACGATGCTCAGTGGTACGTTATGCGGGAACAGGAACGCCTGAATAAACTGGGATATAAGCCCTGGTAAAAACTGAAGCGTATGTAACAGGTTATCTCCTGAACTGGACTATCTCTCCCTTAATATAATTTCATAGCGCAGCTTGTTGACGCCAAAAACGCGGTACGCGTTCACTCGCAATAAAATCCATAGTTGTTTCATTGCTTGATCAATTTCATAAACCCTTCTTCTAAAGAACGATCGCCTTTGACCTCTTCCATCGTTCCGGATATGACGAGCTTACCATCGCGTATGATCGCGATTTTGTTGCACAACTTTTCCGCCACGTCGAGTACATGCGTAGAAAAGAATATCGATGCTCCTTTATCACACTGTTCACGCATGATCTGCTTGAGCGTGTGCGCTGCCGCCGATTCCCCAGTGATATGGGATCACGTCCGGCAGGCTTGAATAAATAAGTATTGTTGCAAGGAATGACAGCGCCGTCACTGCAATTATGATCTTACCAAGCGATACTGATTGTTCTTGCTTATTCAGTATTTAACTCCCCGTTTCTCTGATGAATCATTTTATATTACTACAGCGCTCAGTTGGTTAATAAATGCCGGCAAATCAGTCAGTTATTCATGTGAAACACTTTCTTCTCAGACACAGTATTGTTTGCGCGTTTTCTATAAACTCTTATGCCGATTCCAACGGCTATGTATAGAATTGAAGTAATGACGCCGTTGATTGGCGAAATAAGAAGTTCCCTACCAGCTGTGATGCTGATATACCCTGACAGTTGTAAAAGGTTTATGAGCGAATCCTCTACCGTATGTAAAACAACACATGGCCATACCGAATTGGTTACCCTAAAAAGCTCAGTAAACATGACCGTCCAGGATAAATATGTTGTAAAAGCAACAGCGGTATAAACTGCCCGGCTGACAGGCATGACTGCCCTGATATCCGCCTCAGGTAAAAACACCAGATAATAAGGAATATGCCACAAGCTCCACACACAGCCAACGATGAGATATAGCTTCCAATCCTTAAGATTTAGCTTAAGAAGTTGGGAAGTCAGATAACCACGCCAAGCCGTTTCCTCAAAGATGTCTATAATAAAATTAATGAGCAAAGTACTGCAAAATGCGATGATAAATGAGTTGGGGTTAAATGTGGATAAGTCAATCCAATTCGTCACAGCTCCGACTAGCAAAACGATTGCCGTAACAACAGGAAAAATTAAAACAGAGGCTAAATACCATTTCATATTGCCTTTAAAATTCGGTTTAAAGCCAAGATCCCGTCTGCTTGCCTTTGAAAATAAAATGATAATAAATGCAGTCAGCAGAGGCAATACCAGCCATATCCCCATACCAAGAGAGTCGCCTTCGGGCTGAGCAATAAGAACCGAATCCACAGCGACTCCCAGCCAGCCGCTGATGATCACAATAAAAATAAAGATCCCGATATGACGAATTGCTTGCTTATTCATTACAAAATCCCTTTCCTAGTAGTGAATCCCTCCAGTTCAGGATCCTTTTGCATTTCTTCAACTAAAATCGGCATCATTTGTTCATCATAGCCTTGCATATATTTGCCGCCTTTGGCAACCGGATCCCTAAAAATAACGCTATGCTCCATGGCAAACCTTAGCCTCAAGCGTGACGGTACCATTGTACATTCCGTTTGTCCCGACATTAATAGATACCTTGCAGCAATCATCGTTCATTAAAGTGCTCTCAACAGTTATGTGCTTGCTATCGATTTTGCTAACTTCGGATAACATCGCAATCATAGGATCAAGGCACCAGCCATTACAGGGGTTCGCTCCACCCATTTTTTTTGATAGCGCACAGAGTTTACACGAAGTCGCCATGG
>CAYMJG010000107.1:0-4423 GCA_964390855.1 uncultured Eubacteriales bacterium | reverse complement strand
GAAGGGACAGAGGGACAGGTTCCTTGTCCCATCTCAAAACTGGAACAAGGGTCACGGTAGGGATACCGGTTACCCGGCACCCCCTGTACAGATCCCAGCGTGCGGAACTACCGTACTGGGCTCCTAACTTGGGTCAGACGCGGGGGCGCCCATTAGGGTATGGGTGTACAACTTTTGTCAGGGGGACTGTTCTTCCTTAATCACCGCAGGATGCCTGAGCTTCCTGGCGCCCAACAGGAATACCGGCAGGTAGCATAATAGAATTACTCCGTACAGCCAGAACAGGTTTCTCAGTCCCAACATATCCACAAAAGCGCCGCCGGCCAGTGGGCCGATGATATAGCCCAGGGAAAAGGCGGTGTTATACAGGCCAAAACCAGCCCCATAGTTGGCAGGCCCCTTTTGCAGGCTGATGGCATCCGCCAGCAGTGGGGCGGCGGGGGCAGTCATTAGCCCAAAGGTAATTCCTATCCCGGCCATCACCAACATACTGATTTTAATGGTTGGAGCAAAGGTCAGCAGAGGCAATACACAGGCAGTGGCCACCATGCCGGATGTAATTAAGGGAATTCTCCCAAATTTGTCGGATAGACTCCCGAATAAGGGCTGGGCGATAATGCTGGCGGCGGAGATAGCCCCGAACATGACGCCGATGATAGCGGGGGTGGCGGCAAATTTTTCGTGAAAATAGCCGGGCAGCAGCGGATCAATAAAGCCAAAGCCAATGGACGCCACCAATATCACGCCACCGCTGACCAGTAGAATTTTATTGCGCAGTAATGCGGGCAGTCTGGTCTTTTCCTGTTGTTGGCCGCTCCGGGCCGGTTCCTTGATGATCACCGCCACCGCCGCCAATATCAATGTCACTATAATGGCAGCAGTGAAAAAGGGCGCCCTATAGCCGCCCCAGTCGTACAAAAAACCGCCCGCCGCCGGGCCAATTAGAAATCCGAAGCTATTGCCGGCCATCACCAGGCCCATCTTTCCGCCCCGCTCCTTGGGCGTAAACATATCCGCCACCAGGGCCGGACCCACCACCCAGGTTGCCGCGGCGGCGGCTCCCTGCAATAAACGGGTGGTCAGCAAAGCGGTAAAGGATGCAGAAAAGGCAAAGCTGATGGTGGTAATCGCCAAACCCAACGTACCCGCCACCATCACCCTTTTTTTGCCATAACGTTCAGAAACAATGCCAATGGGAATAGACAAAAATAACAGCGCTGCAGAATATACGGAAAACAGCACACCCAAATGAAAATTGGAAAAACCCAAACTTTCAGTGTATATGGGCATTACAGGAACAATAATGCCAAATATCAAGGCGTCTACAAAAATAGTTAATGCCACCACCAGCAGCGCTTTGCTGCGATAGGCCATAAAAAGCCTCCCTCCGCTTATACTCCCCATGATAGTATAGTATCCCGGCCCCGGCAAAACAACAGGGCCCATTTCTGGACCCTGTTGTTTTGTTGGAATCATTGGGGTTTCATTCGCCCTTTAAACGGCTGCAATGTGGTCATCCTTTGAAAGCCCGCAGATTCCATCTGTATATATATGTGCCGGGAATGATATTCGCTTGCGGTTCCCCCTATCCATTTCGAAAATTGTTAATAGCCGCCTGGAGGGCGTCAGCGGCCAGGTTGGAGCAATGCATTTTTATGGGGGGAAGGCCGTCCAAGGCTTCCGCTACTTGCCTGTTGCTGAGCTTTAAAGCCTCCTCAAGGGTTTTACCCTTGGCCATTTCTGTTACCATACTGCTGGTGGCTATGGCTGCGCAGCAACCAAAGGTTTTAAACCTTATGTCTTTTATAATATTATCCTGTACCTTTATATACATTTTCATGATATCACCGCAAGCGGGGTTGCCGACCTGTCCTACCCCATCGGCGTCAGGTATTTCACCAACATTACGTGGATTTGTAAAATGATCCATGACCTTTTCCGAATACATCTCCCACAGTCTCCTTTTAAAATATTATTAAAGCTTTATCAGTGATCCGGATCAATCCAAAGCAGTTTTTTTCATCTAGGGGCGGGCCAGGCATTGCCGGCGTTGCTGATGATATGGTTGCCCTTAAACCCGCTCTTCCAATCCCTGATATTTAGTACACCAAACCTATCAGATTTGTATGCTTATATCATATTGAACTACTAGGAATATGTCAACATTTTTAGATTATGAAATTTTTAGGCCGGGGCGGAGAGGCGCTCCTTTCCCTATACCAAAAAGGGGACAAGAGGCCTGCCCCCTTGTCCCCTTGTCCCCTTATCACTTTTTTTTCCCTTTTATTTGCTTAAACATTTGCTTCATTTCTGCCTTGCTCCCGAACATGCGGTTAATTTTTTCATTCTCTCGCTGGCGGGCATTCAGCCCATCATAGGTCATCTCGCGTTGCAGTTTCAGGTAGCTTGCAAGGCGTTTTTCCGGAAGTATTCCTTCCTTGACTGCCTGTCTGACGGCGCAACCGGGTTCGTTGCCATGAGAACAGTTCTTATATTTACATTCCAGGGCAAGTTCTCCTATATCCTCGAAGGTTGCCGAAAGGTTACCTGTGAAAATCTGCAACTCGCGCATACCGGGGGTATCAATCGCGATACCGCCCTTTGGAAGCAGAAGCAATTGACGATGGGTGGTAGCATGTCTGCCCCTATCGTCATCCTCGCGAATTTGTTTTGTGGCAAGAATATCTTGCCCCATCAGCCGATTGATCAGCGTTGACTTGCCAACGCCCGACGAGCCAATAAAAGCAATGGTTTTGCCAGGCTGGATATACCTCTGAATCATATCCAGGCCGTCGTAGTTTTCAGCGGAGCAAACAACCACATCCACACCCATAGCCGCAGATGCCACCTTGTCCAATTTTGGCAATATATCCTTACATAAATCTGATTTGGTCAGAACAACGACAGGAGTTGCCAGGCTATCCCATGCAATTATCAGATACCTTTCCAATCGCCTGAGATTGAAGTCGGCATTGAGAGACATACAAATAAAGATGATATCGATATTCGCAGCAATAATCTGCTCCTCGTTTGCCGTGCCTGCCGCTTTGCGGGTTAATCTGCTTTTACGGCTTAGTATATGTTGTATGACGGCATGGCCGCTATTAGCGTCCGTTCTGTCAACCATCACCCAATCACCAACCGCCGGAAACCCGGCTTTGCCATCCGCATGATAGGCAACTTTTCCTGAAACAACGGCGCTCAACTCACCGTATTCTGTGATCACCTTGTATTGTTCACGGTGCTGCTCGGAAACACGTGCTATAAACAAGCCTTCATACGTCGCCGATTGATCTATAAAATGGCCGGCCAGTCCAATTTTTTTTAAATCTAAAGACATTATTTAATCCTCCAAAATTGATATTATGCTGATCTTGGAGGGTACTGTTCTATATTTTTACAATCCCCTCCCTTTCGAATGCAATTTCCACAATCTCCAATAAATTTTTGATTATCATAAACCTATCTCCTTTCAATTTGATTTTCTCAATTCCCGTTTTTTATACTGCAATAATACCATAAAAATGTAAATTCCTCTATAGCCCTTGATCAGAGGGACAGGTCCTTATCCCTTTCCTGGGGACACGGGGACAAGCCCCGATCGCCTTGTCCCATTTCTCGTTCCCTTCTTTGCGGCAACTAGCATATTTAAAAAAACCGGGGGGAACAATGGAAAGGAAAAACCGCCCGTGCCGTACGGGTATGGGTAAGGGGGACAGAGGTGGATAGTGGCAGAATCGCCTGCTTTGACGTTTATTACCACCCGGGTTACGCCCGGGCCTGCAGCATCGTTTTCCAAACAGCGCCTTGTGAAAAGGTTATTTCCAGCTACTGCGCGCTGATAAAACAGGTTCATGCCTATGTGCCGGGAGAATTTTACAAACGGGAACTGCCCTGCTTGCTGCAGGTTTTCGCCCTAATCGAAGAAGAAATTAACCTGATCATTATCGACGGCTACGTTGTTTTAGGGTCCGGGCGAAAAGGGCTCGGCGGATACTTGTTCGAAGCTCTGGATAAAAAAATACCCGTTATTGGGGTGGCCAAGACATTTTTTACAGGCTGCGTGGATTTAATTGAGGTTTACCGCGGCAGCGGCAACAGGCCGCTGTATGTCAGCAGCATTGGCATTGACTTGGAATTATCCGCAAAACTAATCAGTAATCTGCAAGGTAATTATAGAATACCGGAAGTACTGAAGACGGTTGACCGTTTGAGCAGGGAGAAGGATAAAACGGCGCTGCCAATTGATCAATAACCTGACAACCTTTTCTCGCATTGGGAATAGGGACATACCTTGGCTTTAATAAACGGCTCGTTTGCCTATTATCAATAAAAGAAAGCCTGAATTCACAAGGCTCTTTTGATATATCAGGCGGCAGGCGCGCCGGGCAGCAGGGACAAGGGACCTGTCCCCCTGTCCCGT
>CAYMJG010000106.1:0-4601 GCA_964390855.1 uncultured Eubacteriales bacterium | reverse complement strand
CTTTTGTTGTTTTTCTGCTGGTTTATTTTGATTTTGTTCAGTGATATCAAGGCTTTGGGACTGTTTTTTATGTGAGAAGGTTGAGTACATAATAAGTGCGGGCACGCTATTTTAATTAAGGCAGATGATATAGAGTATCGCTGACAGCGGTTGGCATTCCAATACGATGCGGTTACACAAACACAGAAATCTTGTGCAGGAAAGCCGGTGAAAGGTAACGAAATATTTTACTGGTAAATATTCTTTCCAGGACTTTCTCGGAGGAGTATAAAATGATTGAGAAAAATTTTGATGTCCCGTTTATTTCCGATTTGGCTCTTCATGAAAAACAGATCCAGCAAAATTACCGTCCGGTTATTGCTGTGCATAAATGGTTTGCCAGGCGCCCCGGTACTTTATTCCGGGGGCTTTTGTTGTCTGAGTTTGTGGAAGGCAGCTTAAAAGATAATTTTTATAAAGCCCATAATCTGAAAGGACTAAATATTGCCGATCCCTTTATGGGCGGTGGAACCCCGCTTATTGAGGCCAATCGTCTTGGCTGCAATATCATTGGCTGCGACATTAATCCAATGGCTTATTGGATTGTACGCCAGGAGATTGAACACCTTGACCTGGAAGCCTATCGAGAAGCGGCGGCTGACTTGCAAGACTCTTTGGCCCGGCAAGTCGGCTCCTTTTATAAAACCACCTGCCTGAATTGTGGTTCTCCCCATGCCCACGTCAAATATTTCATCTGGGTTAAAACCCAGAAGTGCGATGAATGCGGGCAGGTTTTCGATTTATTTCCCGGGTATTTGTTGGCATTAAACCGGCGCCATCCTAAAAACGTGATCATTTGTTCTAAATGTGGTGAATTTAATGAAGTGGAAGACCGTAAGAGTCCGGGAATTTGTAATGCCTGTGGTATAGCCCTGAAACTGAATGGGCCTGCTGGTCGGAATCGGTGTGATTGTCCTTGGTGCGGTAAGAGAAATAATTATCCCGCTGCTTTAAACGGTCCGCCACAACACCGCATGCTGGCCATTGAGTATCACTGCCCTGTTTGTAAATCCAGCCATCAAGGCAGATTCTTCAAAAAACCGGATCGGGAAGATTTTTTAAAATATGAAAAAGCTTCAGAAGCCTGGAAAAGTATATTGCCAAAATTTGTACCTGATGATGAGATTCCACCCGGTGACGAAACTGACCGCCTTCATCGATGGGGATACAGGCGATACCGTGAGATGTTCAATGATCGTCAATTGCTGGGGTTGGAGTTAAGCTGCCGGGCCATTGCCGGTTATTCCGATGTTAGAATTCGCAATGCGCTGGCCACAAATTTATCAGACCTGCTCCGCTACCAGAATATGCTTTGCCGTTACGATACCATGGCTCTCAAGTCTCTGGACATATTTTCTGTGCACGGTTTTCCTGTGGGCCTGATCCAGTGTGAGTCCAATCTGCTGGGTATCCCTAACGGCGGCAGGGGCACAAATGTGGGCAGCGGCGGCTGGTCTAATATTGTCCTAAAGTATGACCGTGCCAAGGCCTATTGTGAAAACCCGTTTGAAATCCGGCATCACAGCGGGCGCAAAGCGCGGGTAGCGGTTAAAGGCGAGTGGATCGGAGAGTTCCGTGACAATTACCCGGGAATGGAGAAAAGGGATGTTGAGCTTCACTGCTGTAGCGCAACTATCTCCGACTTGCCTCCTGCGTCCTTGGATGCGGTTTTGACCGATCCCCCGTATTACGCCAATGTTCAATACGCTGAGTTAATGGATTTTTGTTACATTTGGCTGCGCCGATTGGCTGCAGATGACAGTGGTGTCTTTAATAAGCATTCTACGAGGGATGAGAACGAGCTTACCGGCAACATAACGATGGACCGGGGGCTTCCACATTTTACCGGAGGGCTATCCGCTGTCTTTGTTAAAATGGCGCGGGCTTTAAAACCGGGAGCGCCTCTGGCCTTTACCTATCACCATAATACGATTAAAGCATATTTGCCGGTGGCAGTGGCAATCCTTGACGCAGGACTGACCTGTTTAGCCTCGCTCCCCTGTCCGGCGGAGATGGGCGCTTCCATCCATATCAATGGTACGGGTTCATCTGTGCTTGACACGGTCTTTATCTGCCGTTTAACCGGTTCTGTCCCAAGGCGGACAATTGTTGCCGCGCCTGAAGAAATAGCCGGACTGGTCCGGCGGGATGTGGAACTTATCCGGGCTGGAAACGTGAAGCCGACACGAGGCGATATCCGGTGTATAGCGTTCGGGCATCTGGTCCGTCTGGCGATATGGTATTTGCGCAAGGAATGGAATATTGCTTTATCAACTTCGGATAAGATGATTACGGTTGAAAGAGCTATAGAAAAACTTGGTGGTTGGACTGGCGTTGAAAAGTATTTGTCGGACGATATTGTAAACGTCCCTTGGCATCAAACTCCCTTGGCTCGCGAAGAACAAGAGAATTACGGAGGCGAAGAAGATGAAATATCCTTTTGAAGTGTCATTTGCGGAAGTTGAAGCAGAACCCGATCTGTATATTTCCTCCGTTTTCTCCTGCCTTGAATCAGAGTTTCTCGTTATGCCCAAGGGCGACGGGTTTGTTGACTACCCGGCATTTGAGAGGGGATATGAATCTTTAAAACGGGTAACAAACGGGTTTCAGGACATAGATTCCTGGTCTATAACGAAAGAAGCTTTTCAAAACCCCATGGTTATTATTGTTTTACGCACTATGCTTGGATTTACTCCGCCGGAATGGGCTTATGTAACGACGCAACGGACAGGTGTGGAAGTATCACAGGGGTTCGTCCGTAACTTAGATCGGAATATCCGGATATCACCATTGTTCGCATTAAGCAATAGCCGTATTACAAAAGAGCGGGTAGGAGCGCTGGTGGACGCGGCTTGCCAATTGCTTAATCTGCCGGTTCCTGAGGTTGGTCCGGATAAAATTCACCGTCTGGATAAGGCGGATACCAACAGAGGTCCCAGTGTGATAAGAACACTATCGGTTATGGGCGTTCCCTATGCCATGCTTCTATATGAACGGTTTTTGGGACGCCCTTTCGCTGGACACAGGGATTCGGTTTCGGAACTGGTTGGGGACAGCCTGGAATCGGCCATAGAGGATGTATTGACCAGCGCGGGTATTAGTTATAGGAAAACAAAAAGAGCGGAACGAATTGCGGGATTTGATCAGTCTCCGGATTTTATTATTCCCAGCGAGTTCAACCCACAGGTAGTCATCGAAGCAAAAATAACTGAAAATGACGGCACCGCCCGAGACAAGGTGACCCGTGTCCAGCACCTTGCTACAATTAGTTTGATGAAAAGTTCCAACAACTTGCCCGGCTTTGAGGTTATCGCTTGCATTGGCGGGCGAGGCTTTGGTGTACGCCGGGAGGATATGAAAAAACTCTTGATTGCTACACGGGGGAAAGTTTTTACTTTAAAGACACTTAAAAGTCTTATAAAATTTACGCGATTGCATGAATTTAAAACCAAAGAATAATGATATAAACGCTGAGGATAACGGTGCCTACAACGATGTCTTTTTTAATAAACGTAAATCTACCCCTGCTATTGAGCGAGAAATAGCACAAAAGGGGATGGTGCTGTACGGATAATCGAACACGGGTGCAAGAATGGCAAAGACTTGCTGAGAGGATTTAAATATAGACGATAATATTGCAGAATGAAAGTAAGCGACAAACCCTACGTCACATAGATTCACCCCAAAAAAGCTGATACACTGACAACGGAAAACTTGAAAAACCACAAGTGGGAAATCAAGACAAACAGGAGTATCAGCAGCATGAATACAAGAGAAATCGCAGCGGAGTGTAGGCTGGCGCATTGGACGCAGATAATACGCAGGAGAAGTGAGAGCGGCCTCACCATTAAAGCGTTCTGCGCTAACGAGGGATACCACGAGAATATTTACTACTATTGGCAGCGAAAACTGCGCGAAGCGGTCTGTGAGCAGATGACAGAAATTCGAACCGAACATACACAGACAGGCTTGATCCCACCGGGCTTTGCTGAATTAAAAATTGCAGAAGCACATGAGCGGCTGCCGCTTCGGGAAAATAGCGGAAAAGACGAAATCCGCATCGATCTTGCAGGAATGCGGATTACTGCGGACAGCAGTTATCCGGCAGAAAAAATAGCCGTACTGCTTGCGGCGCTCAAACGGTCATGCTGAGCTTCTCCGGTAAGCGCGTGTTTCTCGCTTGCGGTCAGACAGATATGCGCAAGAATATCAACGGACTCGCTGCCATTGTAGAAGGCAGCTTCAAACTTGACCCGTTTGACGGGGCGGTGTTTGTGTTTTGCAACAGGAGTCGGGATCGCATTAAGATACTGGAATGGGACGGCGATGGATTCTGGCTGTATTTCAAGCGCCTGGAGAAAGGACATTTCCGATGGCCGGCGTCTGGAAGTGAGCAGACCCTTACGCTTACAGCCGAGGAGTTGACCATCCTTTTAGGCGGGACGAGAGTAGAATTGAAATTGAGACGGGAGGAACTGATTGGGAAGAGGATCACATAGCAAAAAACGACACAGAATATCAACCCAAAAAACAGGGCAAAAAACCCCGTAAAGCCTTGAAAA
>CAYMJG010000105.1:0-4667 GCA_964390855.1 uncultured Eubacteriales bacterium | reverse complement strand
CACCTACAGCAGAATTCCCGCAAATCCCGCTCCGCTTACCCTACCTTAGATTTAACCTGGTAGAGCAGTTTGCCTTCCGTGTCAAGGTGCGCGAAAAGGACCTCCTTGAAAGAATTTATACCGAATTTATGCAGTTCGGCACGCAGCCAATCCTCATTAAGATTTACCCGGGACAGGTTTTTTCTAAACACAAAACCGTCAATGATTAGCGTCATAGGCAAACCTTCATATTTTGTGGGAATATTTAAATCCTCCGGTATAACCGGCCTTTTCTGAGATTTCGGGATCACGCTGAGCTGGCCGCCGGTTTCCAGAATGGCGAATTCCACATCGGCAATATTCGGTATGTTTTTTACCCGCAGCTGCTCCAGCAGGTCATTGATATTGTAGCGCAGCCTGGCCAGCTCTTTTTCAATAATCTTTCCATTTTCAATGAGTACACTGGGTGTGCCGCAAATTATGCCCCTGGCCTTTTCACTTTTTAAGGACATCCAGGACATCGCAACCTGCAAAACGATTAAGGTGAATATTGGGAAAAGGCCGAAAAGAAGGGGCACTTCTGTGTTTTCCATCGGGATGGCGGCCAGGGCCGAAAGCATGATTACAATCACCAGCTCATAGGGCTGTAACTGGCCGATTTGCCTTTTTCCCATCAGCCTTAAACCAATCACTACCACAGCAAATAATATCAGAGTACGTATAATGCCGATCAACATATATTTTTCACCTGTAATTTGTTTATTCCCATATATCTTTTGCCACAGGCAGGTTTTTTATGTGATATCTTACAGGGGCAAAAAAAGGATTCAGCCCTCCCCACATATTTCCTGTAGGTTTATGTCTTTTTACAACGAATTCTTCCACAAGCAAATGACGCAACCTCACAGGGAGGAATATCGTGGCAAAAGCAAAAAACACCTCTGTAATTTTATTTTGTGCCGCTATCCTGCTGGCTGTTTCCACACTGTCCGGGGCATCTCCAACAATGACTAAAAACTATATTATCCGGCCCGGTGACACCCTGTTTTCCATCGGACAAAAATTCGGTGTCCCGGTTGGGGACCTTAAAACCGCCAATCATCTGTCTTCCGATATAATTTATCCTGAACAAGGGCTTTTGATCCCGGCCAATCCATCCGGGTCTTCCGGGACTGCCAGGTATGTCCTGGGTTTTTATGTTGAGCAAGAAAATGACCTGCCCTGCTCTATTGGCAGTATGATCGCCAACAGCAATCAGATCAGCGCAGTGGCGCCTTTCTGGTACAGACTGACGCCGGACAAGCCGGCGGCAATCGTGGAGCACCGGGCGCCTGACGGGACAGGCATCGGTGATCCGCAGGCGCTAATCAGCGAAGCCCATAAGAACAATATCCAAGTGCTGGCCCTGGTGCACAATATGATTTACACCGGGCAGGTAGACGGCGCGGCTCTGGCTGGGAGCATGTTGAAAAATGAACAGACCAGGGGCGCGTTGATCAACCAGTTGGAAGGTATAATCAAGAGATACGGTTACGACGGTGTCAACCTGGATATTGAAAATATCCATCTTGCCGACCGGGATAAATACTCGTTATTTGTGAAGGAGTTGTTTGGCCGCCTGGCCCCCCAGGGGTATCAGGTCACTGTGTGCGTCCCCGCAAAAATTCGCGAGAATTTACAAAATTCCTGGTCGGGGCCCTTTGACTACGCCCAAATTGGCATGTATTCCCATTATGTAGTGATCATGAGTTACGATGAACATGGATTCAGCAGCGGGCCGGGGCCAATTGCTTCCTGCAACTGGGTCGGGGATGTCGCCAAATATGCCGCACAAAATATTCCACCTGAAAAAATCCTATTGGGAATACCGGGGTACGGCTTTGATTGGACCACGGGGCAGGCAGGGCCGCGATACATTTCCTATAAGCAGGCGGCAGCGTTGGCGCAGTCCACGGGCGCAAACATTTTATGGGACAACGGCTCACAGGCGCCTTACTTCAAATACTGGGACGGCGGCAACCGGGGGCATGAGGTATGGTTTGAAAATGCCTATAGCCTGACTAATAAACTTGATTTGGTTAAGGAGTATAATCTTGGGGGAATAGCCATCTGGAGGTTGGGTATGGAAGATCCCGGGGTTTGGGATGTTCTCAAAAACAGGATAAAAATTGAAAAAGCCTTTGATTAGCTGGATAATCTTTGCTTGTGGTATCCTATATATGGTATATTGTATGAAATGAAAGGCATCTCTAAAAGAGGAGGAGGGTTCAGTAAAATATGGAAGGCAGCCTGATGAAGAATGTAAAACACGCAGAGGTTATGAATATGGGTGAACTGGTGGACTATCAGGAAGGCCGGGTGATTAGCCGGACCCTGGCGCAGTTGCCCCAGGTTACCCTGACGCTGTTTTCTATCAGCCAGGGAGAGGGGATTAGCGCGCACACGGCTCCGGGAGACGCCCTTGTGCAAGTCTTAGACGGGGAAGCGGAAATAACCATCGGCGGTAAGGTTTTTAACGTGAAGGCGGGGGAAAGCATTGTGATGCCGAAAGGCGTGCCCCATGGCCTGGAAGCCCGGCAAAATTTTAAGTTTCTCTTAACGGTTGTCAAACCATAGCACGACGGTTACAGGGTACGCAAAAAAGGTGGTGGGAACCTGCCGGCTCCAGCCACCTTTTTTCACTCTCCGATAATCAATCCGCCCGGCGCCTTTTATACTAAAATTCTTACTCCGGTGTTTTCAATACTGCGCCGGTACTGGCGGAGGTCACCAGCGCCGCGTAGCGGGCCAGGTAGCTCTTACCGGTTACCTTGGGCGCCGGCTGCCGCCAATTGCCGCGCCGGGAGGCTAGTTCTTCGTCAGTCAGTTTGACGTTTAATAAACGGTTGGGAATGTCAATCTCAATAATATCCCCTTCCTGCAGCAGGGCGATGGGCCCTCCTTCAGAAGCTTCGGGCGAAACATGGCCGATGCTGGCGCCGCGGGTGCCGCCGGAAAACCGGCCGTCGGTGATCAGGGCCACGTCTTTGTCCAGCCCCATGCCGGTAATCGATGAGGTGGGGCTGAGCATTTCACGCATGCCCGGGCCGCCCTTGGGGCCTTCATAGCGGATCACTACCACGTCTCCTTTGTTAATCCGGCCGTCGATTATGGCCTCGAAGGCTTCTTCCTCGCCGTTATATACCCTCGCCGGGCCGCTGTGCCTGAGCATTTCCCGGGCTACCGCCGACTGTTTTACCACGGCCCCGTTAGGCGCCAGGTTGCCTCTTAAAATGGCGATGCCGCCTTCCTTGCTGTAGGGGTTGTCCATCGGCCGGATAATTTCCCGGTTGCGGACCTGGGCATTGCTGATGTTCTCGCCGAGGGATTTTCCGGTTACGGATTTTGCCTCCAGGTTCAGCAGGCCGGCGTCAGCCATCTGCTTAAGTACCGCGGAGATCCCGCCCGCCACAAAAAGGTCGTAAAGGTGGTGCGGCCCGCCGGGGCTGAGCTTGGTGATATTGGGGACGCGCGTGCTGATTTGATCAAAATCTTCTAACTGGAGCGGCGCCCCGGCTTCGTTGGCAATGGCCAGCAGGTGCAAGACAGTGTTGCTGGAGCCGCCGATAGCCATGTCCAGGGCGATGGCGTTTTTGAACGCGTCCAGGGTCAAGATATCACGCGGCCGGATGTTTTCCCTGACCATCTGCACAGCCTGCTGGCCGGCCAGTTTGGCCAGCGCTTTGCGCTGTCCGTAGGGGGCCGGAATGGTGCCGTTGCCCGGCAGCCCTATACCCAACGCTTCCGCCAGGCAGTTCATGGAGTTGGCGGTAAACAACCCGGAGCAGCTGCCGCAGGAGGGGCAGGCGCTTTGCTCCATCTCTTCCATTTCAGCCGCGGTGATAGCTCCCACGGCATAGGCCCCCACAGCCTCAAAAAGCGGCCGCACCAGATCGGCGTCCCCGCCCGCATAGGAGCCGGTTAGCATCGGCCCGCCGCTAACGTAAACTGAAGGAACATTGAGCCTGGCCGCCGCCATGAGCATGCCCGGCACTATTTTGTCACAGTTGCCTATCAGGACGAGGCCGTCAAACTTATGGGCCACGGTCATGGTTTCAATAGAGTCCGCAATTAGTTCACGGCTGGCCAGGGGATATTTCATGCCGTCGTGGTTCATGGATATTCCGTCGCATATGCCAATTACCGGGAACTCCACCGGCGTGCCGCCCGCCGCCGCCACGCCGAGCTTGGCGGCCAGGGCCAGATCCCGCAGGTGAACATGTCCCGGCACTATTTCGTTAAATGAGTTTACAATGCCGATCAGCGGTTTCTTCAAGTCGTCACTGGTATAGCCCATGGCATAAAAAAGGGATCTGTGCGGCGCCCGGGCTACACCCTGTGTTACCTGTTCGCTTTGAAGACAACCTTTGTTCATAAAAAAAGCCCCCTTAATTAAATTGTACCTATAATTCTAACATGATCGGACAGCTTTGCGCATGTATAAAAAAGATTATAGGCTACTTGACTGAGTAAAACAATAGAAATTACCACCTGTATCTGATCTTAATCAGGGACCGCGGAACCGGAAAGCTTCCCCTGCCGTCAAACCAATATAAATAAAATATTATTACCATATATTAAGCGTCAATTCCACCGCAAGTGTTATATTCGAATTAATAATTGCCTTTATCATTTTATCTGGTATAATC
>CAYMJG010000104.1:0-4869 GCA_964390855.1 uncultured Eubacteriales bacterium | reverse complement strand
TCGGCGGCGCTATCGTCGGTATCGGTTTCTTTCTCACTTCAACTATTAAGACACCGTTTGAGTTATATCTTTATTACGGCATTATCGCCGGTTTTGGTGGCGGCCTGGTTTACCTGCCGCCGATTGCCACCGCGCCCAAGTGGTGGCCCGACCGGAGGGCGCTGGCCACCGGCCTCACGGTGGTCGGCCTGGGCCTGGGTTCGTTCATCATGGGACCGCTGGCCACATCAATGATCAACACCTTCGGCGGCGCCTTGCCGGTGTTCCGCTATGTCGGTATTGCAATGTTTTTCATGGCTATTATTGCCGGCCTTTGTCTGTCCAACCCACCCCCCGGTTACAAGCCGCCCGGGTGGAACCCACCCGCCCCTAAGGCAGGCGCGCCGAAAGCCGGCCGGGACTACACGTTTAACGAGACGATCAAGACCGCCCAATTTTGGCTGCTCTACCTGGCTTACTTCTGCGGCTCCTTTGCCGGCCTGATGGTGATTGGGGTGATCGCCGCCCACGGTATCAATGAGATGAACAAGGAGGCGGCCGCTCTTGCGGGGGTTGCCGTAAGCGCCTTACCCAAGGAGGTGACATCGGCCATAGCCATGCAGGCCGCCCTGGCGACCAGTACCTTGAACGCGGCAAATGCTATTGTCAGGGTGCTCATCGGCGCCATTGCCGATAAAGCAGGTGTTAGGATTTGTTTCATGGTCACCTTTGTCCTGCAGGTGGTGGCTATGGCAGTATTGTTCCCTGTCGGTAAAACACTGTTCCTCCTCTGCATTGTAGCCATTATCATCGGCTGGAACTACGGCGCCATGTTTACCCTGTTCCCGGCCACTTGCCTGCAGTACTTCGGCCCTACAAACCAGGGGCAAAACTATGGCCTGCTGTTTACCTCCTGGGGTATCGCGGGATTTATTTCGAACCTGATTGCCGGCAGTATGTTTGACAAATTCGGCACATACGCTATTTCCTTTACTATCGGCGCGGTCGTTGTGGCGGTCGGACTGATTGTGCTGGCGATAACTAAACCACCCCAGAGGCTTACAGCCTAGCAGACAGCAACTAACTGAAAGATAAAAATAAAGCAGCGCCCCGCATGCCGGGGCGCTGCTTTATTTTTCATATCCGGCGTACCGGCTACCGGCCTCTGAATTTGGCGGTTACTTGAAAATTTTTTCGTAGCAGGCGCGGCAGACGTAGAAACCCACAGCGCTGCGGCAGATGATCAGTTCTTCAAATTCCTGCCGGGGTTTCCACCGGATACATTCGGGGCAGCGCTCCAGTTCTCCGTCGGCCCACCTGGCGCCGCATGAGGAACACAAGAACCGGCTTTCCGCGTTTTCCCTCCCCCCTTTCAGGTCTGAAAGCGCCGGGGCGCCGCATGACGGGCACTGATCAACCGGTTGTTTTGTTACGTCCACCAGTCCGCACCTCCATTCATAATTGATGGAACAGGCAAACCTGCCAATTATTTGATTTAATAATATACGACCATTATCTAAAGCACAACATCAGTGAAAATTAAAAAAACACAAAAAAAACGCGCCTTCTGCCAGGGCGCGTGACTTAGCAGGACTTTATTCTTTGAAAACGTTTATTCTTTAATTTTCTTTTTCACAAAATAACCCTTGGGATCAATAACCTCCCTGATGAGCCGGATCTCCTCCACTGTTGGCGGTTCAAAGGCGTAAACATCATCGGGAATAATCAGTTTAAACCCTGTCGCATCCTGGACGCTCTGGACGGTTTCGCCCGGCAGGGTAGCGATCAGCTTCATCCGCTTGGTCTGATCATCAAAGCCCATGATGGCCTTGGTGGTAATTACCCGGTATGGTCCCTGACCGGCCATGCCGGCCCGCCAGCGGGCGTTGGGGGAACCGTCCAGGTACCCGGGGCTGGTGATATAGTCAATTTTTTCATTAAACCGCCGTGGTTCGTGTACCATGATAATGATCGTGCGCTCGCAGGAGCAGGCCATGTCACTGGCGCCGCCGCTGCCGGGCAGGCGTACCTTGGGTTTATTGTAGCCTTCCGGGAACGAGCCCATCATTGTCGAGTTCAGGTTGCCGTAGGGATCGATTTCGGCGCCGCCAATAAAGCCGAAGTCGCAGAAGCCGCGCTGGGTCAGTTCAAAAGCCGAGTTAAGACCGAGCAGGTAGTTGGCCTTGAAGGTAGTACGTGAGCCGCCTACTGAAAGGGGCAGGCCACGGGAGAGCTCCGGACCGACGGCTCCGGCTTCAAACACCGGCACAATGCCGGGACCGTGCGTCAACTGGGCCAGGGTAATGGCCACCATCGGCAGGCCGGTGCCGGCGAAAACCACTTTATTATCGATCAGGGTCCTGGACCCTGCAACAACGATCATCTCTTGCGGTGTAAAGTCCTCTGAATATTTTGGCACTATGTCCCACCTCCTAACTTCCTAATACAGTATAAGCCGCGTCGAGCCGGATGCCGGGCTCAATTTTCTGCACAGCC
Organism: uncultured Eubacteriales bacterium; assembly: GCA_964390855.1. Taxonomy (GTDB): domain Bacteria; phylum Bacillota; class Desulfotomaculia; order Desulfotomaculales; family Pelotomaculaceae; genus Syntrophopropionicum. The sequence continues at coordinate 2,394 of CAYMJG010000104.1, read as the reverse complement.
TGGATCTGGCTGAGCGGAATTCTATTGATGTACCCGGTTGTGTCTTCCACACCGAAGATATAGTTGTCGAAGTATTCCTGCAGCGGGCCCCGGTCACCCTTACGGAATTTTTCACAGGCGTTCCTGAATTCGGGGATGTGTTTTTCGTCATAGTAGTAAATGCCGTTGCAGTTGCCCGGATAAGCGCCGAAAGGCGCCTCAATGACAGCGTCCACTGAAAAATAGGGAATGCTGACCCTGTTCGGGTAGCGGACCATGTCGTCATGTTCGACCAGGCGGTCACAGGTAACAATGGTGTGTGCGGAAGCCATGGATATTTCAGGGCAGGTAAAGAGGGGGCCTTGAATACGGCAGTTGCCGTATATATCAGCTTCCTGCACGTGTACGAGCGCGACGTTCGGGTGGGAAGCCGGCAGCAGCATAATCGGCCTGTTGGTAAACGGGCAATCCTGCACAACGGCCCGGTTGGCTTTGAGCATGTCACTGCCCATGGGGCTGCGGCAGGGGATAAAAGGCAGACCCATGGAGCCTGCTTTAAACCGGGCGGACATATTGTAGTTGCTCCAGTCTTCCATTTCAATCAGGGAGTTTTCTGTTAGATAACGCAGGAGCGGGGAGATGCCAAAAGCCTCATGCGCCAGGTAGGCCAGCTCCATCCTTTTGATGCTGTTTTTGCTGTCATCCAGGCACATAGCCCCACACAGGTACTCGGCGGCAATGCCGGCCGACTGGAAGGATAGGGTCAGGTCTTTCCTGCCCTGCCTGATAATCTCGTGTACAATAGCGATGGGCTGTCTGGCGTCTACAAAACCTGCTATGCCAAGGTTGTCCCCATCTTTTACATACTTTTGTACCGCTTCCTTCAGGCTTATTCTTTTGTCTCTTTTTGATTTGTCCTTGTTTGCCAGGAATTGCCTGGCTTCATCGGGTGATAGGCCTGTCCAGTACATATTCACTCTCCTTTGCGGTTTCGAAATCCAAGCAAATTAATACCTTGGATTACCCCCCCGTCGACTAATCGGGAGACAGCCACTGTTTTTTGCTGCGGGCGCTTCTCTGTTAGTGTAATTGTCCAGACTAGAATAAGGTTCTAATACAGGCTGTTGCTCCATAAAATTTTTTATAGCTGTGGCAGTGACTGATAGAAACCTTTCCTTTCACTTTTTCCGACCCTTTTCTATAAAATTTATACCCCCTTAAAAATTAATTTTATTGTACCCATAATTCCTGTGCCATTGTTCAAAAGAACAAGGGATACTGTACTAAGGTACTAGTACCAGATGCGTTAAAGATAGCCACAATTTAAATAATTCTGAATAATAACGGTGGATTCACTGTATTTTCTTTTTATGCCGGCATTCGAAAAAAAAAACTCTAATTGGGATTCCCGGTTTATTGTCTTATAGACATATACCCGACATGTATCAAAGGACTAGTACAGGCGCACATTGTGGGAAGGGCGGAATGAGGATACGATTATGAAAAATGGAACTCACACGATTTATATAAGTGGCCGCAGGTTTCCGACTCACAGCCAGATTGTTAAATAAAGGTGGTGATCTTTGGCGTTTAAATTTTATTCTCTTTTAAAAGCCGGCTAAAAATATTTATTAAGGGAGGTAAAAGATTAATGAATAGTGTAAGTTCTAAAATTAAGAACATATCAAATTTGGAGTACAAAGAGAAAAAGCTTGAATACTGGGGACCGACACCGGACGAATCCAGGAAGGCCATGGTTAACAAATCCCACGCCCTAAAAGACAAGACCATGACACTAAAAGAAGCCGTCGCCAAACATGTCAGGAACGGCATAAATTTGGGCATAGGCGGTTTTGTCAACACCCGGGTTCCGGTTGCGGTTATTCATGAGATTATTAGACACGGGGCCACCGACCTGACCCTTTCTTTCCAGTCAAACTCCATTTGCCCGGAATTGCTGGCCGGGGCCATGGTCCTGGATCCCGACCGTGTTTCTATAAAGCGTGTGGAACTGGCCTGGTGGGGATATGAAATAATCGGCATTGCGCCGATGCTCCGTTACCTGGCCACAAACGGCATTATTGAAATGGACGACTACACCAACTACGGCATGTCCGTCAGGTTTAAAGCCGCTTCGATGGGGATCCCCTTCATCCCGGTGAGAGACCACGGCGGTTCAGATATGGAGCTGGTGAACAGGGGCAGGATGATTGAATGCCCGTTTACCGGCAAGAACGTCTACTTGCTGCCGGCCTGCCATCCCGACGTGGGCATTGTCCACACCACTGCCGCCGATATGTACGGGAACGCCAGGATTTTTGGGGCCTACTGCACCTGCCCGGAAATAGCCATGGCTGCCAACACCATTGTTACCTGTGACCGCCTGGTCGAACATGACGACATGGTCCGCTACCC
>CAYMJG010000103.1:4639-4900 GCA_964390855.1 uncultured Eubacteriales bacterium | reverse complement strand
GTGCGCCTTCCATTGCGAAAAGGGGAGTTGGGAATTTTTTAGCCGGGCTTGCTTCTTTCGCAACAGAGCCCGGCTTCTTTATTATAAAGAAATGCATACCGCTGAAGCGGCATGCGGATTACATAAGCGGTGATGTTAGGATATTGTGGACCTGCAGGCCGGCTGCGGGGCGGGTTTTTGGGGGCTTATTTTTTAAAGAAAGGTTGTGGTAATTTCAGGCTGGAAAGACACAAGTAAAAAGGTTATGGGGGGTTAGAGGTT
>CAYMJG010000103.1:0-4629 GCA_964390855.1 uncultured Eubacteriales bacterium | reverse complement strand
AAAAAGAGTTTTAGTTGCCATCGGGTTGGCCGTTGTGATGATTTTGATGTTTGCCGGCCTTTCCCAGGCGGCGCCGCCCGATATACAAAACCACTGGGCGGGGAAACAAATCAATGATTGGGTGGAAAAAGGATATATAAGCGGCTATCCGGACGGTAGCTTCAAACCTGACACCAGCGTTACCAGGGCGGAGTTTATCACTATGGTGAACAGCTCTTTCGGGAAAAGCGCCGTGGGTCGGGTTGATTACCCGGATGTTTTGGCCGCAGACTGGTTTGCCGTTGAGGTGGCCAGGGCCGCTGCCGCCGGTTACATATCAGGTTATGATGACGGCAGTTTCAGGCCGAATGAAAATATTAAACGTCAGGAAGCAGCGGTGATCATTGCTAAACTATTAAACCTGGCTGTTTCGTCCGATGCCGGGGTATTGAACAGGTTTGCCGATTATGCCGCCATTGCGCAGTGGAGCAAAGGCTATACCGGGGCAGTAGTCGCCGCCGGCTATATGAGTGGATACCCCGATCAAACATACCGGCCGGAAGGGTATATTACCCGGGCGGAGGCGGTCTCCACCCTTGATCGGGCCCTGGCTGCCGCTGTGGGAACGGCAACATATGACAAACCGGGTACCTATGGTCCCGCGGATGGTGTAAAAACGGTTGACGGTAATGTAAGTATCAGTGCGGCGGGTGTAACCCTGCAAAACACGATTATTACCGGCAACCTTTTTTTTGCGGAAAGCATCGGTGACGGTGACGTTACCTTGAAAAATGTCATTGTGCAGGGAAACACCGTAATAAAAGGCGGCGGCAGCCATAGCGTGACTCTGGAAAACTGCTCCATGCCCAATATAACAGTGGGTAAAGAAGGAGTCAGGGTCGTCGCTTCCGGAAACACGTCCATTAATATTGTGCGTCTGGAAACAGGGGCTACGCTGGTGGAAATGAGTTTAAGCGGCCCCGGGTTTGAAACGGTAACGGTTACCGAAATAGCGCCTGCCGGGGCGAAAATCAGCCTGGAAGGTGACTTTACCAATGTAAACGTCAGCGCCGGCAACGTTAATTTGAATATCGCCGGTGGTTTTGTAGCCAATATGGAAATCGCCAAAACAGCGGCGGGCGCCACTGTTGATATCGCGGTCGGCGCCGGGGTAGGCGTGATCACGCTGGATGCGGCCGTTTCAGTAACGGGCCGGGGAATCATTGATACGGCGAAAGTAAATGTTTCAGGCACGAAGTTTGAGACAAAACCGGTTAGTATTGATAAAAAAGACGGCATTGAAGTAACAACAAATAACAACGGGGGCGGTGGCGGGACGCAAAACGGTGAAATAACCATCAGCAATATCCTGCCCACCAACACCCTGGGCAAATTTAAATTTGATACCGACACTGTAACCACCATTGGGGCGCTGCAGGGAAAGATTAAGGCTGACGGCATTGCCGCAATTAGTATTGACAGAAGAAACAGCGGTGACGACGGGAAGGTGTGGAACGCCTTTATCGCTGCGACACCCTATGAAAATGATAAAATTTATAAGATCAGCTGCGATTCCCCGTTTAAAATATCCGGTAATGACACTGTAATGTGGCCAGGTTCAGCTGCCGCGACTGCAGCGGTAAACGTCACGGCCAGTGTCATTGGCAGCAGCGGGAACGGCTCCGACCTGGAAGTAAGCTTTGATTCACAAAAAGGGCAGAACACCAGGGTTGGGTCTTACCGTGTGCTGGTGGTTAAATCCGCAAACGTCGCCGGCTTTAACCTTTCCGACGCAAATAGCGCAGCCTACTATACGACAGTGGACAAGGTTGTGGACAAGGAGAACTATATTAAAAGGCTCAGCGCGGATGCCCAGGACGCAAACGGAAGCGCTATTGCCGGGGGTGTGTCCTACCAGGTTTTTGTGCTGTCCATAGCCGATGGTGTTAACGCAACTGAAAACGCGCTCTCGGCGCCGTCGGGCGCGGTAACCCTGAGCAGCGGCGGGAGCGGCAGCGGTGGTGACAGCGGGGGGATAACAGCGCCGGTCTTTGTCGGCGCAGAGGTAACCAAACAAGGTGACGTCAGCATTACATTCAACAAGGATATGGCGGATCCGGCGGGCAAAGAGGCGCAGTTCACCGTAAAAGTTGATGGCGCTGAGGCGGCCGTTGCATCGGTAGAATTAACCAACACTGCAAGTAAGATCAAATTAGTAATGGCTGCAAAAATAACCAGCGGTCAGGTTGTAACGGTAGCTTACGCAAAAGGCGCCGACGATGCCAGCCGGGTAAAATCAGGGGATGGCGGCGTGTTGGAGACATTTACGGAGCAGCCTGTGGCGAACAACACGCCGGTGGCAGCACCTGTTTTTGTTGGTGCGGAAGTAACCAAACAAGGTGACGTCAGCATTACATTCAACAAGGATATGGCGGACCCGGCGAGCAAAGAGGCGCAATTCACCGTAAAAGTTGATGGCGCTGAGGTGGCCGTTGCATCGGTAGAATTAACCAACACTGCAAGTAAGATCAAATTAGTAATGGCTGCAAAAATAACCAGCGGTCAGGTTGTAACGGTAGCTTACGCAAAAGGCGCCGACGATGCCAGCCGGGTAAAATCAGGGGATGGCGGCGTGTTGGAGACATTTACGGAGCAGCCTGTGGCGAACAACACGCCGGTGGCAGCACCTGTTTTTGTTGGTGCGGAAGTAACCAAACAAGGTGACGTCAGCATTACATTCAACAAGGATATGGCGGACCCGGCGAGCAAAGAGGCGCAGTTCATCGTAAAAGTTGATGGCGCTGAGGCGGCCGTTACATCGGTAGAATTAACCAACACTGCAAGTAAGATCAAATTAGTAATGGCCGCAAAAATAACCAGCGGTCAGGTTGTAACGGTAGCCTACACTAAAGGAGCCGATGAGGCCAGTCAGGTTCAGGCGGCTGACGGTGGCCTGCTGAAAACCTTTGCGGAGCAACCTGTGACAAATACTCGCTAATAGCGCAGTGAATTAAAAGGAGATGGATGGCACTTGGCGCATAGCAAAAAGGGCTGGTTTGTTTTGATACTGACCATAATTTTACTGGCGGTTGCAGCCCTGCCGGCGCTGGCCGGCAGCGGCGACGGGTCGGGCGGCGGGCAGGGCGTGCCCCTGAAGCTGGACTCGTCCAGCCCCTATAACGGGCAGACGGGCGTAGCGCTGCCAACCCTGATCAATATGACTTTCAATAAAAACGTGATCAACATGAGTGTAAACAACAACAACCAGCAATGCTTTTCACTTTACGCGGCGGATGGCGGCAGAATCCCGCTGGAAGTGATTATGGCCGACGACCAGATCGAGCCGGAGAAGAAAAGGGATATTGCCTTAAAACCACTGCAGGAGCTAAAGCCGGGCGCCGCCTATACGGTTAAGGTGTCCTCAGCGCTGCAAGCCAAAAGCGGCGTTAACCTGGAAAATGATTTGGCGATTACCTTTATCACGGCCGGCGGCAGCGCGGCGCCTCTTGTAAATAATAATCCCGCGCCGCAAAACACTGTTAACCCGGCCGCCGCCGGTCCAACTGAGCCGGCGGCGGAACAGGCCGGCCAGGGCGCAAATAGCGCAGGTGCAAATGTCGCATCCTCCGCGGGTGCAGCTGCCGGCGACAGCGACGCTGCCACAAGTGCCGCCGTTGTTGCACCCGCGGACGGGGGCCAGGCTGCCGCAGGCGGGGAGAATACCACAGGCGCCGGACCGGAAAGCGTCACTGGCGAAAACGGCAGGTGGGCAGGAGCTGTTAACGATGATCAGCCCGTTAAAAGCCGGGGCCTGGGCGCCGGCGCCTGGGCGGGAATTTTCGCCGGCTTGCTGCTGCTGGCCGCCGCAGCTCATGTGATCTACTGGAGAAAAAGATAAGGATACCGGTTAAAAAAGGATTATCCAACCCGATGTTGAAAGGGACGGTGGGCGCTGTTAGAAAAAGAATTATCTATGCCATACTGCTGCTCTGTCCCCTGTTATTTGTATTCCTGTCCTTGTTTATCGGCCGCTACCATGTGCCGCTGCAGGACATCATAAAAATACTGTGGTTCAAGTTAACCATGGGATACTGTGATTTGCCGGACACCTATGTCTCCGTCGTCTGGGACATCCGCCTGCCCCGCGCTATTTTAGGCGCCCTGGTGGGCGGTTGCCTGGCCATCAGCGGGGCTGCCTTTCAGGGACTGTTCCGCAACCCCCTGGTTAGTTCCGGCATCCTGGGGGTCAGTTCCGGTGCTGGTTTCGGCGCCGCCCTGGCCATATTGATTTTCAGCACAACCTCGTATATTTATGTATTCGCCTTTTTTTTCGGCGGGCTGGCGGTATTAATGAGTTACCTGATCGGGCGGGTCTACAACACCACTCCGACGATTATGCTGGTGCTGGGCGGGGTGATTGTTTCATCCGTCTTTTCAGCTTTGATTTCATTTGCCAAATATGTGGCGGATCCCTACAATCAGCTGCCGGCAATCGTATTCTGGCTGATGGGCAGCCTGGCCTCTGCCCGTTTCAAGGATATTGCTTCGGCTGGTATCCCGATGGCTGTGGGTATAGCGGGCCTACTGGCCATCAGGTGGCGGATTAATGTCCTTTCTATGGGGGACAAAGAAGCCCGCTCCCTGGGCGTC
>CAYMJG010000102.1:0-4979 GCA_964390855.1 uncultured Eubacteriales bacterium | reverse complement strand
TCTACGGGGTCAGCAACGAATGGACCGGCGCCGCCGCCACTGGTTTTGCCGGGGGGACGGGGACGGAGTCCGACCCCTATTTGATCAGCACCGCGGAACAGCTGGCCTATTTTGCCAACCAGGTCAACAAGGCCAGCGGCAGCGTCACCTACGAAGGCAAATACATCAAACTCACCCAGGATATTCTCTTAAACAGAATGAACGCCGAGGGCGCCTTTGTTTCCGGCTCGCCCAGGCAATTTACCAGTATCGGCAGCGCCGCCAAGCCTTTCAAAGGGACATTTGACGGCGGTGGATTTGAAATAATCGGCCTGTATGTCAATATAAGCTGGGTTGACTACCAGGGGCTGTTCGGCTACGCCGGCGCCGGCAGCGCGATCAAAAATTTGCGGATATCGGGCAGTGTCGCCGGAGGAAGCTGGTCCGGCGCCGTGGCCGGCTACACCAACGGGCTGATCAGCGGGTGTGAAGCCAACTGTCCGGTGACGATCGCCTGGAAGAATTACCATGGCGGCATAGCCGGTTATGCCGGGCCGGACAGCCTGATCAGCAATTGCGCCGCTTCCAGGAATGTGGAGGGAAGCGAGGGCGTCGGAGGAATAGCCGGCTGCACGGAGGGAAAAATTATCGGATGCAACAGCAGCAGTGTTGTAAACGGGACAACAAAGATAGGTGGTATAGTGGGCTATGCCGCCGGCAGTGAAATCAGCAATTGTAATTTTACGGGGACTGTCAAGGGAAACGGCGATTGTATAGGAGGAATAGCCGGGAAGAGTGAAGGCCTAATCAATGGTTGCGCCGTTAGTGCTACTGTTGAGGGGGCCAGCGGCACTATCGGGGGTATAGCGGGATACGCCGCCGGGGCGGCTAGCGTAATCAGCAATTGCACTATCGCCGGTACGGTGAGGGCCACAGGCGGATATGGCTATGTGGGCGGCGCGGCCGGTAAAACAGATGGTAAAATTAACGGATGCGTCTCAGAATGCTCGGTAATAGCTTCCGGTCAGCATTACGTCGGTGGTGTCGCTGGAACCGCCGCTACCGGAAGTGAAATAAGCAATTCCTCCTCATCGGGGAGTGTGTCCGGGACCGGTAAGGTGGGCGGCATCGCTGGTTACACGGACGGCGAAATTGCGATCTGCATCAATACCGGCAATGTAAACGGCGGGGGCAGCGGCTATGCCGGGGGCGTGGCCGGAGAGGCCGGCAACAACAGTACCGTGAGCAACAGCTTCAACTCGGGAGCGGTGAGCGGCAGCGGGCAGGGAAACATTGGCGGCATTGTCGGCTATGTTAGCCCGGACACAATCGTCCACCATAACTTGAACAAGGGAACGGTCGAGGGCACCCAATATGTGGGCAGCGTGATCGGCAACGGGATTGACCAGGACAACGCCTGGAATAACTATTACTATGACTACACGGGCGCGCCGGGGGGTGTGAGCGGCACGGATATTGAGGACGATGACGGCGCCGTGCCCGTCGGGGATCTGACCTGGGAGGAGATTCAGGATTTATTGAACCAAAATAATGACGCCGGCGACGATATTTGGAACCAGGATTTAGACGACGACGGGGTGCCGAAGCCGAACGAGGGCGGTTCCGGATCCGCTTCCGTATTTAAAATTGAAAACGCGGCGGTCAAGGAAGGCAGGTATTATACCGCGGCGCAGCTGGGAGAAGGCGCCGCCGCGGCCACTGTTACCGCGGAAAGTGTTTTTACGGCGGCCTTTAAACTCAGATACAAAGTGAGCTGCGCGCCGGGGGAACAGACCCTGATGCTGAAAAACAATAACGCGGCGGTACAACTGCCCGCGGGTACCTCGATCATTATGCTGCCCTACGGCCCCGCTCCGGCAGCTAAAGACGACGAAGCGGACTATTTGTTTATTTTTGATTTTTCCAAAACCGCCCCGGCGGATCTGATACCGGCCGGTTCCTATAATATTGAGCTGTCCCACCCCGGGGGCCATAGCGGCGCGTTGCCGGCTGTCGCGGTCACCGGCATAAATGAATATGATCTTTCCGTGGGCGGCGCCGTCAACGATCAATTTACAGTCAGTGTTAACAGAATTCTTGTTTCCGGTTACGACTATAAGACGGACGGAAAAGAATTTGCCTGTGAATTCAACCTGGAAAAGGAAGGGGCGGGCGGGACGGAAACAGTTCCCCTGCCTGTGGGGGCTAAAATCAACGGCTCTTTTGTCTCAGCCGTTCTGCCCTACGTTTTTCTGCCCGTTGATTTAAATAATACGGCCACGGTTACTCTGGATATGTCGGAATGCGCCGACCCTCTTGCCGCGGGTGAATACACCCTGCGGGCCGGGGTCTATTCCGGCGCGGATATTTTAAACCCGCGCGGCGGTTATCTCCTGGCGGCCGGTTCCAAAAAAATTAACCTGACCGCTCCCGCCGTCTATGCCATCAAGGCCAATGCGGCCGGCAGGCTGTTTGACCAGTCGGTGGATCCCATACCTGTAGCCTTTACTATCCAAACCCTGGGCGCGGGCACTGTCAAATCAACCTTGCAGCAGAAATACGCCATGGGTTATCTGGATATGGAGGGACAGAAAGACCAGCCGGTTGCCATCACAGGCGGCAATGCCACCCTATACCTGCCGGCGGGCGCCCCCAAGGGGACCTACCGTTTTGTACTGACCCTCTGGGGCCCCGGCGACACCTTAAGGGCCCGGGACGTCGAAAACATCATCATCAAATAGCAGGCGCGGCTTCAGCCGCGTTTTTCCGGGCTAAAACCCGGCCCGCGGGAGTCAAGCGAAACACCCCATGATCCAGGGCGAAAAAGTTGTCAACAACCCCGTCCCCTTGACACCCTCTTGGAAACCAAAAAAATGATTCTCAAAATTGCTATATTGTGCTAAAATCAGAGCAAATATCGACATTTTTAGGGGGTGAATCTCACCGGCAAAGGTGCAGGTTTTACTAAATTGCTACAGCGGGTGGTATATTCAGATCAATAAATGTTTTTTCCTACAATAATGAGGTATGGAGATTTACATCACATGAAAAAGGAGTGGGCAAGGTCCGTGAAAAGAATTTACATGATCATTTTAACTTTGGCGCTGGTATTAACCACATCCGCCACCGCTTTCGCGGAGGAAAAAATAACAGTGCTGGTAAATGGGAAGCAAGTGGTTTCCGACGTGCCCGCAGTCATAGTATCTTCGAGGACCATGCTGCCTTTCCGGGCGGTTTTCAACGCCCTTGAGGTAAGCGACGATTCAATTAAATGGAACCCGGATTCCCGTTGCATTGAAGTAAACAGCGGTGACAAATACATTTTTCTGGTGGTGGGAAGCGTCGGCGCGCTGGTTAACAATCAACTGATCACCCTGGATGCGGCGCCTTATATCGAAAATAACAGGACCTTTGTGCCACTAAGATTTGTTTCCGAAGCCCTGGGGGCTGAAGTACACTGGAACCAGGATACAAAAACAGTTTCAATAATTAAAAGCGGCTAAATAATAAAAGACAAATTAAATGCAAGAATTTAACATATAAATATTTACAATAGTAGAACTGACAATAGAACCGAATGGGCAACAGTCTATCAGTCCGTTTATTATTAAATCTGAAACCGTCAAAGGGGTGATTATTTTGATTAGAAGGATATTCTTTGGGCTATTGTTAGCCAGTCTTATTGTTTTAACCGGCGGCGCTGCCGCATGGGCGGAGCCCGCCCCCAATCCCGATGAAATGGCGGTATATCTTGAAGACAAATTTTTAGGCAATTCCGCTATTGTCGAGGGCGACATTTATTCGGCAGATGGCGATGTGGAGTTTAACAACGCCGAGGACAACAAAGTTACAGGAAATATTTATTACAATAAAAATAGGAACTTTGTATTGCCCAATTTTTATACCCCCTCGTTTGCCGGCAGAGCTGTCCCGCTTGATGTGACCCATTTTGAAGGCGTTTTTCCGGATCTGATCGATTTTCCCGCTATTAGCAATTATATCGGAACACATGACCCCCAGTGGGGCACCCCGGTCTTAACGATAACGCAAAATAGCCACTTTGGCACGCTGAATATTAACGGCACAAGCAGCGTGAGTCCGGTGGTTGTCGACACGAGCCACGGGGACGTCTATATTGTCGCAGACAACATTTCCTGGGGATATAATAAATCCATTAAGGTCTCCGGCAGCGGCAGGCTGTTCTTGTTTATTAATAATTTCTCACCTTCCGCACCGGTACAGATTGATAACGGCGACAATCCGGATAGTACCTATGTGTTTTCCAAGGCCTCCCTTTCCCATGTCAACATGAATTTATATGCCCATGTGTATTACAACGGCATCTCCAATCTGGATCTAAAAGGGAAGATAACCGGCAGTGTTCTGACTGCCGCAGCTACAATCAAGATCGAGTACGGCGGGAATGTGGTCAACGGCCTTGTATATGCGCCAAACGCAAACGCTACCATACAAAGTCCCGGTACCGGTGTTCCCAACATCATCGGCAGGCTTGTCGCTAAGAGTTTAGCATTGAAACAAGGTGGGCGTATTGTATATAGTCCCGCCTACGCCGGTCTCAGCGCCAACACGCCGCCCCAGGTCCTAAAATATGAGGTTGCGGTCACTGCCAACAATCCCGCCTGGGGGACAGCGTCGCCCTCCTATAAGAAGGTGAATTATGGGGAAAGCGTGCAAATCTCAGCCACTGCCAACCCGGGTTACAAATTTACCGGGTTTACCGGATCACCCCAACCTGATGGGAGTGGATATATCACGGTAACAGGACCAGTGTCTCTGACAGCTAATTTTGAGCCCGACGCGCCCACCCCGGGGGAATATGTCAACGGCCTGCTGGGGGAATATTATGACGCCAAAGAACCGGTAAGTGATTCGGCGCTAAAGATCAAGCGGATCGACAACAGAATAGCGTTTAACTTTGGGCTCGATTCGCCCGATCCCGAGATAGAGCCGGAAAACTTCTCCATCCGCTGGACCGGATA
>CAYMJG010000101.1:0-5072 GCA_964390855.1 uncultured Eubacteriales bacterium | reverse complement strand
AAATTGTATCGTTTTCGTAGTGATTATATCGTACACACGGCCCTTGAAGGGTTTCAACACCTCAACAAGGGTCCGGACAACATAGAACGGTGTATAAAATTCTCCCGCATGTTTGCCTTCTTGCTCAGCGAATTTAGCGAGGCAATACTCATAGGTACGGCCGAGGATGTCCTTATTTGCGCCATGCCCGATCATCTGTATGTTGGTAAACAGATCAACCACGTATCCAGGACGGCGTTTATGTAACTCGCTGCGGGCATAGTGTAAAGTCTTGGAGCAGCAGTTTTGTTATGTTACAATTGAAAAGAAGCCAATCAAGGAGGTAATTGACTATGGAAACAGGAAAAACGGCGTTGCTCATTATTGACATGCAGAACGACTTCTGCCTGCCGGGGGCGCCTTTTGAGGTCAAAGGGGCGTTGACAGTGGTACCGCAGATTAAAAGGGCTCTGGACGCCTGCAGGGACTGCGGCTTGCCCGTGGTGCACGCTATCCGCCATTACCGGGCAGATGGCACTGACGTAGAAAGGACCAGGTTGCAGGCTTTCCTGGAAAAAGGCGGCGCATTTGTGGAAGGAACAAAAGGGGCACAAATCATCGACGGATTAAGGCCCCTTAAAGGGGAGTACATTGTTGTAAAACGGCGCTGGAGCGCTTTTTTCCAGACGGAATTGGACCTTCTGCTGCGAAGGTTAAATGTGGCCCATATTGTGGTAGCGGGGGTGCAAACCCCGAACTGCATACGGGGAACCGTATGGGACGCCAATTCACTGGATTACGGGGTAACAGTGCTGACGGACGGAACCTGCGCAATGAGCCCGGAGGTGCACCAGGCCAACCTTTTTGATATGCAAAATATCGGCATTGAACTGAAGGATACGGAGAAATTTACCGCTTACCTTGATAATCAACTGAAGATGGATCTAACGGGGTAGATTATAGCCGGTTTACAACCTCAACGTAGCGATCAGCCTCTTTGGATTTAAAAGCATGTCCAGGGCGGTGTTGATATCCCGGGCGATAATATCCGCGGCCAGAACGGCTTTGGCGGCGGTTCCCTCCGGCCCGATGATCGCTATGCCTAGAGCTGAGCGGGACAGCATTAAGGCATCGTTGGCGCCATTTCCTACGGCGATTGCATTTTCAGCGCCCAGCGAAACCACATATTTTTCTTTTTCCGCCGCGCCCACCTCAGAACCGAGAATACTAATACAGCCCTTTATATCCCGGCATGAGGCCCTGCAAAGACCGAAGGTGTCCGCCGTTATAATATGCACTTTAAGCTGTTCCGCCAGTAAATTAAGCCTTTCCCCAACACCGGGGATGAGTTTTCCATCGCAGGCCATTGTGCCGTTGAAATCCAGCACAAGGTGCTTTAGTTCCAGTGTTCCTGCTCCCGGAATAGTGACCTTCAGCACGCTGCCACCTCCAGTAATTTATTTTTTATAGAAGCTTATCCCCGGAAAGACAGCGCCTTTTAAAGACTCTTCTATCCGCAACAGCTGGTTGTATTTGGCCACTCTTTCAGATCTTGAGAGCGAACCGGTCTTAATTTGGCCGGCGCCTGTTCCCACGGAAAAATCGGCTATAAAGGTGTCCTCTGTTTCACCGGACCTGTGGGATATGACAGTAGTGTAACCTGCCTTTCTGGCGAGAGACATTGTTTGCAGGGTTTCGGTGATTGTCCCTATCTGGTTGAGCTTGATTAAAATCGAGTTGGCTATGCCCTCACTTATCCCTTTCTTAAAAATCTCCGGGTTGGTAACGAATATGTCGTCCCCAACCAGTTGGATCTTGTCGCCAAGCGCACCGGTAAGCTCTTTCCATCCATCCCAGTCGTCCTCCGCCAGTCCGTCCTCAATTGAAATTATAGGATACTTGTTTACAAGATTTGTGTAATAGCCGATCATGTCACTGGAGGTTTTCCTGCTTCCCTCAAAATGATACAACCCCTCTTTGAAAAATTCGCTGGCTGCCGGGTCAAGGGCCAGGAAGACATCTTTGCCTGGGACATATCCCGCATTTTCGATGCCTTCGACAATGGTCCGCAGGGCATCGTCGCTTGAGTCCAGGTTAGGGGCGAAACCGCCTTCATCACCTACAGCGGTGCTTTTCCCCTTTCTTTTCAGGATCGCTTTTAACGAGTGGAATACCTCGGCCCCCATCCGGAAGGACTCTTTAAAGCTGGGAACCCCTGCCGGGACTATTAAAAATTCTTGGGTATCAATGTTGTTGTCGGCATGTTTGCCACCGTTAAGCACATTCATCATGGGCACCGGTATCTCCTTTACCATTAGGCCGCCAAGATAACGGTAGATAGGGACGCCCAGGGATTCGGCGGCAGCCTTGGCGGCGGCGATGGAAACGCCAAGGATTGCGTTTGCCCCCAGCCTGCTTTTGTCCGGGGTCCCGTCCAGGGTTATAAGAGCATTGTCAATGGTGTACTGGTCTGTGGCGTCCATCCCGACTATTTTCGGGGTAATAATGTTGTTCACATTCTCTACCGCCCTCAGTACGCCCTTGCCCATAAAACGCTTTTCGTCCTGATCCCGAAGTTCCAGCGCCTCCCTTGTTCCGGTAGACGCGCCGGACGGTATGGCCGCCCGCCCCCTGAAACCGTCTTCAAGCATGACTTCAACCTCAATAGTGGGGTTACCGCGTGAGTCCAAAATCTCCCTGGCCATAATATCTGATATATTCATTGCAATCCTCCCCTTGAGTTAAATTTTGTAGTTTATACTAATATCTCCTTTAACAGCACATGATTTATTTAATTGCCGGCGCCGAATATTCCGTTATATATATCTTCTCCAAAGCTGGTTTGAAGTGGTCTCCCTTCGATCAATTTAAAGGTCCGGCTTCCATCTGGTTGTCTTTCTGCCCTCAGAAAAATAGTCTTCCTCATATTTTTACCATAAAAACCGCGTGCTAAATCATACAAATGCGTAACGAAGAAAGCGTTTTTCCAATATAAGCAGAAAGCTATCCTGGATATATACTGTTAAATCCCGTTATAGCTGACTCTAACACTGTCAACTGTTGGCTTAGTATCCCATAAGACTCCGAGGCTTCTTTTTGGCTCTGTTCCCTTTTTTCAACAGTACGGGTGAGAACAAGGCGGGTGCCCGCAATAGCCGTATTAAATTTATCTTCTAATAATTTTTTAAAAGCGTCGCTGCTTTTGATAATACGCTCATTGTAATCTGTCCTTAGTCTGCCGCAGTTGCGGTCAAGTTCCCGTTCTATCTTTCTCCTCATCTCAGCCATGATCATCGGCCCGGAAATAAATTTAGGCAAAAGTAACGAATAAAGCCTGATGCTGTCCGGGAGGAACAGGGTCTGTTCTTCGCCAAAAATGTAATACAGGCTGGTTTCGTCAGTTAAAAGCTCCGCTTCAGTAAAACCTTCCACCTTGAGATCAAATATTTCCGCCGATTGTCTTAATAATTCCCCGACTGCATGGTTGGTCCCGGCCGTAAAGCGGGATACCACTTTGTCAAAGGCACCCCTTACCTTTTTTTCCACTTCAGGCTGCCACTCTTTGAAAGCCGTTTTTATTTTATCTTCTATATAGTTTTCCAAATAATTCATCAGTTTCCGGCCGGACAGGCCTTCCTTCTGGTATATTTGTTCGATTTCTCTTGTTAGGACATCATTATAGCCCTCCTGAAACCTGGTTATTTCCCGCTCCAGCGCATGGTAAACCTTATTCATTTCCCCTTTAAAAATATAGCTGTTGTCATTATGTTCCTGCTGAAGCCTTTCGGCCATTTCGTCAAAGAGAGCGACTTTATCTTTCAGTTCATCTATTGGGATGGCCAATGCCTTCATTTCCAATTCTAATCCCAGCCGCAGTTCAAAAGCCGCATTTTTACCCTTATTGCAAGCCGCCCTAATAACCGCCAAACCCTTTTCCGCCAAAAAGAATTTTTCAAGTGTAGCCGTAAATAATGGGAAATTACTGGCTGTAAGCTTATTTTCGTCTTGTTCAATTTTTCCTTCCAGCGCCATCCTGGCTGAGAGCGGGTAAATATTTACATCAGTAAAACCAATTTTTTCGTTTAGAATCTTTTTTGTAAACTCAATTGATTTTTGCATATCTTTTTCTGACAAATAATCAATTTTGTTTAAAATAAAAAAGGTTCTAACGGAATACCTGGTAATATCCTTCAGAAAACCGACTTCGGATTGGCTTAAGGGCTGATCGGCCGAAAGGATAAATATAGCCGCGTCAACCTTGGGCAGGTAACTGTATGTTTCGTCCGTGTTATTTTGATATATTGAGCCCACCCCGGGGGTATCAATCAGTATAATCCCATCTTTTAGATATGCCGATGGATGTTCCAGGCGGACATCTTTTACCTTTTTTTCGTTAGCGGGGTTGCCGGATTCTGTCACATAACCCGGCAGTTGTTCGGAAGTAATAGTTTTAGTTTCGCCGTTTAAAAAATTTACCTCTATCTTCACTTCCGGGCCATATTTGATAAGGGTCACTACAGATGTTAGAGGTAGAACATCAGTAGGTAAAATATCACTACCCAGGACAGCGTTTAAAAAGGTGGTTTTACCTCTTTTAAATTCACCCAGAACAACCAGATTAAAATAATCTTTTAAAAGCTTTTGTTTTAATTCCAACAGATATCCAACGAGGCCCTCCTCCCCCCTTTTAATGGCAACGTTTTCTAAAATATCAATGTTCTGCAATACCCCTGTTTTTAACTTGCCGTAATTTTTATCCACCTACCCGCACCTCCTTTTGCAAATAAAAAACCCCTACCAATAGATAAAATCCACTGGTAGGAGCTATCAGCTATAAGCGTTATGGCGAGCCCCATCGCCTGTTGTTAAACAATTATATTTAGGAAATGTCACAAAGTCAAGTTTCTCGAATCCCTATCTTTTATGCCCCTTAGGCGCCACTGCAACCCACATCACCCGGTGAAATTATTTCCAGCTGGTCTTCCCTTCCAACTGCAGGCAGCCCGCATGCTGCCGCTCATCTTCTCCAGCCTCGTCATCCTGCCGCCTCAGTTTAAATTTGGCCAGCATCTGTCTGACCACCTCGGACTGGC
>CAYMJG010000100.1:0-5335 GCA_964390855.1 uncultured Eubacteriales bacterium | reverse complement strand
TTACCTTGGGCGAGGTGTTCGGCTTTGAGGTGGGCACAGTGGTAACCGGAAAACTAGTGGCAGCCCTGCGCCTGCTTGGGTTTGACAGGGTTTTTGCCACAGATTTCTCAGCGGACCTAACTATTATGGAAGAGGCCCACGAACTGCTGGAAAGACTGGACGGCCACGGCAAACTGCCGCTCCTTTCCTCGTGCAGCCCGGGCTGGGTCAAGTATGCTGAACATTTTTACCCCGAATTCCTTGATAACCTGTCTAGCTGCAAGTCGCCGCATGAAATGTTCGGCGCACTGGTGAAAACATATTTTGCTGAAAAAGAGGGTCTGGATCCGGGGAAAATTGTGGTCGTGGCAATTATGCCTTGCACAGCGAAAAAATTTGAGGCCGGCCGCCCGGAAATGGGTACGGCTGATTTTAAAGATGTGGATTGGGTGTTGACGACCAGGGAACTGGCCCGCATGATCAGACAGGCGGGAATTAGTTTTCACGACCTGCCGGACGAGGAATACGACAGTCCAATGGGTATTTCCAGCGGGGCAGGCGCTATTTTTGGTTCAACCGGCGGGGTTATTGAGGCGGCAGTGAGGACGGCATATTATTTAACGTCCGGGCAGGAAATGGATCTCCTGGACTATGAGGAACTGCGCGGGTTCAGCGGGTTAAAGGAGGTTTGGGTAGAGTTAAAGGGACGAAAAATTAAGGTTGCCGTGGCGCACGGCACAGGAAACGCCAGGGTGGTGATGGAGCGGCTCAAGGCGGGGGAGCAATTTGACTATATAGAGGTAATGGCCTGCCCCGGCGGTTGTGTCGGCGGAGGCGGCCAACCCATATTCGGCGCCAGGGAGCATAAGGAGATATCACTTGATTACAGGCATAACAGGGCTGAAGCCCTGGATCACATTGATTTTTCAAAAGAGTTAAGACGGGCTCATGAAAATCCGGCGGTAAAAAAAATCTATGAAGAGTTTTTGGGTCACCCCTTGAGCGATATGTCAAAAAAACTGCTCCACACCTATTACACACCACGGGGCAAGGTACCGGGATTGAACTTGGGTAACACAAAGGGAAAACATGCCGGTCATGTTAAAGAAAATATGCCGCCGCATAATAACGACAAAAATATGGTTGTCCCTCAGAAACAATAAAAAACAATACAGATAGGAATGCACATAACAATGACAGAAAAAACTAGTTGGAAAGTAGGGGAACTGGCCAAGGAGACCGGCCTGTCAGTGCGGACGCTGCACTACTATGATCAGATTGGCTTGCTTGTTCCTTCAAGAAATAAGGGCAATGGGCACCGTTTCTATACAGGAACCGATGTAGTCAGGTTACAGCAAATAGTAGCACTAAAACACCTTGGTTTTTCACTGGATGATATCAAAGGATTCTTGCAAGACAAAGAATATTCACCGGGCCAGGTGATTAACCTGCATATCAGCCAGCTGGGTGAGTTTATCGAATCCCAGCAAAGTCTCCGCCGTAGCCTGGAAAGAATCGCAGAAAACCTGCAATCACAAAAAGAAGTAACAGCAGAACAGTTTATTGAAATAATCGCAGCTGTAAAAAATGCGGAAAAATATCCCCTGGCCAGGGAGCAGGAAAATGTCCGTAAACACAGGGGGGAATTCCCGGGGCATGCCAAAAAACAACGGATAGGGCTGGATTGGCAAGGCCTGCAAAATTATGCGGCAGAATAAAGATAATCTTGTTTTGCTATTTTAGCATGCGTTTAAGCACTTTCCCGTTAGCGCCTCTTGGCAGTTCCTCCCTGACTTCAAATAATTCAGGAATCTTATATATTGAGAGTTTTCCTTTTAGAAAGCGGAGCAGTTCATGTTTTTCCGGGGTGAAACCTTCCACCGGAATAATGAAAGCCTTGATCACCTCGCCCTTGACCGGGTGTGGGATACCAATCACAGCGGCTTCAGCCACCGACTGGTGGGCCTCCAGGGCCTCCTCGATCTCACCGGGATATATATTGTAGCCGGCTGTAATAATCAGCTCTTTTTTCCGCCCTACAATATATATATAACCATCATGATCGCGGTAAGCCAGGTCACCTGTGTAAAGCCAGCCCTCCTTGAGAACAGACCTGGTTTCTTCTTCCCTGTGGTAATAGCCCTGCATAACATTAGGTCCTTTTACAATCAGTTCCCCTATCTCGCCGGCAGGCAGTTCCCTGTTCTCCTCATTGACTATTTTTACTTGTACACCGGTCAGCGGTAGTCCCACTGACTTTATTTTGCGAATACCCTTAAGCGGGTTCAAGCTCACCACAGGAGAAGCCTCTGAAAGGCCGTAGCCCTCAATTATGGGAAAACTAAAGGTTTTTTCAAAAGACAGCATATGCTCTTCGGAGATGGAATCCCCGCCGGAGATGGCATACTTTAAAGTGGGGAAGGGCGCCTGACGACGCAGTTTCAACAACACCGCGAACATGCTCGGCACCCCGCAAAATACCGTTATTCCCTTCTGGGCAAGAGCCTGCAATACTTCTTTGGGCCTGAAGGCATCCAGAATGGTAATGGAACAGCCGACATACAAGGGCAACAGGACACTTGTCGCCCAACCGAAACTGTGGAACATGGGCAGCACAGCCAGAAAATTGTCGCCGGCGCTAAAGTGGGAGACATCGTCCATCGATTTAACGTTGCCAATCAAGTTGTTATGCGTGAGCATCACGGCCTTGGGCTGGCCCATGGTGCCGGAGGTATACAGTAACGTGCACACAGACTCCGGATCCCTTTCCTGAAAATGTGCCGCTGGGGCGGACGATATCTCCCGGCGGCATTGTTGATCAAGGACGATTAACTTTTTCGGCTGCCCCGGCAGTCTGGAAAAAGCCCCGCTGATGGCCTCGTTCGTTATTAGAAAGCGGGCGCCGGAATCATTCAGCATAAAAGCCAGTTCCGCGGGTGTCTGCAGCAGGTTCAGGGGTACCGTTACCCCGCCGGCACGTGTTACACCAAAGTATGAGTAAATGAACTCCGGGCAGTTAGGCAAGGCGATCGCTACCCTGTCGCCTGCCTTAAGGCCCTGACTGTTAAGGTAAGCAGCATATTTTTGTATATTTTCTTCTAATTCCCCGTAGGTAACGGCGCCGTTATTAAATAATAATGCCGGGCGGGTGGCGTCCTGGTTGCTGCTCATATGTATGTAATGTATATTCACCAGCGCTAACCTCCTATAAATTATAAACAATCATTATTTTCGACGGACAAAGCAACAAATCCTTTACAGGGAATTCCCTTCTATTTAAAATATTGTGCCGTGCCCGACTTAATGCACGTGTTTGACCTGTACAGACCGGAAAGTTATAATAATAATGGCAATAAGGTAATTTGCAGGGGGTTTTGCTTTGGATAAGATTAAGTCAGCCTACGAAATGGCTATGGAACGTTTCCAGCAAAGAAAGCAGGTATCGCCGGAGGAGATGGAAAAAGCGGAGTACATCCCGGCGGGGAAAATGCTGGCGGCTAAATTTTTAAATGAAGCAAATTTTGACCTATTGTCGGGGATTAATAATTATCCTGTTAAAATACGGGAGTACATAGCAGCAGGGGCCCAGGAAACCTTTTTGAGCAATATCCAGCTGCCGGGTGACAGAGCAACATCTGAAACCATTAAAAAAGCCCTGGCAGGGATTGCCCTGCTCAAGGCCGACAAAAGGGCGCTTAACGAGGTTACCGGCCAGTTGGAACACCTTTTTAACTATTATAGAAGCGCCACTCAACAGGCTTTTACCCAGTTCAAAGAACAGTTTGCCGCCCGGATGACCGCTTCCATGAAATCATTGGAGGAAAAGGCCGGAATTAAATTTAAAATAGATGTCGAAAAACAGCCTGGTTTCCGGGAGGAGTGGACAAAGGTAATCAACAGCATAAATACACAGTATAACAAGATATTGGCAGAGCAAAGAGAAAAACTAAGAGATATCAGGTAAAAAAGTGGCATCATTAGAGGGTTAGTCTTAGGGATTTTATATCCTGAAAAATATCGGCATAGTATGGTAGTGTTACCGGCTATGCCGATTTTTCTTGTTCTGTGGTGGATATAGAAACCGGCGGGTCAAACTCGCCAATGCAGTTATATACGATTTTGATACACTGTACGAGAACATAATAAATTACACCGTATGGCGCTGCACCTGCGCCAAAAGGAACTTCATCAACAGTAGTATCGCAGTAGCTTGCCGCCCGTATCCCATGCCGCGCGCATACTTGCGGAGCCTCCCCTTTGAATTCCTCTGTGTATTTGTTTCCCATTTTCGCAATATCCCCTTGACTCTATTTTTGTCAGGGATGTATGCTTTTATTGTATCGGTTCCCCTTGACTCGACTATTTTCCCATTATTGGCGAAAGTTTTATCCAACCAATAATCTGGAAAGGAGGAGAAGCGCGATGAAAAAGCTCAAGATCCTCAAACGTGAGCGCGTTAACCTTGTGCTGAAGAGTATCTTTGATTATCCGCTGACCATCGTGGAGGCGCCCATGGGCTACGGCAAGACCACTGCAGTGCGTGAATTCCTTGCTTTAAAAGGCGTGCCTGTCATATGGACCTCCTTTTTATCCGAAGACGACACGGCGTCGTGGTTTTGGGAAAGGCTTGCTGCCGAAATCGGCAAAATTGACGAGTCGGCGGGGAGAAGGCTTAATAGTCTCGGCGTTCCTGCCGATACACCGCAGACAACAATGGCCATCTCCATCATCAATGAGATGGTTTACAAGCCCAATACCACGCTCGTCATCGACGATTTCCACCTTGCGGGAAGTATGCGGGTGACTGCGCTTTTCAGACGCTTCGTAATGGAAATGCCGGACGATTTTCATATTGTCGTCTTGACCCGCGACACGACGAATCTTGACATCACCGAGCTTTCCGCAAAAGGACTGTGTAATATTGTGTCTCAAAATATGCTGCGGTTTATCGACGGCGAGATTCGGGGCTATTGCGCACTAATGGGCTTCACGGCCGGCGAAGACGAGATAAGGAAAATCGGAGATTACACCGGCGGCTGGATTTCATTAATTTATCTAATCATGTTCGGTATGGAACGGGGTATTCCTTTAGACCGAAACGGCACTATCAACGAGCTGGTGGAGAAGGTGCTCTATAACGCCTACGACGAGCGCATCCAGGGGTTTTTGCAGCGTCTTTCCGTGATGGATAACTTCACGGCGGAGCAAGCCGTATTTGTGACGCAAGAAAAAAAATCGGAGGAAATCCTTAAAGAGCTACGCCGCGAAAACGCATTTATTGTCTTCGACGAAGCAACTAGAGTCTATAAAATCCACAATGTACTGCTAGATTTCCTTCGGGGTAAGCAGAAGGATG
>CAYMJG010000099.1:0-5405 GCA_964390855.1 uncultured Eubacteriales bacterium | reverse complement strand
TTGCTGTCACCACGCCGCCACTGATGCTGATCTCGCCGCCGTCGCCGTTGTAACCGCCGCCGATGCCCGCTCCACTGAAATTACCTCCGCCCTTTGCTGTCACCGTACCGCCTTGGATATCAATGGCGCCGGCAGCTTTTTCCCTACCGCCGCCGATGCCAGCGCCGCCGTTGCTATTAAAACCTTTGCCGCCGCCTGCTGTGGCTATCACTATGCCGCCGCTGATTTCAATCGTGCCGTTTGCGCCATTGCAACCGCCGCCAATGCCTGATGCACTGAAAATGTTATCATCGTCGGAGCCGCCGCTGGCCGTAACCGTGCCGCCGCTGATGGTGATGCTGCCACTCGTGATGCTGTAGCCGCCGCCGATGCCGGCGCCACTTTCGCCGCCGATGGCAGTTAGCTCAGGTGTGTCGCCATCAGCCGTGATGGTCAATCCCGCACCTTCCGGCACGCCCACCGCGGCGCCGTAGCCATCGCTATAGTCAGTCTGTCCGCTGGCAATGGTGTTTTCACCCGCCAAAGTAAGGGTGTTGTCTTTGCCCGTAAAATGCAGCGGAGAGCAGCCTATTTTGCTTTTACTGTCCGCATGATTATGAGCTGATTTAATATTCAGGTTCTCTATGGTGATATTGTTATTCGCCCCAAAGACAAAGGCCACATTTTCAATGGGAGCTTCGGGCATGGCATCCCCGCCCTTGAGCGTAAGGGTTTTGTTGCTGCCCACCTCAAATGTATAGACCTTGCCATCTGCG
Organism: uncultured Eubacteriales bacterium; assembly: GCA_964390855.1. Taxonomy (GTDB): domain Bacteria; phylum Bacillota; class Desulfotomaculia; order Desulfotomaculales; family Pelotomaculaceae; genus Syntrophopropionicum. The sequence goes on along the minus strand of CAYMJG010000099.1, from coordinate 4,650 downwards.
GGGGTTGTAAGCCCCGATAAATCTATAACATCCCCATCACCCGCTTCTTCAATAGCAGCCTGCGCATCTTCCCAATCGCTCAGTGCACCGCCTTCCCCAAAGGGCGCCGCCCCCCGTTGTGCCGGAGCGGGCGGCTCAATTACTGTAGTTACGGTAATCTGGGGCGGGCTTACACCTGCGATAAGGGTATAAGCGCCATCAAGCTGTGCGGTAAAGATGTATTCTCCCGGTTCTTCGCCCTCACTGCCGGGATTGTATTCCGGCCGGGCATCCCAGGTCACCGGCACAGAAGTTGTGATTTCCCCCGGGCCGGTATCCGGCGCGGGTTCTCCCTCGCCCTCCGCGGCGGGGGTTCCCGGTTCACCCTGCCGCTGGGGCTCGCCGGAACCAGGCGCCGGCTCGCCCGAATCCGCCGCCGCGGCAAGGAGAACCGTAGCCACCAGGGTTTCGGGCAGGTTCAAGTCCGCAAGCGGGGCGCCCAGGGCAACCCGCTGATTTGCCGTTTCTTCCGGCAATGTTTCAAAAGCGATAATTTCGCCGTCCGCGCCGGCAGAGGGTGTTTCCGCCAGGGTTGTGGTCAGCAGCGCGCCAAACAGAAAAATTATTGATAAGATACCTGCCAATACTCGAAATGGTTTTTCCCCACCCATTCCTATTCCTCCCCGTATAAATTTTTTCTTGACTGACTCTTTCATCAGTTGATTCAAGTAGAGCCACCCCTTTCATTTGCATAGGCGGAGCATACAGCAGAAATAACCTCAATGCTTTTTGTCCCGATATTACGCATTTGCATCAGTCTTTCAGGTTCTTTTTTCAGCATCCGGCAAAGGGTGTCCGCGTCGGCAACGCCATTTCTCATGACTTCATTGCAAACACGATTAGCAAAGGCAGGGTTGCCGCCCTGGTACCCTTTAAATAAGTTTCTGATATTTTCCGCCAATCTCTTTCTCCCTTAATGGATATTTACGCCGATAGCAAAGCCCCATATTTATGGCAAAGCCTTTCGGCGATCCCCATAGTTAACTTTAAAGAAAAAACACCCAAATTGAAAGGTGATTGCAGGTTGGGTTAGCCAACGAAACACACACTTGACAATTATGCGGAAATGTGATATTTACTGTCTATTTTTATGCTATAATGTAAATTATCCAGGCGCCTTGTTAAAAAGTGGGGGGATCATTATGGAGGAGCTGCTTTACATCGCGGTATGTGAGGATGATCCTGGGGATATGGAACTGCTTGTTTCCTGCATTGCCAAAAACGGCATGGATACCCGGACGGACAGGTTTGTTTCCGGGGAGGAATTATTAAAGGAATTTCTTCCGGGAAAATACGATGTTATTTTTCTGGATATCTATATGAAGGGTATGCGGGGCATAGACGCCGCCGCCGAAATACGCAAAACGGACCGCGCTGTCACGCTGGTTTTCACCACCGCCAGCACGGAGCATACACTGGAAAGCTACCGCCTGAAAGCGGCAAGTTATTTGGAAAAACCGGTGAGGCGGGAGGATGTGCGGGAGATACTTTCCCTAGCCCTGGCCAAGCGCAACACAGCCGCCTATATCACCCTTTTGATTGAAGGCGCAAATCGCAGCCTGCCTTTGGACGGAATTTTATATTTTGAACTGCAAAACCACGCCGTAATGGTACATAGCCACGCCGAAACCTTGCGCGCCAGCCAGACGGTCAGGCTTGCCCATATAGAGCCTGCGCTGCCGGGGCATTTTTTTCGCTGTCATCATAGCTGTATTGTCAATCTTCGTTATGTGAAAGAAATTGACAGGGAGCTATCTGTTTTTATTATGCAAAACAACAATAGGGTACATATCCGCCGCCGGGACACCGGTAAGGCGCTAAAGGCTTATGAGGAATTTTTATTTGCCGCCGCCAGGGGGGGGAGCAGATGAAAAAAAGAATCTTTATTCTTTTATTTCTTGCCTTCCTGGCAGTATCCCTGATTATACTTGTTGCAAACTCTTTAAACTATCGCCAATCCCTGGCGGTGGAGAAGCAGGACATACGGCCTGTCGCCAATGTACAATACGAAGCGGCCAATGGTAAAAGGGAGAGCCTTATCTTACCCGCGTCTTTGCAGGGACTGCCGCCGCGGACCACAGTCACCCTTTGGGCGGAAGCGCGGGTTTTGCCGGGAGAGAGCATATTTGTCAAATCGGTCTTTGCCCCGCTGCGCCTGTATGTGAATGATGAATTGTTCTACGAATACGGACAGGCCGGCAGCTACCCCGCCTTTTTAAACGATCCGCCCACAGGGCTTGCCATTTTGAAATTGCCCATGGAGGGGGGGACCGTGTCCCTTAGGGCGGAGTATGAATCCCTAACCCAGCGAAGCGCCCTATCCTTACCCGTGTTTTATATCGGGGAGCATGCCGCACTTTTGAACAGGCTTTTGCAAACAGACGGCTTTTCTTTTTTGTTTTCTTTAATGCTGATTTTCCTCGGATTAATTATGACGGTAATTGCCTTTGCCCTAGTAAGAAAAATCCCTTCAGGCATGTCATTTTTATGGCTTGGCTTATTTTCTCTGGCAGCAGGCGCCTGGGTTTTTGGGGAATGTGATTTTGCATCCCGAATACTTCCTTATCCCTCATTGCTTTATATTCTGGATTATATGGGCTTATTTTTTATAGCTATCCCTTTTTTGCATTTCGGACTTGTAATACTGGCGCCTAAAAATAAACTGCCGATACGCGTTATGCTTCTGGTTCATTATTTCTCCGTAGTAGCCGCAGTACTGCTGCAGCTTACAGGTAAGGTGGATTTTATTAAAACCTTATTTTGGTTTCATATGATCACACCTCTTGCCTTTGTGCTTTTTGCAGTCTGTCTTGTATGGGAAGGGCTTAAACATAAAAACCCCGCATCCAAACAGTTTGCCCCCGCGATAGTATTATTGGCTTTTTCCACCGTCCTGGAGCTGATCAATTATTGGTTTCGCTTTACAGACGCGCTTACTATATTTTTTCAGTTTGGCGTGTTGTTTTTCATTATATCCCTGGGGATTGTCAGCGGTTACTATGTGCGGGAATCACTCCATACGGCAATCGAGAAGCAAAGACTTGAACAGGAGATGAAAAACATGGAGAAACAGCTTTCCCTCCAGCGGTTGCAGTATCATAAAATGGCTGAAGATGAAGAAAGATTAAAAAAAGAGCGTCATGATTTTCGCCATCATTTAGCTGTACTGAAGTCAATAACTATGGATAAGGAAAAACTAAGCAACTATCTTGATCAATTGGCTGCAAAGGCCCTGGCAAACTATGATATGCTCCTTTGTGAAAACTACGCTGTAAACGCTGTAGCCTCTTATTACCACAATATGGCGCAGGAAAAAGGGATTAATATTGCGGCAGCGCTTGTTGTCCCAAGAGATTTGCCGGCCGGTATTGAAAGTGATTTATGCGTCATTGTGGGAAACCTGATGGAAAATGCGGTGGAGGCTTGCATGCGGGCGGCTGATAAAAAGCAGGCGTTTATCCGTATAAATAGTTCCCTTAATTATGATACTCTCACCATTACAGTGGATAATAGCCACTCAGGGATGATCAAGAAAAAGGATAATTTCTTTCTTTCTTTAAAACGCGAGGGTGAGGGAATCGGTATTTCCTCTGTGATGGCCGTGGCCGACAAATATAACGGAGGCACAAGATTTGAGGAGGATAATGGGATGTTTAAGGCGTCTGTGTATTTGAATATTGCCACAATAATGCCCGGTGCATAATAAATATTATCTTACACCATCATAGTGCGACCACATACGAATGATCGATTATGAACTTCTTTAGGTCGAGTAGCAAGGGCACCTCACGATGCCCAAGCCCTCACAGATCCGTGCTTGCGCAATTAATATTATACCGAAGATAATGCCTATATTCCATATTTCCCGATTGGTCAGTCAATTCCCGGCATGAGGTAATGACAGGAGCCGTCCATTCATGAAAATCAAAGGTATCCATCCATAACCCCTCAAATATTCTTTACTGGAAGCTGTTTAACATTTGTCGTTTACCTTCCTGTTTCCGTTTGCCGCAGCTGTTCTTCAATATCGCGTCCGCCGTACATTATGCGGATAACCGCGACTGTCATTTTTGCTTCCACGGGCAGATAAAATGCCAAATAATTGTCTATTGGCAAAAGCTCATATTTTATAGTCCTGGCGCATTCTTTCGGCGACGTTTTCTGCAGAGACGACTCTTCCAGCGGTTGGATCGGCCAGACCTTTCTCGATCTCAGCATTGAATTGCTCCCCGGTAAGCGTACCCACTGACAGGGGTTTACTTTGCGGGAGCTTCAATTCAAAGGGAATACCTCGCTGAAGCACAACCTGCCTGAGAAAAAGTCCGATTGCATTTGACATCGGGATACCAAGCTGCTCTAGTACCAGCTCTGCCTGTTCTTTGACTTCCGGCTCGACTCGGGCAAATATATTCGATGTTCTTGCCATAATGAACACCTCCTATTCTGATATTATTATGCCCGATTGTATTGCGGAATGCAATCAGTTAGCAAAAATGTTATAGAATCAGGACTTTCAGGCAAAATAAAAACCACCCACCGATAAAATACTTTTTATCAATAGATGGTAGATTATTTGGCAAAGGAACTAACTATTGATAAAATGCACCGCTC
>CAYMJG010000098.1:0-5427 GCA_964390855.1 uncultured Eubacteriales bacterium | reverse complement strand
TCCTTGAGTTTAGACAGGAAGTAAATACCCGTTTTGATAAGTTGGAAAAGGGCCAAAGAAAACTTCAGCAGGATGTATCTACCATCAAGAAAGAAGTCCATGCTGTTTGGGATGATATACTTAGGTTGGACAACCGTCTCGCTGTTCAGGAGAAAAAGGCGGCATTATAGGGTCCCGTTTAGGCATTAAAGCCAATAGGTAAATCATCTCTATCTCCGGGCATAAAAAAACCCTGCATGTGCGGGGTTTTGTGATCCTTAAGGGACTGAGGGGGCCCCGCCCCTGGTAAGGATGGGGTTGTCTCCTGTTTAGGTCTGCATTGGTGCACGGTTATGATTACAGAAGTGCAGCGCAGCGCCACGGCACGGCTTGACATATTTCTACAAGTGGACAGACGATGCGGAATAGCCCGCCTCTGGTGTCCTAAAAGGTGAACAAATTTTGTTCTGTGACCATTCTGTGACCATTTAGCAAATTTACCCAAACACGATAAAGGCTCCCTGTATGGGAGCCCTTGTCGTTACTAGGTTTTCATGGAGCCGATGGTCGGATTCGAACCGACGACCTGCGCATTACGAGTGCGCTGCTCTACCCCTGAGCCACATCGGCAATTATAAAAAACACAGTTAATTTTACCTTACCAAACCTGAAAAGTCAACGTGCCGGGGGATGTTGTGGGTGTCGGGGGGACGGGGTTGTTGACAACCTTTTTGGGCAATATGCAAATATATTAAAATTGCAAGCCCCTTTCTAATTCACCCAAGGGGTTTCAAAGGTAAACATTTTAAGCCCGGCCCCGGTTCGTGCCGATTCTAATCACACCCGGCTGTTCATAGTATGTCTTTGGAGAATGAACAGGCGCCGGGGGTGGTTTGCATTTTTAGGTTCAAGGTGTGCGCGGCCGCTGTTGTGTTGTGTCTATCAACCATGTTTTTTTCCCCGCAGACAGCCCTCACCGAACATCGAATTCTAATCAACAAGGGCACGAATCAACTGGCTTTTTTTGCGGATGACCTGCTCATTGATGTGTTTCCTGTGGCCACCGGTCGCCTGCCCCAGCTCACGCCGGAAGGAAACTGGCAAGTGGTCAACAAGCTTGTCTACCCCGCCTGGCGGGATCCCAACGGCGGGCCGCTGATACCGGGCGGCGTGCCGGAAAACCCGCTAGGCCCGCGCTGGCTGGGGCTTAACGCCCTGGGCACAGCCGGCGGCAGCTACGGCATACACGGCAACAACAGCCCTTATTCCATCGGCACTTACGCTTCATCCGGCTGCATCAGGATGCGCAATGAAGACATCCTCTGGCTTTATGAGCGTGTGCCGGTAGGCGCCGGGGTGCAGATAACCAGTACCGGGCAGGATTTGTTATCTTTAAAAAAATATGACCGGGTCTTTGTCAACGGGGTGGAGCTGGAATTTGCCCCACTGCCGGGCCCTGTGCAGGCGGGAGAAGTGGCCTACCTGCCCATTCGCACCCTGGCGCCGGCCTTTGGCTGCCGGCTGACCTGGGAAGGCGGTTCCAACAGCCTCCTGGCCGCTAATATTGACTATGAGGTGCAAATGGCCATCGGGAGCAAAACAGTCACCGTCAATAACGTCGCTTACGAAACAGGTGATGCCCCCATACTGCTGGAAAACATGACCTACATTCCCGATTACTATTTGAAAGATTTTTTTGGAGCTGATTTTCCCGGCCAGGAAAACAGGACACTGAAGATAAAGGGGCCCGTTGTCCCAGCAGAAAGAATGCCGGCCAAATTCCACATTAAACTGACGGTTGATGGAAAAGCGACCCATTTACCCGAGGAGCTGACACCGCTCAGTGACGGCGAAAACCTGCTGCTTCCGCTGCGAACGTTATGCGCGGCCGTTGGCACGGAGGCCTGCTGGAATAGTGACGCCGGGTCAGTGGAGATAAAAACAAAGGGGGGCCTGCTGTCCATACCGCTGGACGGTTCACCCGCCCGGCTTGATCATGCGGTTTTGACGCAACAGGCGCATGTTTTTGTCCGTGCCGGGGCTTCCTTTGTCAGCCTGGATTTTATACAGGAGCTGCTCGGCCTTAAAGCCGAGTTGGACTATGGCGCCCGTACCCTAAAGATTTTAAACCTTAAAAAAGCCCGCATCGCCACCCTGATCCTGCCCCCGGTCCAGATGTCCTTCAGGGCGGTCTGATATCAGTTCCGGTGTTTATCCCATTGACTAACCCTGTCGTCTGCAATAATTGAAATATGGGTATATGAAATCTCTCTGAACCTTTCCTTGATCAGCTGATCAACACAAAAACTGATATCATCACAATCCGCCAGCTTAAACCTCTCATCCGCCTCCACGACCAGCTCAAGCAGGTAACTGTTCGGTCCCACAGACATTGAACGGACGTTGTGTATGTCCTTTATCCCGGGAATGGCCATGACATAGTCGCCTACTTCTGTAATCAAACCGGGATCGGCGGATTCGCCCATGATCGCCGAGGCATTTTCCCTGGCGGTGCCAAAACCGATAAACAACAGCAAAATACCGATGATAATGGAAGCCACTCCGTCGAAAACGATGTTGCCCGTATGTTCAACAATCAGGATTGCCGCACCGGCGATAACCAGCCCAAACAGCGCCGCCGTGTCCTCCAGGAAAATAAACCGGGTGGACGGGGTAGACCTGGCCAGCGCGGGAACGACACTGAAAATTAGTTTCAGACCCCGCGCCTTTATGCCGGTCTCATGGGCAATCGCCCGCACAGCCATGGCAAAAGAATAACATTCAAACAGAATACTGAGCGTGATCACGATCAGGTTAAGCATAACAAAACCGATCGGCTTCGGGTGGATAATCTTCAGCACACCGCCGTAAATGGAAAGCGCTCCGCCGACAGAAAGCATACCCAGGCTGGCGATAAAGCTCCAAAAGAAAACACGCCGGCCATGACCAAACTGGAAGCGCTCGTCACTGGGCCGGTTTGCCTGCCTGATGCCGATTAACAAAAAAAAGCCGTTGGCCCAGTCGCCCAGCGAGTGTTTGAATTCGGCCGTCATCGAGGCGCTGCCGCTCATCAGCGCCGCAATCAGTTTCATCGCCGCAATCAGCCCGTTGGCCACCAGCGCGGCCTTTACAGCCGAGGCGCTGTTGTGAGCCATGAAATCCCCCCCCAAACTATTCTATCCGCCTTCCCGTACTTTATGGCCGGGAATTCAGTCTGAAGGTTAAAAACCTGATGTATCTGTAGTATCAAAGAAGAGGTTTCTCAAAAATTCAGGGAATTGATGAGAAACCTCCTCTAAAAATAAGCACTCCGTAATCATTCCGCGATCAAATGAGGGTCACAGGGCGAATCGGCCCAATAACCTCAAGGGCTAAGGGGCGCTTGCTACATCATACCGCCCATGCCGCCCATGCCGCCCATACCACCCATGCCGGCCATGGGGTCCTTATCTTTTTCGGGCTTTTCAGCGACGAGGGTTTCAGTGGTAAGGATCATCGCCGAGATGCTGGCCGCGTTTTCCAGAGCGGAGCGGGTCACTTTGGCCGGGTCGACGATACCGGCGTCGATCATGTTGACGTATTCGGTGGTCAAGGCGTTAAAGCCAATCCCTTGATCCGCGTTTTTAACCTTTTCTACAACGACCGACCCTTCAAAGCCGGCATTGCTGGCAATTTGACGCAGGGGTTCTTCCAGTGCCCGGCGAACAATGTTAACGCCGGTTTTCTCGTCGAGCATGTCGGGAGTCAGGTCTTCCAGGGCTTTAATCGCCGCGATGTAAGCGACACCGCCGCCCGGCACGATACCTTCTTCGACAGCCGCGCGGGTAGCGTTTAAGGCGTCCTCAATACGCAGTTTTTTGTCCTTCATTTCAGTTTCAGTGGCCGCGCCCACCTGGACTACTGCCACACCGCCGGCCAGCTTGGCCAGGCGTTCCTGGAGTTTCTCCTTGTCGAACTCCGAGGTGGTATCCTCGATTTGGTTCTTGATTTGGACCACACGCTTGGTAATATCGTCAGCATCGCCCGCGCCACCGACAATAATGGTCTCTTCCTTCTTCACCCGGACCTTGCCGGCCCGGCCAAGATCGTCGAGAGTTGCTTTATCCAGTTTCAGACCCAGCTCCTCGGTAACAACAGTGCCGCCGGTGAGGACGGCGATGTCCTCCAACATGGCTTTGCGCCTGTCGCCGAAGCCCGGGGCCTTAACCGCCACACACTGGAAGGTGCCGCGCAATTTGTTGAGCACCAGGGTAGCCAGTGCCTCGCCCTCAATATCCTCAGCGATGATCAATAGCGGCTTGCCGGACTGCACGACCTTTTCCAGGACCGGCAGCAGGTCTGCCACCGCGGATACCTTTTTATCAGTAATCAGGATATAAGGGTCTTCCAGGGTAGCCTCCATTTTATCGGTATCGGTAACCATGTATGCGGATAAGTAGCCCCGGTCAAAATTCATCCCTTCCACAATTTCCAAATTCGTGGTGGTGACCTTGGACTCTTCCACGGTGATCACGCCGTCTTTGCCCACTTTCTCCATGGCGTCGGCAATCAGGTTGCCGATCAGTTCGTCGTTGGCGGAAATAGTGGCCACCTGGGTAATGGCTGATTTGTCTTCTACAGTCCGGGCGGAATCCTTGATCGCGCCGACTACCTTTTCAACCGCCTTTTCAATGCCCCTTTTAATAATCATCGGGTTGGCCCCCGCAGCCACGTTCTTGAGGCCTTCACGTACAATTGCCTGGGCCAGCAAGCAGGCTGTGGTGGTGCCGTCACCGGCCACATCGTTGGTCTTGGTCGCTACCTCTTTAACCAGCTGGGCGCCCATATTTTCAAACGGGTCTGGAATCTCAATTTCTCTGGCGATGGTTACACCGTCGTTGACGATCATCGGTGAGCCGAATTTCTTTTCCAGTACCACATTGCGGCCCTTGGGGCCGAGGGTAATTTTTACAGCGTCAGTGAGCGCGTTCACACCCTTTTCCAGGGCGCGCCGGGCTTCTTCCCGAAAAATAATTTCTTTGCCTGCCAATTCCTTTACCTCCTCTTTTTACCTATTTCTCGATTACGCCGAGGATGTCGGCTTCACGCATGATCAAATATTCTACGTCGTCAATCTTGACTTCGTTCCCGGCGTATTTGGAGAAAAGGATCCTGTCTCCCGGTTTTAGATCGATGGGAACGCGCTGGCCTGTTTCTAAAAGCTTACCGGAACCTACGGCGATAACTTCCCCCTCCTGGGGCTTTTCCTTGGCCGTATCCGGCAGGACGATGCCGCCTTTTGTCCTTTCCTCGCTGGGCAGTGGTTTCACGACTACCCTTTCGCCTAATGGTCTGATCACTTAAACCCCTCCTTGTTGCTGGTTGGTTTTGTTTACTCATTTGTTAGCACTCGCTATCAATGAGTGCTAACATTACGTAAATATAATATAGAATTGGATTATTAAAAGC
>CAYMJG010000097.1:0-5447 GCA_964390855.1 uncultured Eubacteriales bacterium | reverse complement strand
AAACAAATAAAAGCCCGGAGGCAGACGAAAATGATTAAATCCAGCAAGGCTGTAGCCGACGACGCGCTGCTGGCGCTTGGCGCTTATTCCGGTGACGCAGCTTATCTGCAAAGAATATTGGCGGAATACCCTGAAAGCGACTCGGTCGAAAAAGCAAAAAGCCTGATAGAAGAGATGAAATCGCCCTATTACAGGCCCTATGGCGCTTATGGAAGCTCAGTACCCTTTAAGATCACGTCCGTGGATGATGAAGCCGTCCCCCCGGAAATCAAGGAATGGGTGGCTGCCAACATAGCGCAGCCCTTTACCGGTTCAAAGACCTCGGGCGCATGGGGCTATTTGCTTATTGCCGCCGGGGAAAAGCCTAGCGCCGGCTGCAGCGTGGGGATCATCTACATCGAAGACAAAAGTGACGGGCTAAAGGTTCATTACCGGGTGGCAGGCCCGGCGCCCAATCAGATGACGGCACAGGTGATCACGCACCCGTATGTTTTAATCCGTATCCCCGCAAATCAGCTGAAAGTGGAATTTGTGGAGGGATTCCCGCAATGAAAAAGCATTGGCGCCGGTCGGCATCATACTCGGTAACCGGACGGCAGATACCTTGGGATAGCGGGCGGTGGTCAACTGCATATTCTGAATGCCGATGATAATAAACAAAAATTTTGTTTCCCTTTAAATAAGGAGGCGGTGAAAATGAATTCTATACCTTTCAATGGCGCCACGGGTATGGTTCTAACAAGTATGGTAGCTTACATAATTGTTTTTCTTTGATTCCCTTATAGGCAAGGAGTGTCGATCTGATGACTAAAAAAATAATTATGCTGGGAATGATTGTTTTATTGAGCCTGGCTTTGTCAGCCAATGTTTTGGCGGCGGACGGCAGTGAACCCGCCATTTTGCTGGCCGGCGCCGGTATCGGGGCCGCCGCCCATATTGACGGAGGGAATGTTTATCTGCCGCTGCGGGCGGTTAGCGAAGCGCTCGGCTGTGAAGTACGGTGGATGGAAATGGACAGGACTATTTCCGTCACCGGACCCTGGAAAAATATAATATTTGATTTGGATAACAATAAAATATCCGCCAATGACCATGATTATTATATGAGCGGAAATTGCCAACTGATTGGAGACAGAATGTATATAAGCACGGACTTCTTTTCCGACTGCTTCGGGCTTATAGCCGATTGGGACCGGGAAACCGGCGTAGTCCGGCTGGAAAGCCTTGAAAATACCGGCCTGTCCGGTGAAGACAAGCTGTACAGGGCGTCGAATGAGGCGGGTATACAGCTTCTGAAAAAAATAGCCGCGGCAGAAGAAGGAGAAAATACTATCTTCTCTCCCGTCAGTCTCTCTACTATGCTGGCAGTCCTGGCAGACGGGGCGGCCGGCAAAACCCTTGCGGAAATCAGCGCGATAATCAATCCGGAACAACTTCCCACGGACAAATTGAATGAGAAATGCCGCGACCTAATAAACACCCTGACAAGTTCGGGCTACGAGCAAAACGGAAAGAAGACCACCCTGGTGGAGCTCGCAAATTCCTTATGGATACAGGAAAACCTTCAGGTAAAAGATGGTTTTTTGAAAGACGCCAATATCTATTACGGGGCCGGCGCGTACAATGTGAATTTCGCTGATGATAGCGTTGCGCTCGCCATTAACCGGTGGATAGAAGATAAAACCCACAACAAGATCCAAAATTATTTATCCGAAGTGGATCCCCTGACAGCCATGATGGCGTTTAGTTCCCTTTATTTCAACGGAAAGTGGCAGGCCCCGTTTGATAAATCTCAAACACAAAAGGAAATTTTTCATTTAGACGGCGGCAGTACGGCCAAGGTGGATATGATGAACGCTGAAAGGCGGATCGGCTATTATGAGAACGATCAAATTCAGGCCGGGAATTTTAATTATTACGGCTGCAATATGCTGGTCATTCTCCCCAAAAGCAATGCCGGCGCATATCTTTCCGGAATGAATTACACGGATATTGAGCAAGTGCTGCACAACCTGGAGTATCTGAAGGTTAAAATAAAATTTCCCAAATTTGACTTTAAACAAAAAAGCAATCTGATCAGTCACCTGAAAAAAATGGGTATGGTTGACGCTTTTGACAGTTGGAGCGCTGATTTTACCGGGATTGCGGACAGGTCGGAAGGATTTAACCTGTATATCAGCGACATATCCCAGGAATGCACTATCAATGTGGATGAGGAGGGCACCGAAGCAGCCGCCCTGACTTCGGTGGCTATGGCCGGATCCGCCCCCTTCAAGGAAAACACCCCGCCGGAGTTTTATATGAATAAACCTTTCATATTTGTGATCAACGACGAGCGGACTGGGCTGATCCTGTTTATAGGCAAGGTGGAAAACCCGTCAGAACAAGGGTAAATTTGTTTTATCGGCGAACCACGCGTCAAACCTTCCGATCTTATGTCCAAACCAGGCGCGAGGTGGCGGGCTTGGGGCGATGTCTAGAACCGGCGACAAATGCTATAGAATAATCTATAGCAAGCCTTTTCAAATAGCAATGCTATTTGAAAATGAGGTTTTGCCCTTGCCCGGCAATGGGTTAATATGGGAGTAATGTTGTCAACCCGGAAATGTCAAGGGGACGGGGTTGTTGACACCTTTTGTCAACCCGGGTTAAAGGCACAGTGCCATAGGAAAAATTTTTTGGTTTATCCAATAACACAGTTAATCTTATATGGATATCCGCACCTGGTACCAGGGGACCCGTCACCCTGGCCAAAGACTTGCTGGTGATTAATGTCTCCAAAGACAGCATCCGGCAGCGTTATGCCCAGGTTAACGTTGAAACTTCGTTTGAATATATTATTTCTTAGATTTCTTGTTAGTTAAGAACAAAGTTGGGATGACCAATACCAAGCTAAGGACTAAGGCTAACATGAAACCATCGTGGTACGCAGTGGTCATGAGAGGAGTCGTTGGCGTTTCACCTTGGATTGAAAGGCTAACAACCGTCGCGAGCACTGCTGAACCAAACGCGCCGCCAATATTTTGCACGAGCCGGGTTCCAACACTGGCTTGCGCAATTTCTTGTTTGACCATACCAGTGTATGCGTCAGTCATCATTGGAATGGTGACACCCCCGATACCCATACCGCGAACAAACAAGACAACACCCATAACAATGAGTGAAGATGCCTCATTGAAGAAGACAAATGGAATCGTACCGATGATGGCCAATGCCAGACTTACCAAGACGACATCACGCGCACCCAATTTATCAGTTAGCTTACCAATCAATGGACGAGCAATCAACATGCCGATACCCTGTGGAATCAAGATCAATCCAGCGCTCAAAACTGAGAAGCCCTTAATGTTCTGGAAAAACAAAGGTAATAGCAACATTGGACCGTTGGTGGCAATCCCTGCAAGGAACAAGCCAACCATGACAGCGCTGAAATTTCTCAACTTAAATAGGTATAATGGGAGAATTGCTTTTTCTTTTTTCATAATAGCGTAAATCATGTAGATGGTCAATATCGCAACCCCGGCGACGGCATACCCAATAGTAGCGCTGTTGTTAAATGTAGCATTCTTCGCTGCTTTGGTAATCCCATAAATCAAGGCGGCAGAACCGGCGCCCAATAAAATAATGCCAACAAGGTCGAATTTGGCTTTAATTTTAGCTGGAGTGAAGTTAGGCAGCTTCAAAATCATCAAAGTGATAGCAAGAATACCAATTGGAATGTTGACAAAAAAAATGCAACGCCATGATAAAAATTGAACAATCACAGCACCAATAACCGGGCCCAGGATTGGGCCCAAGACCGCTGGGATACCAACGGCCGACATCATACGTCCCATTCGCTCTCTTCCAGCTACTTCAACACACAAAGTAGTCACCAATGTCATAATAAAGCCTGCGCTGAAACCTTGAACAATCCGGAAAATAATCAATGAATTGATATTCCCGCTAAATCCTGAAGCAATCGAAGCAGCTAAGAATACTATATTGGCGCCAATCATTAACCATTTACCATTGAAACGTTGCACCATCCAACCGGCAAGCGGCACTGAGATTGCCATGGATAATGCGTAACCTGTAATTACCCATTGAATTAAATCAAGCCCGATACCGAAATCATTACTTAAGTGCTTGATGGCAATGTTGACCATTGTTGAGTCAAGTAGCGGCATAACTGCTCCAAGCACTAAAATCCAAGCAATGTTCATGATCCTCTTTGGAATCGGCTGGAGTTCTAAAGCTTTTTCATTCTTACTTATCAAAATAAATCCTCCTCATTACGTGAGGCGTTGTTTATGCTTTTTACTTTACAAATCAACGCCTTTTGATTACAATGAGAGCATAATCTGTAACGTAACGTTCGAGTCAAGGATTTTTAAAAAACATTTTATTGACCTTTTAAACAGATGGAAAGAAGAATGAAAATTGAAAAGTGTGCATGAAGTGAGTAAGCTCTCCGGTGTAAGCCGCCGCACCTTGCAATATTATGATGAAATCGGATTATTACCGCCCAGCGCGGTGAAGAAATCGGGCTACCGCCAATATGACGACGAGAGCTTGCGCCGCTTATGGAGCATTTTATTTTATAAGGAGCTCGGCATTTCACTTGGCGACATTCGATTGATGCTTGAAAACCCAAAGGAAATGGAAAAAGAGTTAATGCGGCAACACAAACAAATTCTTTTGGAAAAACAATCCCAATTGCAAAAAATAATACTGTCTGTTGACAGTATTTTGAATGACAAATTTGATATTTCAATGCTCAGGGATTTTGATAAAAATAAAATTGAAACGCTTAAGAAAACTTATGCAAACGAAATCAGGGAGTTAATGGAATGCGCCTTTTTTCTCCCATTAGTAAAAGGTGGCATATTCCCAAGCGGTGTATCTATTCTTGAAAACGCCTCGAATATAATGACCATGGATTTTGGCAAACTCATTACCCTTGGTTCGGAAGTCATGCAAAAGTTTCGCGAAGCCATGAAAGATGGCCCTGAAAGCTTTTCGGCTGAAGAGGCGGTTGCTATTTACAGGAAATTTATAACCATATTGATGCCATGCGATGATACAGCTTTTCGTAAAATCGCCCAGGCATATTTGCATGATAAAGAAGAAATGGATAAAAAAACACCGGGACTTGCGGAATTTGTAAATGCGGCTATCAGACATATCTATCCATGATACAATCAGCGCCGGAAAGCACAGCAGCGCATTGACAGCCCTGTTTAGGAGTGATATATTTGTATCAATGATACAAATATATCACTCCTAGGAGGTTATGAAAATGATCGCTGTATCCTCAAAATCTATCAAATACGCCTGGTTTTTTGGTTTTTTTGGATTTTTCGGTTTCACATATTTTATAACCGGTGACCCGGCATCACTATTTTTCTTTAACTTTTTAAGTTTTTTTGCCTACTATTTTATAGCAAAAATGGCTGAAGAAATGC
>CAYMJG010000096.1:0-5559 GCA_964390855.1 uncultured Eubacteriales bacterium | reverse complement strand
GGGAGGCGGCGGACTCCGCGCCCCAATTCGGCGACAGGAGATCATACCAGATGGACCCGGCCAATGCGGACGAGGCGATACGTGAGGCGCGTCATGATCTGGAGGAAGGGGCCGACATCGTGATGGTCAAGCCGGCCCTGGCCTATATGGACGTGATTAGGCGGGTTAAAGATAAATTCGGCTGCCCGGTAGCAGCTTATAATGTGAGCGGTGAATACAGCATGGTTAGGGCGGCCGCGCAGAACGGCTGGATTGAGGAAAAGCGTGTAGTGATGGAGATTCTCACCGGTATCAAACGTGCCGGCGCCGATATTGTGATTACCTACCACGCCAGGGAAGCGGCAAGGTGGCTGCTGGATGAGATGTGAGACACCGGAAGCAGGTTTTTGGCGGCCTGAAGCCCGCCCTGCAAGGGGAATGGGGTGTGAGCCATTGGATGTGAAAATGTTTTTTGGACTGACTGCCGACTTCTGACGACTGACATCTGAACTGGGGGGATTGGTTTGATTGTTTCCTGGAACACAACAAATGCGTGCAATATGTACTGTAAGCACTGTTACCGTGATGCGGGCGCTAAGGCGGAGGATGAACTGAATACTGTTGAGGGCAAGGCGCTAATCGACCAGATTGCCGCAGCCGGTTTTAAGATTATGATCTTCAGCGGCGGTGAGCCGCTCATGCGTGATGACATATTCACACTGGTGCGCCATGCCAGGGAAAGAGGGCTAAGGCCTGTATTTGGCACAAATGGCGTCCTGATCAGCGACAAAGTTGCCGTTAAACTGAAGGAATCGGGAGCGATGGCCATGGGCATCAGCCTGGACAGCATCGACCCGGAAAGACACGATCTTTTCAGGGCCACTCCCGGCGCCTGGCAGGGGGCTGTTGACGGCATGAGAGCGTGTCGTGGGGCCGGCCTGCCCTTTCAGATCCATACAACTGTTATGGACTGGAATATGGGCGAGGTTGAAAGGCTTACCGACTTTGCTGTTGACATTGGCGCCACCGGCCACCACATATTTTTCCTGGTACCCACTGGACGGGCTGTGGAAATCGCGGAAGAATCACTGCGGGCTGAACAGTACGAGGAGCTGCTGCGCAGGATTATGAAAAAACAGCTTGAAACAAAGATCGAGCTAAAGCCCACTTGTGCCCCCCAATTTATGCGGATAGCAGCCCAAATGGGAATAAAAACACGTTTCAGCAAGGGTTGCCTGGCCGGGATATCCTACTGTATCATCAGCCCGAAGGGAATTGTCCAGCCCTGCGCCTACCTGGATATTCCCGCCGGTAATGTACGTCAAACGACTTTTACGGATATCTGGCGTGATTCTGAAATATTTAAAAACCTGCGTACTGAAAAATACAGCGGGGGCTGCGGCACGTGCAATTATAACAAGATCTGCGGTGGTTGCAGGGCCCGGGCGTACTACTACCACAGCGATTACATGGCGGAAGAGCCGTGGTGCCTGTATCACGGACGAAAAGGTTATTAAAAATGAAAATAGATCAAATTGACAGGAAGTTATTGAACCTGATTCAGACAGATTTTCCTCTCACGCCGGAGCCGTACCGGGATATTGGCGAGGCACTCGGCATAAGTGAGAAGGATGTGCTGGCCAGGCTTAAAAATATGATTGACAGCGGGCTGATCCGCCGCCTCGGCAGCATTTTTGATTCCAGAATGCTGGGTTACCATAGTACGCTCTGCGCCATGCGGGTTGATCAAAAAAGGATAGATGAAGTCGCCGCGGTAGTTAACGCCTATCCGGGGGTTACCCATAATTATCTTAGAGAGCATGAATTCAACATGTGGTTTACATCTACAGCTCCGACTAAAGAAAAACTGGACGAGTTCATCAAGCAAATAAAAAGGGATACTGGAATTACCGATATTTTAATTCTTCCGGCACAAAGGCTTTTTAAAATCAGAGTAAACTTTGACCTTTGATGGGGGTGACTGGATGCTTTCTGATCAGGACAGGCGGATCATCAGGGAACTGCAGAACGGCCTGCCCCTGGCAAGCCGCCCATATAAAATAATCGGCGAACGCTTGAAAATATCCGAGGACGAATTGATTAACCGTCTCGGGTACCTGATTGAAAACGGTTTTGTCAGACGCCTTGGGGCGGTTCTACGCCACCAGGATCTCGGTTTTCAGGCCAACGCCATGGTTGTCTGGGATGTCCCCGATGACAGAGTAAGAGAGGCCGGCAGCATTATGGCGCGGTTCAGGGAGGTTACCCACTGCTACCAGCGCCCCCGGCAAACTGGCTGGCCGTATAACCTTTTTACCATGGTGCACGGTCATTCCAGGGGCGAGTGTGCCAGAATCGCCGGGGAATTGGCGCAGGCTGCCGGGATAAGTGAGTACAGTCTGCTTTTCAGCACCGCAGAGTTGAAAAAAATAAGCATGCGCTACTTTGAATAGAGCAAAACCTTATTAGGGGGAAAGGCAAGGTGCATAAGGGTTTTACCAGGTCCAGATCCTTATATAATGAAGCATTGAAGCATATACCGGGCGGTGTCAACAGCCCGGTTAGAGCATTTAAGTCAGTGGGTTTAAACCCCGTTTTCATTAAGAAAGGAGAAGGATCGAAAATATTTGATGAAGACGGCAACGAATACATTGACTATGTGGGGTCCTGGGGCCCTTTAATTGCCGGGCACCGCCACCCGCGTGTGATAGGGGCGCTGGAACGGTGTTTGCGGGATATTGGGACCAGTTTCGGGGCGCCCACTGAACTAGAAACAATTTTAGCCTCTATGGTTATTGAGGCTGTGCCCTCTGTTGAAATGCTCAGGCTGGTGAACTCCGGCACTGAGGCGACAATGAGCGCGCTGCGGCTGGCCCGCGGTTATACAGGCAGAAATAAAATAGTCAAGTTTGCAGGTTGTTATCATGGCCACGCAGATTTTTTATTAATTAAAGCAGGTTCGGGCGCACTGACACTGGGGGTACCCACAAGTCCGGGAATACCCGGGGAAACGGCTATAAACACGATCACTACCGATTATAACGACCTGGAAAAGCTGAAAGAGATATTTGAAAAGGCCGGAGAGGATATAGCGGCCGTTATTGTTGAGCCTGTGGCCGGCAATATGGGTGTGGTGCCTCCCGAACCGGGATTTCTTGCTGGCCTTAGAAATATTACAGACAGTTTTGGCAGCTTGTTGATTTTCGACGAGGTGATGACAGGATTTCGGGTATCCTACGGCGGGGCTCAGGAGCTTTACGGCATTACCCCCGACCTGACATGTCTGGGCAAAGTAATTGGCGGCGGCCTGCCGGTGGGGGCGTATGGAGGTAAAAGGGGGATAATGGAACGCGTTTCCCCGGCAGGGCCGGTTTACCAGGCGGGGACACTGTCGGGTAATCCCCTGGCGGTTACGGCTGGTATAGCCACGCTGGAAATTTTGAAAAATCCGGGTGTATATAATAGTTTGGACAGGAAAGCAGCAGCGCTGGAGAACGGATTGATGGAATCAGCCCGGCAAGCCGGGGTAGAGCTAAACGTAAACAGGGTCGGATCCATGTTCAGCGCCTTCTTTACAGGCTCGAAGGTTAAAGATCATGCCGGCGCCTGTTCATCAAACACAGGCTATTTCAGGAATTTTTTCCAATCAATGCTGGAAAACGGCGTTTACATCGCACCCTCCCAGTATGAGGCCGCCTTTGTTTCAACTGCCCACAGCGACGTTGATATCGGGCGCACGCTTGCATCCGTCGATATAGCGATGCATTCGATTGGAGACAATTGATAACCTTTTGTTATAGGACTTATCGTTAAAAAAATTTTTTATGCTTTCTTGTTTCCGAAAGAAGGATAATAAATCTTATTGACGTATACTTATAATATCTTTTTTCTGGGGGGTTTTTCCTTTACTCTTTTTTTAGGGGGTGTAATTGGCGAATACTGTCGCTTCAATCAACTATTGGAAGATGTAACGGGGCAGACTTTTAAATCTTTTACGGAATTTAGCAAGGGGGGTACAGTTTGTGGTAACATGTGCTTGCAATGCCAGTAACGATGAGTTAATCAAACAACTAGGCGAGGTTATTGATCCGTATAGAGGTAACCCCGGCGGATTAATCCAGGTTTTAACCAAGGCCCAGAACCTTATAGGATATCTGCCCAGGTGGGCCCAGGTGCAGATAGCGGAAGGGCTGGGAGTGTCTCTCCAGGAGGTTTACGGGGTAGTTACCTTCTATGCTTTCTTCTCCCTGATTCCCAGGGGCCGGCATAAAATCAGCGTATGCGCAGGTACGGCCTGCTACGTCAAGGGAACCAAAATGGTTACTAAAACAATCAAGGACCTGCTTGACCTTAAACCAGGCCAGACCACTGCCGACAGCCGGTACACGCTGGAGATTGTGCGCTGTATTGGAGCATGCGGTCTCGCTCCGGCAATGATTATTGACGGCAAAGACGTCCACGGCCGGCTTGAGCCGGAACTTATCCCCGCGGTGCTTGAACAATACTCCTAGCAAGTTAAAAGCGATTAGTATTATGTTGTTCAATTGCAGAATAATTTTTGTTTTTAAAAGGCACTAGACAGGGATATCTTCAGAAATGGCTGGAGGATTTAAACGGAGGTGTAATTTTAGTGAAGTCTTTGGACGAACTGGCAAAGATAAAGGAAAATAGACGAGAAGCCCTTAAAATTCGCGAGGGTGTTTCGTCCGCTACTGAAAAAGCCCACATAATGATGTGCGGCGGCGCCGGATGCATATCTTCCAAATGCTTGGATGTAGTAGGCGCCATGAAAGAAGCCCTTAAAAAGAACGGCATAGAGGATCAGGTGCAGATCATTCTCACCGGGTGTATGGGCCCTTGCGATATGGGACCTGTAGCCATCGTCTATCCAGACGCGACATTTTATCGCAGATTAAAGCCGAAAGACGCGGAGGCGATTGTAGAAGAACACATTATCAAGGGCAACAAGATCCCGCGTTTGATGTACAGGGCGCCCGGGGCGAAAGAACCCACACCCAATGTTAAAGATATAGATTTATTTGCGAAGCAGAAAAAAATTGTACTCCGCAATAACTTCTATATTGATCCGACTTCGATTGAAGACTACATTGCCAACGACGGTTATGCCGCTCTGGGCAAGGCTTTGACCCAGATGCAGCCGGCGCGGATCATCGAAGAAGTGAAGAAGTCGGGTCTGCGCGGGCGCGGCGGCGCCGGCTTTTCTACCGGCATGAAGTGGGGTTTCACTGCTTCAGCAAGCGGGACTCCAAAATATGTGGTCTGCAACGGTGACGAAGGCGACCCGGGGGCATTCATGGACAGGTCGGTTTTGGAGGGCGACCCGCACAGCGTCATTGAAGGCATGGCCATTTGCGGCCGCGCCATTGGTGCAGAGCAAGGATACGTTTATGTGCGGGCGGAATACCCGCTGGCTATTGAGAGGTTGGATCTGGCCCTGCAAAAAGCTCGTGAAAACGGCCTGCTGGGCAAGGATATTTTTGGCACCGGCTTTAATTTTGACATCGAGATTAGAATTGGCGCCGGCGCATTTGTGTGCGGCGAAGAAACCGCCCTGCTGAC
>CAYMJG010000095.1:0-6008 GCA_964390855.1 uncultured Eubacteriales bacterium | reverse complement strand
GATGATAGGGCAAAAAAACATTAAGGACTGCGGCATCCCCGGGAGATTGCCATACGCTATCCGGGGTAGCCTGTGCTTGTCAAGAGTGGGATTAATTTTATCTTTTTACAGGTAATCACCGGGGGGCCTGTCCCTTTCATTGCGAACATGTTGTAAGGGGACAGACCCCGGTGCACAAACCCTTGGTATAACAGAACCCACCACGCCTCTTCATTGAAAGCGTACCAGGGTGGGATTTTATTTATCTTTTTAAAGTTGTAAACGATAATTCCAGTCATTTATTTGTATGTTGCCGGTAAGTCAACGCCCCCGGGTACGCAAAATAAACAAAAGGACTTTTACACAATTTATCGAAATACTGGATAATGTGGAAATAACCACCCGAGGGGTGGCCAAAGGTTTCCATAAAAATGATTTTTGGCTTCGTGTACTTCGATACTGAGTTATATATTAAAATTGCCATGCGAAAGAAGGTCGTTTGTATATCCTTCCATGAAAAGGAGTTTGACATAAATTATCCGTATACATAATTAACTATCCTCAGGTTTATACAGATAATCTGGGAGGGGATTAATGTGATGAAAAAAACGAATGAGAGGTTAGAAAATAGGTACTATTGTCATCACTGTGATGATTTGGTTACTATTGGAGTTAATGAGGCATATCAAAAGAATAATATTAGAGGGGTAGTTGTTTAAACCCTGGTTAGACGCCCTATCTGCACAATTGACCAATCAGCGGGGCAGGAAAAACATATCTCTTAAAATCGCTATCATACCATGCAAATTTTGTAATCCTTTTGCGCAGGGTTTTACTTAGGCCCGTCCTATAAACCATCATAATTTTAGTAGCCAAGGTAAAATACCCAATCAAAACATTTTCGCCCTTGTGTGGCGCAAATACAAGGTATGTTATTGCAATTCCCTGCTTTGAGAATTCTATAGATTTAAATTTCAAAAAGTCGTCTACATCCTTATTTTGGGGGCACATAAAATTGGAGAGAATAATTTTTGTTTTATCCTCTCCAAGCTGTTCAATCATTTCTCGTAGGTTTATAAGGGTATATCCAGTCATTTACACGTTACCAAATATATCCTTGATTTTTTCTCCTTTTACCTCCCGGCACACACGGCTTAATTCAACTTCCTTGCTCTTCTTGCCCTCAGACTTTTCCAAAGCAAATAGAAGGGCACGCCCCATTTTTCTATCTTTAATATCTATATTTTTTAATATACTTTTGGTGACCATAAAACCATCTCCTGAATAACCTTAATTTTAAAATTCTGATGTTTTTTCGGCTATCCTAACTCTATTATACGGTAAAAAGGGTCGCCGAACAAGGATCTTTTTATAGACCCAGGTAGCCGTCAATCTTTCCCGTTACGGGGTCGTACCCCCAAACAATTCTGACAATTTGATAATTGTGAGTGTCGGGGGGACGGGGTTGTTGACACCTTTTGTGATATAGAAGAATATTTTAACTGAGTGTGGGACAAGGAACCTGTCCGAGACCACTGAAAAAGTGATCTTTTTTACAACGAACGGAGCCCGGCAGAACTGTAGGTGAGGCTTCAGCCTTACAGCCCTAGCAGGTTAAAACTCGCCTACAGTGAGTATCGATAAATAAACGTAGACTTGCGGACATGAAAAACCAAAAAATAAGCCTTTTTCAGCGATTCCGGACAGGTTCCTCGTCCCAGGCAAAATGGATTGAGGTACAGGTCGGGACCACTGATAAAGGATGGCGCAGGAGGTGGATAGATGTTCTGGAAAAAAAACCAGGCAATTTAACCCTCAATGTGCTGGGAGTGTCAAGAAATTCAAATAGACAGACAAAGGGATTTTGCCTAAATATATCGAAATATGGAATATCTGCTATAATAAAAATTCAGTCATGAACCCCCGAAAGCATGGATCATGCCTTTGAGCAATACAGCGAAGGTTAGATTACTTTTTGTTTTTGGCCGCCACAAAATCATCGTAAGCCTGCAACGCTTTGGCTGAATAAGCCCAGCCTGGACCACCGCAAAGCAACACGGCTACGTTAAGGGCCTCAATCAGTTCCTGGCGAGTAACACCCACATCAACCGCTACGTTGATATGGGAGATGATGCAGGGCTCACATTTGCGGGCAACGGAGATAGCAACACCCAGCAACTCTTTTACTTTATAGCTAAGAACGCCTTGATCATTGCAAGCTTTTCCGCGCAGTTCGTTAAAAGCGGCGATGACCTCGTTGCCTTCCGCAAAAGCCATCAGGCCTTTGGCAGTTTCCTGGAAATCATCATAATAATTCATTATTGTACCTCCTCGTCGGATTATCATACTAATGTAATTATAAAAAGGCCTGGCAGAAGTTGTCCAATAACGTTTTATGATAAACAAAGAGCTATATTGTTTTTTTCTATATCCCAGATCTACCTGTTTCATAATATAGGCGGTATATGGGCGGTGCCAATATGGAATTTAGACAACTGGAAATCCTGGTGGCTATCGTGGAAACCGGCAGCTTTTCCCGGGCCGGGGAACGGCTGTATCTCTCCCAACCCGCCATCACAGTCCAGATCAGCAGCCTGGAGAAAGAGCTGGAACAACAGCTATTTATCCGCAGCAACAAAGGGGTGCATCTTACCGAGAGCGGTAAGGTTTTATACAAATATGCCCTCTTTACCTTGAATCAACGGGAAGAAATCTTAATCAGGCTAACCAAAAGCCGCCCCGGTACAGAGCAGCTGCGTATCGCCGCTTCCTCCGTGCCGGCCCACTATTTGCTGCCTGAGCTGCTATCTGGTTTTCAAAAGCAGCATAAAGAGGTTCGGATCAACCTGATCTTTTGTGACAGCACCGAAGTGGGGCGTAAACTCAACGAACAGCAGGCGGATATTGGTTTCAGCGGTTTTTGTTCTTTTGATGCGGCCTGCGAATACCAGCCCATTGCCGAAGACCGCCTGGTGGTGATCACACCAAATTCGGGCAAATATGCAGGAATGCTCCAGGATAGACTATCCCCCCTGGCGCAGCTGCTGACCGAACCCATGCTGATGCGGGAAAGCGGTTCCGGCACCCGGCGGGAATTCACCAATTATCTGCAAAAAACCATGCCCGGCGCAACACCGAACATCGTGGCGGTGATGGAGGATTCTCTGGCCATCAAAAATGGCGTGGCAGCCGGCATGGGCGTGGCTGTGATGTCTGAACGGGCTGTGGACGATTATGTGCGGCTCGGCTATATTCTGGCCTTCTCCCTGGGTGAAGAAGCGGTGCGCAACCTTTATATCCTGCGCCGCAAAAAAAGCCGCCTGATGGGTATCAGCAAAAATTTTTACCAGTTTGTCATTGAACGCCTGAACAAATAAACCGAATAAATAAAACCCATATTCAGAAACAACTAAGTGATTGATCAAGCTCCTTCCTTAAACCGGAAGGAGTTTATAAATCTAAGGGGAAAAAGAGGGTTTGACCGACAGAGGAATATTTTGGAGGATTTCCGTCAAGAAGAATTCTGTCCCGGTACTGGGAGCAATCCGGGTCGTTCTTCTGGGGAGTCCCTTTGTCCCAGGTTGTATTGGACAGGTCCCTTGTCCCAGGCAGTTCAAAGCAGAAGAGATGAGTTAAAAAGAACCCTTAGAAAAGAGTGATCGACAGGGAAGAGGGACAATGTACCTGTCCCCCTGTCCCTGTCCCGGAAAGGAGATTTTTTATTCACCAGGGTTGGAATTACCTGGACCACCAGGGTGACGTCCATGCCCGCCAAAGCCTTCGCCTTTCTGGACTTGCTCCAGCCTTTGCAGCATTTTATCAGCCTGGGCCTGGGTTATTGTACCGTCCGCAACTTTCTGCTGAATTTCAGCCTGTCTGGCTTCCTGCATTTTTTCCTGAACTTGCTCCATGGTCAGGCCCTGATCGGCAGCAATCTCATCAAACTTCTTGCCGGCATCCATCTCTGCCTTCATCTCGTCGGCTGTCATCCCAAATATACCGGCCATATCATCCAGGTTTGGCCCGAAGCCGCGACCGCCGGGGCCGCCCTTACCGCCCGGGAAACCGAACCCGCCACAAATACCATCAGTGGACATTTCAGCCATCTTGTCCCCTTGTTCTTGGGTAATTGTGCCGTTCTGTACCGCCTCGTCAATCATTTCCTGCCTTGTCGTTTCAATCGCCGTCGTCAGTGCGCCTTCATCTACACCTAGATTTGCAGCCAGCCTGGTGATAAAGCTCTGACACATGGCTTTCATGTCCGGAGCACCAGTCTGATCGTTGCCGGCGAAGGATAATCCGCTCACTGCCATCGTCAGGACTATCGCCGCGATCAGGACCGCCCCTAACCGCCACTTTTTAGATTTAATAGATTCCACCTGCTTTCCTTATACATTTTAAGAGGTTCCTCTTGTTAGTATAGTATCACCGATTAGCTGAAAACAAACTGAAAACTGCCGGACGTTTTCCTGAAAAAATATATTATCCGCAAGACTCCTGACTTCTGCAGCAAACACGTCAACAAATGCCGCCAAAGCCTTGTATAAAAAGAGCCTGGCAGCATTTTAAAATTACAAAAAATTGTTGTATAATCAAGCATTCCACATCAAGCACATTGGCGATCGTTTTTGTGATCTCATCAGCGTAACAGCTAAAGGATTTTCACACAATCTATCGAAATATTGGATAATGTGGAAATAACCACCCAAAAGAATGACAAAATAACAAAGGTGATGCTGAGCCGCTTTTATTTGAAAAGCCCAAAAATCCCCGGAAATCCGATGTAATGTTCGGTATTGATCCGGAAGAGGAATGGCAGGCATTTACCGATCGTGTGGCCCAAATCTGTTTATTACACCCGGGTGGGTAAATGATCGGGGAGCTGCAGAAAAAAACAGCGTGGGCAGGCAAAAATGATGCTCACATCCAAGAATGTTCATAACCGTCATCCGTCCCTATCCCCGGCAGAACCCCGTCAGGCGCTCGGGTTGCTCCCCAGCTATTTTAACAGGTATCTTTCATCATTTTCGTCAACTTCTCATTGTCCTGTTAAACATGACCTGGGCATAGTTCTCGATGTCATTTGGTGTTAACATATTGTACTTCTGTTTTACAGCACTAAAATAATCACCAATATCCTCTTTAGTGATTATACGGGTAGAATGGGCGTCAGCAGGCAGACTGCCGCGTGTTTTGATCCAAGGCATCTCAGAGTGTGTAAATCGTTCCAGTATTTTTCCACTGTAACAGCAGAAATTCTGAATAACACTATCAACAACCGCTTTCTCAGCATCTGTAAAAACAGAAACGTCAAACCCTCCGTTGCTTTCAATCGGATCAAAACGGTAACTCGAATAGCGGTTGTAGGTTTCCCGATAGACCGGCCCATGAACCCACGCTTCGCAATCCTCAGAAAATAAGAACACATTCATAAAAGCGAGGTAGAAGCCCTGAATATAATATAGCGCCTTCTGCAATGCCAGGGGTGTGATGTCTTCGCACTGGAACAAAAGGTAGCCAATAACCTGATCCACTTTAGATACTGCAGTCATTTGTCCACCAAGTAGTTCTACAGTCTGGCGTTTGCTCTTTTCATATGCTGTCTGAGACTTGAGATTGCCTCTGTTTTCTTCCAGCGATGAAAGGTAATAAGATGGTTCATCGTAAATTTTCTGAAGTATATCAGAATACTGCTTTGTCGGCATATCACCATCGCAATAACGGGTAAACGTCATTTCTCCCCAACCTAAAAGCAATGACAGCGGCCGTTTTCCAATGTTGTATTTTTGCGGAATCTCTAAGATCTTTTCAAGTGAAATTATGCCATTTTTTTGACGATAAGCATCATAAAGTGCCTTAAGATTGCCATCCTCAATTTCGGCCACGTAGACTTCAGCGCCACATTCAGTGCATATTGCTTTCTTTCCGGTATAAATATATTCCTCACCTTTCAAAGAGCCTGTTAAAGAAATGCCTTCACTATAATAGGCCACATCTGTTCTGCATTCCTCACAGAATGTCATTTTCTC
>CAYMJG010000094.1:0-6367 GCA_964390855.1 uncultured Eubacteriales bacterium | reverse complement strand
ATTTTGACGGGATGAAAATTGTAAAATCTCCTGATTATGCCGGCATGCCGGTCAAATCAATGAGGGATCTTACTGAGCTAATCCTTTTTGAACAGGACGGAGCCACCTGGGCCTGGTTATCCGGAGCGGATTACATGCCTGCCGAACTGGCCCGACCGCTGGCAGCCGGCGTCAATACACCGGCCATCGGCAGCGCGGGCAGGAATGAGTGGCTGACAGTTGATTTTGCCGCCACCCTGAGTTTTGAAATACCTGCCCGGGGACGGGTCGTTGTTTTTGGAGAAGAGGGGATCCCTTACGACAGCTCAGTTGACAGCGGGGATATCTCTGTCCCTGCCGGTTGTCTAATTGAGTTTACCGGCGAACCGGGAGATCAGTTCCAGGTAACAGCTTCCGCTGTGGAAATACCTGTCGAGAGTATTAGCTTAAACAAGGCCAATACTTCCATCCGGGCCGGGGATTATGAAACGTTAATCGCTACGGTTGAGCCGGCAGATGCCACAGACGCCGGTAAGCTCACCTGGAAAAGCAGCAATGAAAGTGTGGCTGTTGTTGATAGTTCAGGCAAGATTGGGGCGATCAGGCCGGGAACAGCTCAAATCACGGCGGAAGCCGGCGGCATCAGGTCGGCTGCCTGCGCCGTAACCGTTTTTGGCGGTTCCAGTTCCGGCGGCAGCCACAGCGAAGGAAAGAAAAGCCCCCGGGAAAACCCTGAACCAGCCGTCCCGGATACAGTCACCCCCGGCGCGGCCATGTTCACGGATATCGCTGACTATAGCTGGGCTGGGGAAGCAATTGCGGCCCTGACAGAAAAAGGCATCATTAAAGGCGTCAGCGACACCAATTTTGCCCCGGCCAATGAGATCAACAGGGCCGACTATATGCTCTTAATGGTAAGGTTGCTGGGGGTAACGGCGGATGTGGAAGGAAACTTTGCCGATGTAGCGGAGAATAAATATTATTATAAAGAAATAGGTATCGCCAGGGCCCTGGGTTTGGCCTGCGGCGTCGACGGCGCAAATTTTCAGCCGGGGGCAAGCGTCACCAGACAGGATATGTTTGTGCTGGCCTACCGGATTTTGCAGCGGCAAGGTTTGATTAAGATTGAGGGGGATCCCGGTGTGTTGGACCGTTTCTGCGACAGCGCCGAAATTTCCCGGTATGCCGGACAAGCCATAGCCACCCTGGTATCCATGGATCTGGTCAAAGGCAGCGAAAACATGGTTAATCCCAATAGAAATGCGACCCGGGCGGAAGCAGCCGTGTTTATCTACGGATTGTTAGGTTTCTTGAGCAGATGAAGTTAATAGTGGGGGAGTTGGTATTATGGCCTTTGCAGACAGGCTTAACGAGGTCGGGCGTCTGGTTCAGAACGGTATTGAGGAGCAGGGGGTTGTCCGCATATTGCAGATTATCGGCGCGCCCGGTTTCCCCTTGGAAATTCTCAACGGCATGAGGCTGTACAGCGAATATCTGCCTATGGCGGCGGAACTGGGCTTTACTAATGAACAGCGCTATCTTCACTTCTTGTGGGATGTCCTGGACAGCAAAGGCGGAATAAAGATTGGCAATTATGTTTGCCTGACTGAAGGGGTCCAGGTATTCACCCACGGACATTCCGAAGACACACACAGCAAAAGGGATTACAACGGGGTAAGGATCTGCGACTTTGCCAAAATAATGGTCAATGCCTTGCTGCTTCCCGGAGTGACCATAGGTGAAGAGGCGCTGGTGGCAGGCTGTTCGGTGGTTAACAAGGATGTCCCCGCGGGAATGATGGTGGCCGGCAGTCCTGCCCGGGTGGTTAGAGAGAGGCGTTTCATGGGGAAAAAAGGCCTGGCGCTGGACCACATCTGGCTGCATGAAGCCGCGTTTCAGATCTCTTGAATCCAAACATGTTTACCATAAATTACCCGGGGACTGCCTCCTGGCCCCCTGGCCCTCTTTTGTCACGAATTCCAGGGCCTGCTGGTAAATTTCACGGTATCTTATTCTTTTGCTGGTGGCCCAGAATGCTTCAAAATCGGAAAGATACTCGCCTTTATATAGAGAGAGAATTTTTTGAGCCGACCCGTCATCATCCTGTCGCCGGAATTTTTCCCCGGCTTCTTCGAACAGTTCGTAATCACACTCAATTTCATCCCGGCTAATACGATAGTGATTTTGCCGGTTGACAATGAGGTCCTGGACACCGAGAGAAGCCAGGTCCTTTTTTATATGGGCCAGGTTTACCCCAATCAGCTTTTTCACATTGTCTGACTTAGTTTCCGACCAGATGGCATTGTAGATCTGTTCTTTAGTAGCTCCCGCGCCGCCTGTGTCCAGGAGGAAGGCCAGCAGTTCACGTTCCTTTTTCGCCCGCATTTTGAGCGGCTTTTGCCGGTCCAGGTACGGATAGATGTTTAAACCGCCAAAGGTGGAAACATATATCTTTTTCGTTTTGTGCCCGGCAAAGGCGATCATTTTTTGCGCAAAGCCGGGCTCTATTCCATTGTCCAGGGCAAATTGCAAAATTGCTCCATATAAGCCCCGGATCTTAAAATAATCGTAGATGCCGTTTTCGGCGCAGAGCCTGAGGTAACGGGCCGCCAAACCCAAAGCCCCGGCGCGATCCTTTGCCGGCATGGCGGCGCCCGTGAGAAAACCGTAGGCAATGGTGGGGATCATCATTATATTCGCCCTTTCGCCGATCTCAATGGACATCGTCGCGTATTTAACGGCGTTGGGGAAGTCGGATACCGATAAATAATAGGCGAACAGCCTGCCCAGGACAATAGTTTTCAGGTAGTCCCCCACATTTTCCAGATTGGCCAGGATTTCATCAATAACTTCTGTTTTTGAGTCATTTGTGAATATTAGACTGTAAACCAGGCGCTGCATTTTTGCCCATTCCAACTGGAACCTTGAGGTGCGGTAGAGGGACGCATATTCAAGACCCAGGGTAAAATATTTCATCGGTTTATTATAGGTGGGGTTGGCGCCGTTTCTTCTGTCCATGTCGGCAGCGTGGTAGTAGATTTCCGCCGCCAAAAGATAGGCGGCCCACAATTCCTCATATTGCCCCTTACCCCTTAGTTTTTGGATCTCCGACAAAATGATCTCTTCCGCCTTTTGCTGATTACCTAACATTTGATAGGCTTTTGCCGCATACATGCCGATGCTGTGCATGTCCAAAAAGCGGCGTTCTTGTTCAGGAAGGTCTAAAGATTTTTCATAGTAGTAAACAGTATCCTTCATCCGTCCCGCAAAAAAATGCACGGCTGTCAAATATCTCTCAAACCAGGCCTTGACCTTGACATTTCCTGCCCGGGCGCAAGTTTCAATCATCAGGCAGGCGGTATCATAGGCTTCTCTTATTTGAGAATTCCAGCAGAGGTTATAGATTTTTTCAATACCGGCTTGATACAAATGGCCGGGAACCAGCCTGTCAATATCCGACATGAGGCTGTCCAGCAGTTCGTTTGATTCCTCAAAGGAGGCGGAGTTCCTTAAAATCCTAGCCTTATGCGCCAGGGCGCTAAAGTGCAGGTCCTCAGCGGTATTTGCCTGTGGTTTAACATTATCCAGCCATATTTGGGCCTCGCTGAAGTTCCCTATGCTGGAGAGGAAAATCCCCCTGACCAGGGAAATCTCCTGACTGGAGGCGGCCGGGTTGTCACTCAAAACCTTAAACCAGTTCCGCAGTTCACTAAAATTGCCGTTCTTTATATGGTCCTCATAGCCGGCCAGGATAATTCTCTCCAGCATTTCGTTGTCGCCGGCCAGCATGGCATATTTGGCGGCCCGGGAATACTGCCCTTGGTTATAGTAGTATAATCCGGCCTTTTGCCGCAGTTGCTTTTGCCGGCAGATTTCCATGTCTTTTTGCAAGTGTTGCCTGAAAAGCGTGTGGTAACGGAACTGCGACCCTTTCGCCCTGGTAGTAAACATATTGCGTTTTACCAGGTTGTCCAGCAGAAGAGCGGAGTTTTTCCTACCGCTCACCGCGTCCAGCATTTGCGGGTCCAATTCCTCAAAACAGGCTGAGGTTTTAAGAAAATTTATCGTTTCTAGCGGCAGGCGGCCGGTGCATTCATAAAAAAGGTAGGAATCCAAAATGTTGCCGCCCCTGGCGGGGATATCGGCAAGGTTTACGCCATCTTCGAAAAGCACCCTAAAGGAGCGGATTCCCAGTGGCCATCCCTCCGTGAGGGCATGGATATTTTCATCTTCAAAGTCCAGCACAAGGGCAGCCTCCTTCTTGGTGAAGGCCAGTTCTTTTTGGGCAATTTCAAAAATGCGGCCCCTGGCCTGCAAGGCTGCCAGCTCTTGCCAGGGGGTTTCCCTGCTGCCCACACATATCCGGATATTATCGGGTTTATATTTTATGGCGCAAATAATCAAATCCTTAATGCTCTTGTCCTGTACTGTATGCAGATCATCCAGCACGACCATACAGTCCCGTGAAATATTTTCAATGCTGCTGATCAGGGCGTTAGCCAGTATGGTGATAAAATTGCTTTTCTTTTCAAAAGGGATGTATTGGGAAAAATTTAGCTCATAGCCAGGGAAGGTATGGTGGATTGCTTCACTTAGAAGGCTGAGGAAGGAGAAAATGTCGCTTTCTCCATCCAGTGTGAGCCAGACGGCGTTATCCACTGAATTGGCCGCCTGGGCCAGCAGGGTGGTTTTGCCGTATCCCGCTCCGGCATGGACATAGGTAGTTTTTTTAGGGCTGCCGAGAATCGCGGATACGAGCTCCCGGCGCATAATTTCCCCGGCGGTTTTTGAAGGAACGGAAATTCTTACACTTGATACACTGGCCATATTCCCTGCTCCTGTTCTTTTGCTCATAATTATTATAGCAACATCAATTGGTCTTTGGTGGAAAAAGATGAATAATGTTTTATTTTGATATTTTGTTAGTCCTTATGTTAGTCCTGTCCAGATACAATTAACCTTGATAAAGGATAAGAACCTTCGAAAAACAGTGAGCTTCGATATTTTCAATGAAAAGGGGGGTGAAATGAAGGGATGCTCAAAAAAAATAATCTTACGGTTGTAACCATCGACGACGTCTTTCAATGGGGTTGGGACGTCACGGATCTGGTCAACTGTTTGACCGGGATTGACGCGTCAACCCTGGGGTGTGTTTGGACAATGAAGCAATGGGTTCCGATACTTGAATCCAGGAGAGCCATTTTCCCAATGCTTGCCACGGCCGATAATAATATTGTTGGTTATATTTTTTGCTTCGCTTTGACGGATAGTACATTTCAGACAGCGATGAAAGGATGCCTTGAGGATGAGGATATCAGCATTTCCATCATTAGCCCAATGGACTCTTCAGGTGATTATAATCTCTATTGCGATACAGTGGCCATAATGCCGGACTTCCAATCCGCGGGGTCTATTTTATTATTGCTGGGCGGCTATATGAATGAACTGATCCGTTTGACGCGACAAGGAGTATACATGAAAAAAATTTGCACTAAAATCATCTCAGACAGGGGATTGTCCCTTGCATCGTTATTATCTATGAGACCTGTTTGCAGCCATAGATCCGGAGGGACTGTGTGCTTTGGAACCTTCCATCCCCTGGGGGGAATATATAAAAGGAACCGCAGGTTAGTTGGGCTTTACCAAGATCACTTTAAAAACAGCTCCATTGCGTAGGAACACTATGACCAATGAATATCTAATCAAGAAGGTATTTACGGCAAATCTGTTCCCTTCGATAATTGCCGGACTGGCCGCCACTATCGGACTGGTCATCGACGGTGTCCTGACGGGAAACCTGATTGGGATGCGGGGATTGGCGGTTATCGGCATGGCTACCCCGATATTTCTTTTTTTTGTAGGAATAGCCGGTGTGCTGAGCGACGGCGGTGTAGCCTGCTGCGCCGAATACGTGGGCCGTGGGGAACCTGAGAAAGCCAACGCAAATTTTACTGCGGCCGTGTCCGCAACAGTCCTGGCTGGATTGGCCCTAACCATATTGGGCACATTTTTTACAAATGCCCTGGCTGTGTTGCTTGGCGCTCAAGGTGAAATGCTCCCCATGCTAAAGGCATATACCTTTGGCATCAGCCTGGGAGCCATTCCGATCATGCTTGCCCAATCGCTCTACTTTTTTGTCCAGCTTGACGGCTCCCCAATCCTTTGTGTCGTCAGCGCAGTCGCCGGAATTGTGGTAAATGCTGTGTTGGACGTGATCATGGTCCTGGTGTTCCATCTTGGAATGCTGGGTATTGCTCTGGCTACGACCATCGGCTATACCGTCATCCTATTGCTGCTGTGCATCCATTTTATCAGGAGGGAGGCCTCATTCAGCCTGAGTTTTTGCAACCTGCCTCAAGAACTTTCACGAATCATCGCCACCGGCTTT
>CAYMJG010000093.1:0-6912 GCA_964390855.1 uncultured Eubacteriales bacterium | reverse complement strand
GGCTTTGACGCGCTCTTTATCGGTACCGGCGCCGGGCTGCCTTATTTTATGAACATACCCGGAGAAAACGCCTGCGGCGTATACTCGGCCAACGAATTTCTTACCCGGACCAATTTAATGAAAGCTTACCGTTTTCCCGATGCGGACACGCCCATCAGGGTGGGACGCAAGGTAGCGGTGCTGGGCGGCGGCAATGTAGCCATGGATGCGGCGCGCACCGCCCTGCGACTGGGCGCCGAGGAGTCATGGATTGTTTACCGGCGTTCGAAAAATGAGCTGCCCGCCCGTCATGAGGAAGTGGAGCATGCTGAGGAGGAAGGCGTAAAATTTGCCTTTTTAACCAGTCCCACCAGGATCATTTATAACGATGATTACTGGGTGACGGCCATGGAGTGCCTGCAGTACAGCCTGGGTGAACCGGACGCTTCCGGCAGGCGCAGCCCTGTTCCCATACCGGGCTCGGAATACGTCATGGCTGTGGATACTGTTGTAGTGGCCATAGGCCAGGGTCCGAATCCGCTGGTGCCCAGGACCACCAAAGGTTTGCAGTGCAATAAAAGGGGCAATATCGTGGCTGATCCGGAGACAGGCGCAACGTCCAAGCCCGGTGTATATGCGGGCGGCGACGTGGTCACCGGCGCCGCCACCGTAATCCTGGCTATGGGCGCCGGCAGGACGGCTGCCAAATCAATCCATGCTTATTTAAGCTGTAAGAACTAGAATTTTGTTCAGAGGAGGTTAATTTATGCTGCAGAATTACCTGTTTCCGGAAACTATCAGTGAGGCTGTTTCCTTTTTGCAAAGCAATCAGGGGCAGGCGAGAATAATTGCCGGCGGTACCGACCTGCTGCTGGATATTCCAGAAGGAAAGGTCAAAACAAATTGCTTGGTTGATATTAGCCGTATCCCCGAACTAGGGAAAATAACTCTGGTGGATGGCGTGATTTATATTGGGGCGGCGGTTACCCACAACCAGGCGGCTAGCTCGGAGCTGATCCGGAAAAATGCGGCAGCCCTGGCCTATGCCGCCGGTTGCGTAGGTTCCCACCAGGTGAGGAATTCGGCGACTGTGGTCGGCAACGTTTGCAACGCCCAGCCTGCCGCTGACACCGCCGTGGCGCTGGTAGCCCTGGGCGCGACCGCTGAAATAGCTGCTGACGGCGGCATGGAGTATGCCCTGGTGGAAAAAATGTATGCCGGGGTGGGCAAGTCCACCGTTGACAGTACCGGTCAACTGGTGACCAGGGTCAGCTTCCCAGCCGCCCGGGAAAACCAGGGAACAGCTTTTGTGCGTCTCCATCAGCGCAATGCGCTGGCCCTGCCGATGCTGAACGTAGCGGTTATGGTGGAGCTGGCTGACGACAGGTTTAAATGGGCCCGTATTTGTATGGCGCCTGTCGGCCCCGGCCCAATGCGCGCGTTAGCCGCGGAGCAGGCCCTAAAGGGCGCCAAAATCACCCCGCAAGTTATCGAAAAAGCGTCCCAGGCCGCGTTGGAGCATGCCAACCCCAGAAATAGCGCACTAAGGGGTTCCAAGGAATACCGCACTTCCGTACTGCCCGTGCTGGTCAGGAGAGCGCTGGAACAGGCTGTCGCCAATGCCGGCGGCACATGTAATTAATACAGGAGGAGGTAAATTATGAGCCTGCATATCCTTAAATTTACACTTAACGGGGAGCCGGTAGAAATCTCCGTTGCTCTGGATGAAATGCTTATTGACATATTAAGGGACAAATTTGAACTGACAGGGACTAAAAAAGGATGCGGCAAGGGTGAATGCGGCGCCTGTACCGTGATTATGAACGGCGAATCTGTTAACTCCTGTCTGGTGCCGGCTATGAAAGCCATGGGGGCGGTTGTTGAAACCATTGAAGGTATAGGCAGCCCGCAGAAATTTCATCCGGTGCAGGAGACATTCATGGACATGGGCGCGATCCAGTGCGGTTTCTGCACGCCGGGCATGATTATGTCCGCCAAGGCGCTTCTGGACAAGACGACCAGCCCTACCGGCAAGGAAATTAAAAGAGCTCTTGCCGGAAACATCTGCCGCTGCACAGGCTTCGTGAAAATTGAAAAAGCAGTGCAGGCGGCTGCTGAAAAGATGAGAGAGGAACAGTAAAGGAGGGGGAAGCATGAAAGAATACAAAGTCATTGGACAAAGTGTAAGAAAGCTGGACGCGGTAGAGAAGGCTACCGGTACAGCGGGATTTACCAGCGATATGAAACTGCCGGGTATGCTTTACGGCAAGGTACTGCGCAGTCCGCATCCGCATGCCAGGATAGTGAGTATTGACACATCAGAGGCGGAAAAAATGCCCGGGGTTAAGGCGGTGGCTACCCATAAAAACACGCCAAGGGAGTTATTTAACACATCCGCTACCATGACCTTTACTGTGCCTCCCATGAAACCGGTGCTGGATCAGTATATTTTCGACAACGTGGTGCGCTATGTGGGCGATGAGGTGGCGGCCGTCGCTGCTACCAGTGAAAAAATTGCCGAAGCGGCCCTAGAGCTGATCAAGGTGGAATATGAACTGCTGCCCGTGGTTTATGACCCCAAGGAAGCCATGACTCCCGGGGCGCCTGTAATTCATGAGTGTGAAAGTAAGAATATCCCCGGCGAAGTGATCCAAATCCCCTATGGCGATGTGGAAAAGGGATTTGCCGAATCTGATGTTATTGTTGATAAGGAATTTTATGTGCCGGTGGTAAAACAAGCGCAGATGGAAACCCAGGCTGCCGTAGCCCAGGTTAGCCTGGACGGGAAAATTACAGTCTGGTGCACAACCCAGACGCCGCACCCGTCAAAGATGATCCTTGCTAAAATTTTCAGCGTTCCGGAAAGCAAGGTCAGGGTGCTCAATCCTCCCTACATCGGCGGCGGTTTCGGTGTGAGGATCGGCCTCAGCGCCAAAGCGGAGCCCATTGCGGTGGCGCTGTCCATGCTGGCAAAGAAGCCGGTCAAGGTAGTCTACAGCAGGAAGGAAGATTTTATTGCTTCCGACACCCGCCACGGCGGTTACGTGGCTGTAAAACTGGGCGCTAAAAAAGACGGTACCTTCCATTCCATGTTTTTAAAAGCAACCCTTAACGGGGGCGCATACTGCAGTTTCAGCGTTGAGACCCCCGGCGTGCTCGGCTGCATGGGTTTGGCGGTTTACCGCATGCCCAACCAGCTTTATTACGGTCACAGTGTCTATACCAATACTACGCCGGCGGGGGCGATGCGCGGTTTCGGCAACCCGCAGGCGATGTTCGCCATAGAGTCGGTTGTGGATATGATGGCGGAAAAGCTGGGCATGGATCCGCTGGAGCTGCGCCTGAAGAACATTATGCAGGTCGGCGACCCCTGGGTCCTGCCATATAAATGCAGTTCCACCGGCCTGGCTGAATGCATCGAAAAAGGCGCTAAAAATATTGGTTGGGAGAATCGCGGCAAATTAAATAAGCCCGGCTCAAAAAAACTAAGAGGCATCGGCGTGGGAGTCGGCACCCACGTCAGTAACGCCTGGCCCTTCTGCGGCGACTACGACAACGCCTATGTCACCGTCCAGCAGGACGGCTCGCTGCATCTGGCCAGCGGTGTGCCCGACATGGGGACCGGCACCAGCACCTCATTGCCCCAGTTGGTTGCCGAGGTGGTTGGCGTCGGCATTGATCAGGTGAGCATGACCTTTGCGGACACGGCTTCCACCCCCTTTGATATCGGCAGCCACGCCAGCCGCACCCTCTATGCGGCGGGTACTGCCGTTGTTGAAGCGGCTAAGGACGCAAGAAAGCAAATCCTGGACTATGCCGCTGATTTGTTTAAGGTTGCGCCGGAAAGGCTGGTCCTGGAGGATTCGGTCATTAGCGCATCCGGCGGAGTCCCCGGCGCCGCTGTCGGTGATGACTGCAGCGGCACCCCGGTGTGTAAAATCGGCGGGAAAGAATTGAAAAGTATAACGATAAAAGAGCTGGCCTATGAAGCGCACCAGCGCAATAAGCAGTTTATCGGTGTTGGACGGATCGTGCCTGACAACGCTCCCCCCTGGCATGCCCATTTTGCCGAGGTGGAGGTCGATACCGAACTAGGCCAGGTCAGGGTGCTTAAGGTTGCCGCTGTTCACGATGTGGGCAAAGCCATTCATCCGGTGATTTGTGAAGGGCAGATTGAGGGCGGCGTCCTGCAGGGCATCGGTTACGCCTTGAGCGAGGAAATAAAATATGATGAAAAAGGCCGGCAGTTAGAAAGCAGCTTCCACAAATACATGCTGCCGACGGCAGACGATGTGCCGGAGGTTGTGTCAATGCTGGTCGAGTCAAACGATCCCACCGGCCCCTTCGGCGCCAAGGGTGTGGGCGAATGCGGCCTGGTGCCCACAGCGCCCGCTATAACCAACGCCATTTATGACGCCACCGGGATCAGGTTCTATGAAATTCCGGTTACGGAAGAAAAAATGTTTAAAGCTTTACAGGAACGTAAGTAAAATTGCCCGGGCAGCGCCCGGTACGGGTTGCCGCTTTTGTGTGCGGCAATCCGTGCCGAAAGGGCTGCTTCGGCGTCATTAGAGAGATTGGATACGTATTATTAGAGTGCAACAGAGCTGAATACAGGTGGTGGAGAGGTTGGTAGTGCAGACAGTTAGAGTAGAGGACGCCGTGGGCAGGGTATTGAGCATGATATCACAAAGGTCGTCAGAAGGCAGTTCAAGGGCGTCTCTTTCAAAAAAGGCTGGGTCATAGGCAGACAAGATATACCTGAACTAACCAGGCTGGGCAAAGAAAATATTTACGTGCTGGGGAAGAGCGCAAATTAATATACCGGAAACGGTGAGATAGAAAAGGGGAGGGAGCGGATGGGATGGGTACATTTAAACTAAACCAGGAAATTGTTATCGCTACTGTAATAAGCCAGAAAGGTCTTTCGCGCAACCTGATCGGCAGGAAAAAAGCTTTTACAATGGATCAAGAAGCGGGCAGCCTGATGCTGCCATGGTTGGAAAACCAGGCGGCGGAACAAGCGGGGAAGGTTTTGGCCAGTGGATTGTTTAAAGTCGCCAATCTGCATAATCCTGCCAGGCCGGGCGAAAAGGTAGAGGTAACGGTCGAACCTTATTTTCCCCCCTGCGAGTTAATTATTCTGGGGGGCGGCCATATCGCCCAGCCACTGGCGGCCGCCGGCCGGTTGCTTGGCTACCATGTTACCGTGTTCGATGATCGTCCTGAATTTGTATCATATGAACATGTTCCCGCCGCCGACAGGGGAGTTTCCTCCAGCTTTGAATACATTGAGGAATATCTTGATTTCGGCCCGAGGAGCAGTGTTGTTATTGTTACCCGCGGTCATCAGCACGATCTGGAATGTCTTCTGAAGGTAATGAAGCATCCCGTGGCCTACATCGGTATGGTCGGAAGCAGCCGCAAGGTGGGAATGATCAGGGATGAACTGCGCCGCCATGGTTTTGGCCGGCAGTCGATTGACTCGTTATACATGCCTGTGGGCCTGGACATTGGGGCCCAGACCCCGGAAGAAATCGCGGTCAGCATCGCCGCCGAACTGGTTAAAGCCCGGCGCGGCGGTCTGGGCCATTCCCTTAAACACGGCGGCCTGCCAAAAGAAAAAAGGCTGAACACAGGTGAAATGCCGAAAGCCGCGGATCAGGATATTTTAAGAAAGGCAGTAAAAGCGGCCTGTGACAATGTACCGGCGGCCATGGCCACCATTGTGAAATCGATAGGCTCGACACCGCGCAAGGCCGGGGCGAGGATGCTGGTATTCAAGGACGGCCATATTTGCGGCACTATCGGCGGCGGTTACGCGGAGCATGAGGTAAGAATGAAGGCTATAAATGTGATCAACGATTATCTGCCCTCATTTTACAGGGTATCCATGGATGCCGATATTGCGGCAGCGGATGGAATGATCTGCGGCGGGGCGATAGAGGTCTTTATAGAACCAGTAAGCGTTTATGCGGAAATATTTTATGGGGGTGAAACTTTTGCGCTGTGCCGGGCGGTTGGTAGTAATTAAGGGGGCCGGGGATCTGGCCACAGGCTGTGCCCGGCGCCTTTTCAAAAGTGGTTTTGGGGTGATCATGACCGAGCTGCCGCAGCCGCTTGTGGTCAGAAGGATGGTGTCTTTTGCGGAGGCAGTTTATGAGGGCTCGATAAGGGTAGAGGGGGTCGAGGCGGTCCTGGCTGAAAATGGGGAGGCGGCCCTGCAATTGTTGAACGCGGGCCGGATCCCGGTGCTTGTGGATCCGCGGACCTCGATACTGGGTCAGGTAAAGCCCCAGGCTTTTATTGATGCCGTGATGGCCAAGAAAAACACCGGCACCAAAATAAGCGACGCGCCCCTGGTAATCGGCCTCGGGCCGGGTTTTACCGCCGCTGTGGATGTCCACGCCGTGGTTGAAACAAAAAGGGGGCATAACCTGGGCCGGGTCCTATATCAGGGAAAGGCTGCCGCCGACACGGGGGCGCCGGGCGCTGTTATGGGCTTTACCGCTGAAAGACTTTTAAGAGCCCCGGCCGAAGGCGTGGTTGAGCCGCTGCGCCAAATTGGCGACCCGGTGGAAAAGGGGGAAACGCTCCTTTTTGTCGGGGATACTCCGCTTCAGGCCGGGATTTCAGGTGTTGTCAGGGGAATGATCAGGGCGGGCGTTTGGGCGCCAAAAGGTATGAAAATTGGCGATATCGACCCGCGCGGCATTAAAGAATATTGCTATAGTATCTCCGACAAGGCGCTGGCCGTAGGTGGCGGCGTCCTGGAAGCCGTATGCGGTTACATTTTTAACAAAGAGCAGTAAAGGAATTAATCCATGTGAAAATTATCGATGCTTTGTGTTTGTCGGATAGAGGAG
Organism: uncultured Eubacteriales bacterium; assembly: GCA_964390855.1. Taxonomy (GTDB): domain Bacteria; phylum Bacillota; class Desulfotomaculia; order Desulfotomaculales; family Pelotomaculaceae; genus Syntrophopropionicum. The sequence goes on along the minus strand of CAYMJG010000093.1, from coordinate 67 downwards.
TTGTTTCATTTGTCGGCGGCGGCGGCAAAACGTCGCTGATGTTTCGGTTGAACAGGGAAATACCTGA
>CAYMJG010000092.1:0-6990 GCA_964390855.1 uncultured Eubacteriales bacterium | reverse complement strand
TGGTCCGTGAGGCGGAAAAAATCAAACGCAAAATCGGCTATATGTCGCAGAGCTTCAGCCTTTATGAGGACCTTACCGTTTTTGAAAATCTGGATTTTTATGCCGGCTTATACGGCATTCCGCACCGGGAGCGAAAAAAAAGAATTGGCGAAATGATCGACATGGCCCTTTTAAGGGGCAGAGAGGATGAGCTTGCCGCAAACCTCAGCGGCGGGTGGAAACAGCGCTTGGCGCTGGGCTGCGCCATAATTTCCCGCCCGGCCATCCTTTTTCTGGACGAGCCTACCAGCGGGGTAAGCCCGACCAGCAGGCGCGCCTTTTTTAAGATAATCCAGCGGCTGGCCAATGAAAATACAACCGTTATGGTTACCACGCACTTCATGGACGAGGCCGAGCGGTGCTACCGTGTTGCTTTTATCTCCGAGGGGCGCCTGATTGCCGATGATACGCCGGAAAACCTGAAAAACAATGTGATCGAAGGCGCTCTGGTGGAGGTGGCCCACCCCGACGCCCTGCACATTATTGATAGTCTGGATAGATTGCCCTATGTTAAGGAATGTTCCAACCACGGTCCGGCGCTCCATGTCTTGCTTGAATCTGCGGGCGCTGTCCGGGCGCTTAATGATTATACGGGAGTCGAGGCGAAAATGATCAGGCCTTCCCTGGAAGATGTTTTTGTCACCCTGGCCAGGCAGAGCAGAAAGCAGGTGTCTTAGTGGGCAGGATCCTGGCCATTTTGAAAAAAGAATTTTTACAGATGCGGCGGGACCGGCTTACCTTGGGCATGGTCTTTGCGTTGCCCCTGTTCCAGCTGCTTTTGTTCGGTTATGCTATCCAAACGGAAGTGAAGCATATCCCCACCGCTGTGTTTGACCAGTCCCTCTCCGCCGAAAGCCGGGACATGATTGGGTCCTTCAGCGCCTCCGGATACTTCGATGTTTATTATGCGGCTGCCGGTTACTCTGAAATTACGCAGATGATCGACAGCGGCAAAGCCAAGGTAGGCATTATATTTCCACCCGACTTCAGTGAAAACCTCAAGCGGGGAGACACGGCGGCGGTGCAGGTGCTGGTTGACGCCAGCGACAGCATGTCTTCCGCCACAGCCATAGCCACAGCCAACGCCATCGGCCTTTTAAAATCACAGCAAATTCTAATCAAGAAAACGCAGACGCCCAATATCCCCTGCGACATCAGGGTGCGGCCCTGGTACAACCCGGACGGTGTTACCGCCTACTACATGGTGCCGGCGATCCTGGGGATCATCGTCACCATGACGATGGTGATGATGACAGCCGCGGCGATTGTCAGGGAACGGGAAAGGGGCACACTGGAGCAACTGATGGTTACGCCGATCCGGTCTTATGAATTGATGATCGGCAAAATTATTCCTTACATTGGTCTCGGCTACCTGCAAATAACTGTGGCCCTGCTGGTGGGCGCGCTGATATTCCAGGTGCCGATCCGCGGCAGCCTGCTGGAGCTATACGGCTTAACCCTGTTTTTCATTACCGCCTCGCTGGGTATCGGCATTCTAATCTCGAATATCGCCCGGAACCAGATGCAGGCCTTCCAGATGTCCTTCTTTGTCCTGCTGCCCAGCATTATGTTGTCCGGCTTCCTCTTTCCCAGGGAAGCCATGCCGCAAATAATACAATATATCGGCAACATCCTTCCGTTAACTTATTACCTGGTGATTATCAGGGGTATTATTTTGAAGGGAATCGGGTTTCCCTACCTTGTCTCCCAGGTTGCGGCGCTTCTGGTGTTTTCAGTTGTGCTGATAGCCCTGAGCATAATCAAGTTTAAGAAAAAAATTGCCTAGGCGCGGCAGATTAACAAGTGTTACAGGATGGGCCCTGCCGGCGGGGTAAGGAATGAGACAAAAGGAACGTCCCCTTGTTTCACCCGGCCGGGCAGAAAATGAGACAAAAGGAACGTCCCTTTGTTTCATACTTTACGGGAGGTGGGTGTCATGATCCTTAAGGAGGCGGCGCTGGAAACTGGAAAAGGGTTGTTGGCCGGGGAATGCCAGGTTGGGGAATGCCAGCACGTTATCGAGGAACTGACCAGGCAGAATAACCGCATGGCGATTATCCAGCAAATTGCCAAAAGCATCAACGTGGAAATGAGCTATGAAGAAATCATCGACGAGGTGGCTAGCCCGCTGCGCAGTGTGCTGGATTACGATCTGTTGAGTTTTTGCCTATTGGAAAGAAGGCAGCTGATTATTAAGGCGAGTATTCCCAAAGAACAGGAAATACTGGGGGAGGGCTGGGTGTTGCACAGCAACAACTCGGCCCCTTGGAAAGCAATCCATGATAAACGATGTTTTCTGAGGCAGGACATCTGGCACGATTCTAACAAATACCAGGAAGACGACCACTTGCGCGCGGTTGACATACAATCGGCGATCATGGCGCCGCTGTTGATCAACAATGAGGCCATCGGCACGGTTAATTTCGGCAGCAAAAAAGCCTGCGCCTTTTCGGAGAATGATTTTATTTTTGTGCAGCAACTGGCCGACCAGTTGGCTGTATGTATTAATAACGCCCGCCTGTTCGGGGAGGTTTCCAGAAGTAAAAGCGAGTGGGAGGAAACGTTCAAGGCGGTGCCCGACAAGCTGTTCCTAATTGACTGCAGGTATAACATTTTGAGATACAATAAACAGGATAATCTCAGCAACGACGGCGGAACTTATAAATGCTACCAACTCCTTGACTGTTGCGGCGGCAGCAGGCGGATTTGCCCTTCTGTCGAGGCGTTTAAAACAGGGCTGCCCGCCTTCCGGGAAGTAACCCACCCCTCCACCGGGACAATCCTCAATATGTCGGCTTATCCCGCGTACAATGAGAACAATGATCTTTGCGCCATGGTGATGTATTTGCATGATGTGACTGCCAAGAGAAGGATGGAATCGCAGCTCTTTCAGTCGGCCAAGCTGGCCGCCATCGGTGAAATGGCGGCAGGGGTGGCCCATGAATTGAACAGTCCCCTGACAGCCATTATCGGCAACGCCGGCCTGATTTTAAGAAAAACCCCCGGGGACGAAAAACATTACCGGCTGCTTGAGGATATTAAAAACTGCGGCCAGCGGAGCAAACGGATAATTCAAAACCTTTTGACCTTTGCCCGGCAGGACAGTTATTCTTTCGAGCCTGTTTCAATGAATGAGATTATTGAGAACAGCCTTTATCTTATTTCCTATCAGATTGAAAAGAACAGGGTCAACATCATTAAAAATATAGATGGCAATATGCCGGTGATCATGGGCAGCCGGCTGCAGCTGGAGCAAATAATGATCAATTTTTTACTTAACGCGCGTGACGCCCTGGAAGGGGTAAATGAGGGAAAGATTGAGATCTGCGCGGGGGCGATTGAGGACCGGGAAACGAAAGGGCCGGCAGTGATGGTAAACATCAGCGACAATGGCAAGGGGATGGAGCATAGCCTGATCAGCCAGATTTTCAACCCCTTTTTCACTACCAAAGAAAAAACCCGGGGGACCGGTTTGGGTCTGTCGGTCAGCCTGGGCATAGCCCAAAGCCATGGCGGAAGGATCGAGGTAACCAGCGCACCCGGTTCCGGGAGCACATTTTCATTGATCCTTCCTGTATAGCCTTGAGGCAAATATTGCTATATGGGAGTCAAGTTAAACAGCAATAACGGGGGGAGGATTATGAGAAAACCGCTAATTCTAGTTGTAGACGATGAGGTTGAGGTGGGTACCTTTTTTGAGTATTATTTGACGGAAGAAAGAGGCCTGCCTGTAGATGTGGCCAATTCCGGCCGGGAGGCCAGGGCGCTGTTTCAGCAGAAGAAATATGATCTGGCTCTGGTTGACTTGAAGCTGCCCGACGCGGATGGAATCACCCTGCTGAAGGAAATAAAAGAGGTCAACCCAGGCTGCGAGATCATCATTATGACCGGCTACAGCACTGTGAAAACGGCGGTGGAAGCGATGAGGCTGGGCGCCCTGGATTATATTGACAAACCTTTTGATGAACTGGATGAACTGGACAATATTATCGATCAGGCGGTGCACCTGGTATTAAACAGGAGTCAGTTTGCCGGCGGCAGGATTGAAAAACTTGCTTCGGAATTTGGCATAGTGACTGCAATGGACAGCCCGTTTAAAAATTTATTGCTGTTGTGCAAAAAGGTGGCCACCAGGAAAATTTCCATTCTTATTGAAGGTGAAACGGGTACGGGAAAAGAGGTGCTGGCCAGGTTTATTCACGCCAATAGTTTACGCGCCGATTTTCCGTTCATCAGCATTAATTGCGGCGCTTTGCCGGAGACCCTATTGGAAAGCGAACTTTTTGGCCATGAAAAAGGAGCTTTTACGGGGGCCCAGGGATTGAGACACGGCATATTCGAACTTGCGGACAGAGGGACGCTGTTTTTGGATGAAATTGGGGAAGCCACCGCGGCAATACAGGTTAAACTGCTCAGGGTGCTGGAAAGCAGTGAGTTTTTTAGGGTCGGGGCGGAAAAGCCGATTAAAGCCGATGTACGGATAATTGCCGCGACCAACAAAAATCTCCAGGAAGCCGCCAGGAATAATTTATTCCGGGAAGACCTGCTCTATCGTCTTGATGTTGTTCGTGTCAGCATCCCTCCACTGCGCGAGCGCCGCATGGACATACTGCCCCTGGTCGACTATTTTATCGAAAAAAACCGCCCGCTGGAAGGTTTCACGGGGAAAATCGAGTTCAACCCGGAAGCGAGGGAAATGCTGCGGGAATATGACTGGCCCGGTAATGTGAGGGAACTTGCCAATGCGGTAGCCAGGGCTATGGTGATCAGGGAGAGCAGCATCATGGGCGCGGAATGCCTGCCTAAAAATATTGTTATTCACCACAGCCAAAGGTTGCCGGAAGAACCCGAAAATTTTGCCCGCGAGGACATGAGAGAGACGATCCGGAGGTTGTCGAAAAGAATTCAAAAAACCATTAAAGGCAACGAAAATATAAACATTAGAGAGGTTTCAGAACTATTAAAAAGCGAGATGGATGCCATAATCAAGGATATAATTGAAAAAACCCTTGCGGAGACGGGCGCCAACAGGTCGGAAGCGGCCAGACGCCTGCGCGTCAGCCCAAGGGTGCTGAGATACCTGCTTAATGAGAAGGAATAGACAAGGATTAAAACCTAATGAAACAGGACGTCAGGCTGCCGATATTTCGGCAGCCTGACGTTTTTTTGGCGGCTTTTTGTCTGGCTAGTTTGAAAATTCAATTATATATCCAAATCTGCAGACCAGCTAGTCCACAGGTTAGCGGATGTTTAAAATGTCTACACCTTACTGGCATATTATTTGCAAATTATTAGATGTAGAAATATTTTTGAAGGGAGGAGTAGTGTCTTTTATGTACAGGATTGTCAAAAAAGAAATATTGGCGCCGACGCTGAGCCTGTTTGAAATTGAGGCGCCGCTAGTGGCGCGCAAGGCCCAGGCTGGACAGTTTGTGATCCTTCGCATTAACGAGGAGGGGGAGAGAATACCGCTGACCATCGCTGATTTTGACCGGGCCAGGGAAACCATCACCTGTGTTTTTCAGGAGGTCGGCAAAACAACAAAAGAACTGGGTGAACTCAGTGAGGGGGATTATTTGCAGGATTTTGTCGGGCCGCTGGGGTTGCCGTCGCGCATTGAGCGTTTTGGCCGTGTGGTCTGCGTAGGCGGCGGTGTGGGTGTGGCGCCTGTTTTCCCCATCGCCCGGGCCTTAAAAGAGGCGGGCAACGAGGTGATCGGTATTATCGGGGCGCGCACAAGGGAACTGCTTTTCTGGGAGGAGAAAATGAGGTCCGCCTGCAGTGAGCTGCGGGTGGCCACAGATGACGGTTCCTATGTACGGAAAGGTTTTGTCACTGATTTACTGCGTGAAGTAATTGAGGAAAAAAGGGATGTTGGCTTGTGCGTGGCCATAGGCCCCCTGCCGATGATGCGGGCGGTATGCAATCTAACCAAAGACTATGGTTTGGAAACCATAGTCAGCCTCAACTCCATTATGGTTGACGGCACAGGCATGTGCGGCTGCTGCCGGGTAACGGTCGGCGGGGAAACCAAATTTGCCTGTGTGGATGGCCCGGAGTTCGACGGGCACCAGGTGGATTTTGAGGAAATGGCCAGGCGGTCGGTTATTTACAAGCCACAGGAGCAGTTGTCGGTTGCCCGGTTCACGCAAATGGGCGAGCATAGCTGCAGCTGTGGTTGCGGAGGTGGCAGATAGTTGAGCGAAGGAAACAAACCTAAAAAAACTATCGAACGGAAGAAAAACCCGATGCCCTCTCAGGACCCGGTCCAGCGGGCCAGGAATTTTAACGAGGTGGCTTTGGGATATTCGAAAGAAGCTGTTGTGGCCGAAGCCAACCGCTGCCTGCAGTGCAAGAACGCGCCCTGCCGCCGGGGATGCCCGGTGGAAGTGGACATTCCGGCATTTATTGGTCTGGCCGCCAGTGGGGATTTTGCCGGGGCAAGTAAGAAGCTTAAGGAAAAAAATGCCCTGCCGGCGGTATGCGGCAGGGTCTGCCCGCAGGAAAGCCAGTGTGAAAAATACTGTACCCTGGGCAAAAAGCACGAGCCGGTGGCCATCGGCCGGATTGAACGCTTTTGCGCGGACTGGGAACTGGCCGGCGGAGCGCTGCCCCAGGAGGTAAAACCCTCCACAGGGAAAAAGGTGGCGGTTGTCGGATCCGGTCCGTCCAGCCTGACCTGCGCCGCCGATTTAGCCAAACTCGGGCATAAGGTTAAGATTTTCGAAGCCTTGCACGTTCCCGGCGGGGTTTTGATGTACGGTATCCCTGAGTTCAGGTTGCCTAAAAATGTGGTGCAGGCTGAGATCAGCAACCTTAAAAATTTAGGTGTTGATATTGAGGTAAATGCCGTAGTCGGCAAATTTGCCGTGGTTGACGAATTGCTTAACGGCGGCGGCTTTGACGCGCTCTTTATCGGTACCGGCGCCGGGCTGCCTTATTTTATGAACA
>CAYMJG010000091.1:0-7132 GCA_964390855.1 uncultured Eubacteriales bacterium | reverse complement strand
GGGCGTAAAAGCCCGCCTGCGGCGGCACGATGGCGGTTTCTGTTGTCGGCGCCCTTGCCAACGGGACGCTGCGGAACGGGGACACACCTCTCTTTGTTTGAGGTGCTTTTGTTTGTATGAGAAACTATGACAGAGGAATGGGGACACACCTCTCTTTTGGGTATTCCTTTGGGGTCGGAGGAATGTCCCCAATGTCGGAGGAATGTCCCCGGTATGGGTTAGGGGCGGTCTTCGAAGAGTAGGATGCTGTTTTGGGGGTCGGTTTTTACCAGGATGGCGCCGCCGCGGGACTTTTTGCCTTCCAGCAGGTGTACGGACAAGGGGTTCTCCAGGCGCTTCTGGATCGCCCTTTTCAGGGGCCTGGCGCCGTAAACGGGGTCAAACCCTTCTTCCGCCAGCAGCGTTTTGGCCTCTCCCGTGACTTCCAGTTCCAGGCCCAGTTTTTCCAGGCGCTGCTTCAGCAGGGCCAGCTGGATATCTACAATGCGGGTGATTTCTTCCTTGCCCAGGTTGTTGAAAATGACAATTTCATCAACACGGTTTAAAAACTCAGGCCGGAAACCGGCGCGCAGCTCGTCCATCACCCGGGACTCCAGCTCGGCGCGGTTGTCCTCTCTCAGTTCGCGGAACCAGTGGCTGCCCATGTTGGAGGTCATGATCACCACGGTGTTGCGGAAGTCCACGGTGCGGCCCTGTCCGTCCGTCAGGCGGCCGTCGTCCAACAGCTGCAGCAGGATGTTGAACACGTCCGGGTGCGCCTTCTCGATCTCGTCAAAGAGGATTACCGCGTAGGGGCGGCGGCGCACCGCCTCGGTGAGCTGACCGCCTTCCTCGTAGCCGACATAGCCGGGGGGCGCCCCGACCAGCCGCGACACCGTATGTTTTTCCATATATTCGCTCATATCGAAACGGAGCATAGCCCGCTCGTCGTTGAACAGGAAGTGCGCCAGCGCTCTGGCCAGCTCTGTTTTACCCACGCCGGTCGGCCCCAGGAAGATAAAGGAGCCCATCGGCCTGTCCGGATCGGACACACCGGCCCGGGCCCGGCGGATGGCGTCGGAAACTACCTGCACCGCCTTTTGCTGGCCGACAACCCGCTCCGTCAGCAGTTTTTCCATCTGCAGCAGCTTCTGCACTTCCCCCTCCAGCATCCTGGACACGGGCACGCCGGTCCACTTGGAGACCACTTCCGCGATGTCTTCCTCGTCAACTTCCTCCTTGAGCATCCTGTGCGCCTGCTGCAGTTCTTCCAGCTTTTCGTTGTTTTGCTGCAAACGCTTTTCCAAACCGGGCAGAACGCCGTAACGCAGTTCGGCCACCCGGGCCAGGTCGGTGTCCCGTTCCGCGGCTTGCTCCAGCAGGTGGGTTTCCTCAATTTTTTCTTTGATTTCCCTGATGCTCTGGATCAGTTCTTTTTCTTTATGCCAGTGCCCTTTTAAGGTTTCCATGCTTGATTTGAGGTCGGCCAGCTCTTCCTCCATCTTTTCCAGCCGTTCCCGGCTGGCCTGGTCCTGCTCCCTGGCCAGGGCCTGCTTTTCAATTTCCAGCTGCCTGACGCGCCTGTCGATCTCGTCTATTTCCGTGGGCATGCTGTCAATTTCTATGCGCAGGCGGGAGGCCGCCTCGTCGATTAGGTCGATGGCCTTGTCCGGCAGAAAACGCTCAGAAATATAACGGTGCGAAAGCATCGCCGCGGCCACCAGGGCGGCGTCTTTAATGCGCACCCCGTGGTGCACCTCATATTTTTCTTTCAGGCCGCGCAGGATGGCGATGGTGTCCTCCACGTTGGGCTCGCCCACATAGACGGGCTGAAAACGGCGCTCCAAAGCGGCGTCTTTTTCGATGTGCTTGCGGTATTCGTCCAGGGTGGTGGCCCCCACGCAGCGCAGTTCCCCCCGCGCCAGGGCAGGCTTGAGCATGTTGGCCGCGTCAACGGCCCCTTCCGCCGCCCCGGCGCCCACCAGGGTATGCAGTTCGTCGATAAAGAGGACGATTTCTCCCTGGGCCTCGTTGATTTCCTTCAAAACCGCCTTCAGCCGGTCCTCAAACTCGCCGCGGTATTTTGAACCGGCGACCATGGCGCCGATATCCAGACTGAGCAGGCGCTTGTTTTTTAAACCTTCGGGCACGTCGCCGCTGACCATGCGCTGGGCCAGCCCTTCCACGATGGCGGTCTTGCCCACGCCGGGCTCGCCGATCAGCACCGGGTTGTTTTTGGTGCGCCGGGACAGGACCTGGACCACCCGGCGAATCTCCTCGTCCCGGCCGATTACCGGGTCCATCTTGCCTTTGCGGGCCAGATCTGTCAGATCCCTGGTGTAGCGCGCCAGGGACTGGTACTTGTCTTCCGGGTTCTGGTCGGTGACCCGCTGGGTACCGCGGATCTCCACCAGGATTTTATATACCCGATCCCGGGTAACCCCGCCGGCGCGCAGGATTTTACCCGCTTCCCCGTCCCCGTCGGCCAGCATGCCCAGTAAGATGTGCTCGGTGCTTAAATACTCGTCCTTGAGCCTTTCCGCCTCTTTCCAGGCCAGCTCGACAATTTGGGAAAGCCCCTGGGAAACATACATGCCGCCCGCGCCGCGCACACTCGGCAGCCGGTCCACCGCCGACTGTACCCGGTCCGTCAGTTTGGCAACATCTATCTCAAGTTTTTTGAGAATCTGGCCGACCAGTCCCTCGTCCTGCCGCAACAGGCCCAGCAGCAGGTGTTCGCTCTCCATTTGCTGGTTGCCGTGCTCGGACATAATTTTTTGCGCATTTTCAAAAGCTTCCTGGGTTTTCAGGGTCAGCTTATCCATTCTCATTAAAATCACCTCCGTAATTATGGTTTAGTTACCGGCCCCGGCGGTTTTTAACATTCATTGACCTAATTTGACCTTTAGCATAATTATAAAATAAGCCCCTGTTGCTGTCAATGCCGGGCCAATTTCTTTAATAAAAATTTAACCTTTATTTAATATTTTCTCCTGTTACTTTGAGGAAATATTCCAAGGCGTACAAGCATAGAATTTAACAAATTAGAAAAGGGGGAAAGCAGTTATGAAGATTTTTAACGCTGTGGCGGCCGGGCTGCTTACCGGCCTCCTCTTGTATTTTCTGGCCTCGCTGGCAGCAGCCCAGGCCGCCTTCTATGTTTTTGTGATCGGTACGCTGCTGTTTGCCTACTTCTTTTACCGCAATTCCCGCTCAATCGGCGCCATCTGGACCAAAGCCTGCCTGGCAGGGGCCGTGGAATGTCTGGTGATACCCGTGGCGTCCCGTCTGCTGCGGCTGTTTTACGGCCAGCAGGCCGTGATGGCCGCCGAGCAGAGCGCCCGGGCGGCTGGTGAGTCTTTCGGCGCCACAATGGGCGGCGGCCTGATTGGTTTGCTGACGGGCTATACCGGGGTCCTGATCGGCATACTTCTCCTGGCCATTGCTTATATTTCGATCAAACCGGCCAGGAGAAGGTGCTAGGCAGACATATACGCCGCTAAGGCAGCGGCGCCAGGATATGAAAATTTTAAATTTCATGAAAGTTAAAACAAATGGACAGGATTTACAGGATTTTTTAAAACATTTCTAAAAATATATTCTAAACCTGGTGTTTAAAAATCCCAGGGTTCGGGCTAAACGGGCCACATGTTTCATCTTCATTCAAATCTTGTTAATCCCGCAAATCCGGCTAATCCTGTCATATACCCGGGGATCTATCGATGTCCCGGGTTTTTTGCATTTTATTTGCATTATTTTCATTTCCATGAGCAAACTATTAAAGAAATTCCAACCAGCTACCGGAAGGGTTTTATCCGAATAATCAAAGGGGGTGATTTTATTGACGCAATTAACCGAAATGGAGCTTTTTCAACTTGGGGAGCAGCTCAGGGCAGAGGCCCTGGCAATAAGCAAGAATATGTCCTACGCCCAGGAAACGGCCGACCCTAAACTTCAGCAATTGTACGCCAAGGTCGCCGACAGGCACAGGGGACATTATGAAATCCTGATGAGGAACGCTCAAAATTTTGCCCAGCAGAGGCAGTTCTAGGAGGTGAAAATATGTTTGACGACAAAGACCGTTTAACCGATAACCTGATTACCCAGAAGTACCTTGCGGGCGGCTATAACCATGCCGCCCTGGAAGCGGCCAACAGCCAGCTGCTGGATGCCTTTGCAGGTATTCTAAGAGACGAGCACCAGATCCAGCATGAAATATTCCTGGAAATGAACAACCGCGGCTGGTATCAGACCAAAACTACAAATATAAGCGATCTCAGCCAGCATATTAACAAGTGGAACCAGGAACTGCAAAGGCTGCAGAACGCGAGCTCGAGGCACGCTATGCAGCAGCAGGCTTTTCAGGGGCACATGCCGCAGCATAACTTCCAGACCGGCATGACCATGCCCCAGCAAAACTTTCAGGCGGGCATGACCATGCCGCAGCACAACCTGCAGACCGGCATGCAGGCGCCCCAGCACAATTTCCAGACAAGCGCGACGACCCCGCAACAAATGGGTATGTCCCCGAAACAAACCAATATGTACAGGCCGCCGCAAAGCCCCGTGGTCTAAAAACATGAACGGCGCCGGTTTGCGGCCGGCGCCGCGGCATATCTTTCCAGATTATCTGTTTACCCCGAAAAACAACCGTCCGCCCCCCTCTCCAGCCAGGTCCTGCCATGGACAAAAACCATTTAACCCGCATTTTTTGCCTTTAAACTCAAAATTCTTAATTTTTGCAAAAATATAATATATTATTAGTGCGTTGTCTGCTAGGATATAGTTAATTAGATAAATAAATTTTTCGGGGCTGTTTAGCTTGGGCGGAGGGGTAGTAATGACAAAAAAGGGAACAGGCGGCGTGCAATCTTCTGCGATAGAGAATAGGGTTTTTAGCCCGGCGCCTGACTTTGCTGAAAAGGCGCTTGTGGGCAGCATGGCCGAGCGCGATAAAATGTGGCGCAGGTCTATTGAAAAACCGGACGAATTCTGGGCCGAAATGGCGGAACACATCGATTGGTTCAAAAAATGGGATAAGGTTGAAGAATATGACTTTGGGGAAAACTTTTTTATCAGATATTTTGACGGCGGCCGGTTAAACGCCTCATACAACTGCCTGGACCGCCACTTGAATACCTGGCGCCGGAACAAGGCCGCCTTGATCTGGCAGGGTGAACCGCAGGAAGAAAGCAGGACGTACACTTATCTCCAGCTGCACCGCGAGGTCTGTAAATTTGCCAATGTTTTGAAGGGCCTGGGGGTAAAGAAAGGGGACCGCGTCAGCGTCTACCTGCCGATGATCCCCGAACTGGTGATTACATTGCTGGCCTGCGCCAGGATCGGCGCGATCCACAGTGTGGTCTTCGGCGGCTTCAGCGCGGAAGCGCTGCGCGACCGAATCCTGGACGCGGGCGCGCAAACGCTGGTTACCTGCAACTACAGCTACAGGTCCGGCAAAACGCTGCCGGCTAAGGAAATAGCGGACGCGGCGCTGCTTGAGTGCCCGCTGGTGAAGGATTGCGTCGTCGTCAGCCGCATCGACCGGGATTGCGCGATGAAGGACGGCCGTGATTTCTGGTATCACGATCTGATGAAGGACGCCCCGGCTGACTGCGCGCCGGAGCAGATGGAGGCGGAAGACCCGCTTTTCATCCTTTACACCAGCGGCAGCACCGGCAAACCGAAAGGGGTGCTGCACACCACCGGCGGCTACCTGGTCTATGCCAATACGACCTTCAGGTACATCTTTGACTGCCGGGACGAGGACATATTCTGGTGCACGGCTGATATCGGCTGGGTTACGGGGCACAGCTACATTGTCTACGGCCCGCTCTCGGCGGGCGCGACGACGCTGATGTTTGAGGGCACGCCCAATTATCCGGCGCCGGACAGGTTCTGGGAAATCATTGAAAAATACCGGGTTAATATTTTTTACACGGCGCCCACAGCCATACGCTCAATGATGAGGGACGGCGACCAGTGGCCCCTCGGCAGGGACCTGAGCAGCCTGCGCCTGCTCGGCTCCGTCGGCGAGCCGATTAATCCCGAAGCCTGGCTGTGGTTCTACAAGGTCATCGGCAAGGAAAAATGCCCCGTTGTGGATACCTGGTGGCAGACTGAAACAGGCGGGGTTTTAATCTCACCCCTGCCCGGCTGCGTGCCGCTGAAACCGGGCTCCGCCACACTGCCCTTTTTCGGTGTGCAGGCGAAAGTTATTCGCCACGACGGCTCCGAAGCCGGCGTCAATGAAGGCGGCTACCTGGTGATCACCAGACCCTGGCCGGGCATCATGCGCGGTGTCTACGGCGAACCCAAAAGGTTCAGGAACACCTATTTTACCCAGTACCCGGGCTGTTATTTCACTGCCGACGGCGCCCGCAGGGACGAAGACGGCTGTTTCTGGCTGACGGGCCGCGTGGACGACGTGATCAATATTTCCGGGCACCGGCTGGGCACCGCCGAGGTGGAAAGCTCGCTGGCGGCGCACCCGCAGGTGGCCGAGGCGGCTGTGGTGGGCTACCCGCATGATATTAAAGGCGAGGGTATTTACGCCTACGTCACATTAATAGAAGGAATCAGCGCTACGGAGATTTTGCGGAAGGAACTTGTCACCATCGTGCGCAAGGAGATCGGGCCGATTGCTTCGCCGGATATCATTCATTTCACTCATTCACTGCCAAAAACCAGGAGCGGCAAAATCCTCAGGCGGATCCTGCGGAAAATTGCGGCCGGTGAGGTTGACCAGCTCGGCGACATTTCCACACTGGCCGATCCGGCAATAGTGGAGTCGCTGATCACCGACAAGCCTTGTTAGCGCCAAGGGCCATGATCCGGCACACGGGCCGGCATTATCCCACTCTTTAAGCAGCCGGCGTTTAAGCCATAGTCTTATAAATAAACCCCCTGCCTGTTCAGGGGGTTGTTACATTAAACCGTTATTATTTCTTTAAACAGATATTACTTCTTTAACTTCCGGCACTTCCTGCTTGAGCAACCGCTCAATACCCTGCTTGAGGGTTATTTTAGCGCCGGGTCAGCCGCTGCAGGCTCCCCTGAGGCGCACCTTTACCAGGCCGTTTTCCGTAACATCAATAAGCTCAACATCGCCGCCGTCTCTTTGCAGAAAAGGACGCACTTTGCCCAGCGCCAC
>CAYMJG010000090.1:0-7915 GCA_964390855.1 uncultured Eubacteriales bacterium | reverse complement strand
TGGCGGGAGTGCGTGGGAATCGAACCCACCCAGGACAGGAGCACTGCCCCGCGACTGGTTTTGAAGACCAGGAGCGCCACCAGGCGCCATCCACCCCCATGCTTTTCAATCCCTTAACGGTATTATATTATATTAGAAAAACGGCTAAAAATCAAATTTTTTGACAGAAATGACCCTCCAGATACATTTCCCCGCTTGGTACTCTCAGTGCCGCTGTCAAAAGCCCCATTCCTCCAACACCCATACTCCCGGAGCTTCCTTTATGGTAGAATTATCGTAGGGTAATTGCAGAATATTTTAATTGGGGGGTTCCATGATGATTCTAAGGACACTATAAAATAAACCAGTGAAAAAATGTACCGTTCTAAAAAGGATTATCCTATAAGTTTCGAGAAATTAATTAGTATTTCGTATTAATACAGGTTCTATCATTATTTACCGGGATATCTTTAATAAGCTGGGGGAAATATGCTGAAACTCTTCGTTGATATAAAAGACGAATTACAGGCCGTGGAAAACGAACTCAGAAAAATAGTCCAGGCAGAGTACCAAATATTGACGGAAACCTCCACCCACCTCCTGAACGCCGGCGGAAAGAGATTGCGCCCGGCGCTGACATTATATGGGGCAAAATTTTTTAACTTTGAAATAGAAAAGGTTATCCCCCTGGCTGCCACCCTGGAACTGATCCACATGGCCTCCCTGGTGCACGACGATGTTGTTGACGCCTCTGTCACCCGCAGGGGCAAGCCCACAGTAAAGGCCATGTGGGGAAATAGAATAGCGACCCATATCGGTACGTTTCTTTTCGCCAAATCACTAATCCTGTTATCCAGATACGAAGACACGCCAATGATATTCGCAGTTTTATCAGATACCAGCGTGCAGATGTCCCGGGGGGAAATTATTCAAATTTCTTCTTCATTCGATATCAACCAGGGCATCAGGGACTATTTATACCGCATTAAATGCAAAACGGCACTGCTGATTGCAGCCAGTGCCCAACTGGGGGCGGTAGCTTGCGGCGCCGGCAGGGGCATTCACCTGCCGCTTAGGAGATACGGATATAACATCGGTATGGCCTTTCAGATTACAGACGACATACTGGATATGGTCGCCGACCAACGCCAACTGGGCAAGCCTATAGGGGGCGACTTGAGGCAGGGGATTATCACGCTGCCGGTGATATATGCCTTAAAACGCTGCAAGGATAAGAAACGTCTTGTTGATTTGGTAACCAGGGTGGAAAAAAGTGAGGACGAGGTTAATGAGGCATTAGATATTGTTAGAAATTCCGGGGCCATAGATTATTCTTTTGATATTGCGCAAAAATATGTCATTAAAGCCAAAACGGAGTTGCAAAAGCTGCCTGATATCCCAACCCGCGGGACTCTTGGCATGGCAGCGGATTTCGTGTGCGCCAGAAAATTTTAAGGCGCTATAGACGATATATACAGGCGGTGGACATGTCTGAACATTATATGATATCCTTAAACTTAAAATATAAAAAATGCCTTGTTGTGGGCGGTGGAAAAGTAGCGGAACGCAAGGTGCGCTCCCTGCTGGAGTGCCGCGCTTTGGTCTACCTGGTTAGCCCCGGGGTAGTTCCCGAGCTGTCGTCTATGGCTGCGGAAGGGTTGCTCAACTATAGACAAGGGAGCTATAAATCCTCTGATCTGGATGATATGTTTCTGGTTTTCGGCGCTACCGGAGAAGAGGAAGTGAACAGGCAAATTGCCGAAGATTGTTCCAGGCGCAACCTGATCGTCAATATAGTAGACGATCCCGCTAAATGCAATTTCTATGTCCCCGCTACTGTCAGAAGGGGACCCCTGACCATAGCAGTCTCCACCGGCGGGAAAAGCCCGCTGCTGGCCAGGAAAATAAGAGAAGAATTGGAGCTGGTTTACGGGCCGCAGTACGGGGATTTTCTGGAAATACTTGGCGCCTTTAGGGAAGAAATATTAAAAAATATTACCGATCCCGAAAAGAAAAAAAAGAAGCTGGAGGATCTCGTAAGCAACGAAATCCTGAGCATGTTGAGAAAAGGCCGCTTGGAACAGGCAAAGGAGATGTTATCAGGTGCTTATAACGGTAGTGGGCCTTAACCACAGGACGGCGCCGGTTGAGGTTAGGGAAAAACTTTCTTTTCCCGCTCATACGCTAAAAGGGGCCTTAAGACGGTTAAATTCCTATCCCGTTATTGAAGGTTGCGTTATTTTATCCACCTGCAACAGGACTGAAGTTTACGCCGCCGCCCTGGAGATGGACGAGGGGATCAACGCCATCTGGGACTTCATGTCCCGCTGGTCGGGCGTTAATATATCCGAAATCAAGAATTTTACCTACTGTCATACCCTTTATGATATGATCCGCCATACCTTTCGTGTTGCCTCCGGCCTGGACTCGATGCTGCTGGGTGAAACCCAAATCCTCGGCCAGTTAAAGACCGCCTACATGGACGCCGTTGAATATCAGGCGACCAACAGGGTGATCAACACCCTTTTTCAGCTGGCTCTGACTGTTGGCAAACGGGTGCGTACAGAAACAGGCATAGACCGCAACGCTGTTTCCATAAGTTATGCCGCTGTGGAGTTGGCCAGGCAATACCTGGGTGATTTACACAAACACCGGGTGCTGATCATCGGCGCCGGGAAAATGAGCGAGCTTACCGCCAGGCACCTTGTAGACAATGGTATTACCGGGGTGATTGTGTCCAACCGTTCCTTTGATCGCGCGGTTGCTCTCGCCGCCAGGTTTAACGGAAAAGCCGTCAATTTTAGCGAACTGTATAAATATATGGTAGATTCCGATATAGTGATCAGCTGTACCGCCGCTTCCCACACAGTTGTTAAAACTGAGGAGATGCGGCGCGTCATGGAGAAAAGAAACGGCAAAAAAATATTTATGATCGACATTGCCGTGCCCCGGGACGTTGAAACCGGGGTTGGCAGCATAAAGGGGGTAACCCTTTATGATATAGACGACCTGAAAACAGTGGTTGATCACAACCTGACAGAGCGCAGGAACGCTGCCAACAAGGCTGAAGCAATTATTGAAGAGGAGTTGGACAAATTCATGAAGTGGCACGGTACGCAATTTGTCATACCTACTATTGCCACTCTTAAAAACTGGGGAGAGGAAATCAAGCGTAAAGAATTGCAGCGGGCCTTGAACCGCCTGGGTGAGCTGTCGGCGCATGATCAAAAGGTCGTCTCATCTATGGCCAACTCAATTGTCAACCAGGTGCTGCACGTGCCCATCACCCAGTTGAAGAAATATGCCTTAACTGTGGAAGGGCACCTGTATACAGAAATCATGCAGAATTTATTTGATCTGGATGTGCCGGGACAAAAACCAAAGAAACAGCCGGAATATAGCCGGCCCGGCAATCATCAGATGATTAAATAATGTTAGAAGGAAAACCATCATTATTACCAGGGAGACTTGCTGTTGAGACGCGAAATTGTTGTTGGGACAAGAGAAAGCAGGCTGGCCATGTGGCAGGCCCGCTGGGTGGTTAAACGGCTGACAAGAATTAACCCGGGGTACAGCTACCGGATCAGGGGTATTCGCACCCGGGGGGATAACATCCTGGACGTCGCCCTGGCTAAAATAGGCGACAAGGGTCTTTTCACCAAAGAACTTGAATACGCGATGCTGCGCGGGGAAATTGATCTGGCCGTGCACAGCATGAAGGACCTGCCCACAGTGTTGCCGGACGGCCTGACCATTGGGGCCGTTTGTGAGCGGGAATATCCGGGTGATGTGTTAATATCGCACAGCGGCGGATCCCTGGAAGAATTGCCGGCGGGTGCGCTAATCGGCACCAGCAGCCTGCGGCGCACGGCCCAGGTACTTCACTATCGCAGGGACCTAAAAACAGTGGATTTGCGGGGGAACGTGCAGACACGCATAAAAAAACTGGATCAAAAAATCTTTGACGCGACCATTCTGGCTTATGCCGGTGTTCACCGCATGGGCCTTGACCACAGAATATCCCAGGTTATTCCTGTTGAAATAATGCTGCCTGCGGTGGGCCAGGGATCGATAGGAGTAGAGGTAGTCTCAGATAATGATCGAATACTCGCCCTGGTTAATAATATCGATCATCCTCAGTCACGTTTGGCTGTTAGTGCTGAAAGAGCATTTTTAAAAAAACTCGAAGGCGGCTGCCAGGTGCCGATTGGCGCCCATGCTGCGGTTGAAGGGGATTGCATGCGCCTGGAGGGCGCTGTTTTCAGTCTTGACGGCGCCGGCATGGTCCGGGCTTCACTGATCGGGGATGCCATGGAGGCGGAACTTCTTGGGGTAAGGCTGGCGGAAAAGCTGCTGGACATGGGCGCGGGGGAAATACTTGGCGAAATGCGACAGGAGAACAAATGTGATGGGTAAGGGTATCGTATACCTGGTAGGCGCCGGGCCGGGGGATCCGAAACTGATTACGGTAAAAGGGCTGGAGTGCATCCAAAAATCAGACACAATCATATACGACCGCCTGGTCGGCGATAGAATGTTGACCTTTGCCAGTGCCGGGGCGGAGTTAATTTATGCCGGTAAATCACCTGAGCGGCATACCCTGACACAAAAGGATATTAACCGGCTGCTGGTAAAAGAGGCTTTAAGCGGTAAAACGGTAACCAGGCTCAAGGGGGGAGATCCTTTTGTCTTTGGCCGGGGCGCTGAAGAAGCTGAAGCGCTGGCGGAGGCGGGTGTTCCTTTTGAAATTGTGCCGGGGGTTACTTCAGCCATAGCTGCGGCGGCGTATGCGGGGATCCCCGTAACACACCGCGACTTTACCTCAACCCTGGCGATTATAACGGGCAATGAAGATCCCATGAAAAAGGATTCAAACATAGATTGGGCTAAAATATCTACAGGGGCAGGCACACTGGTCTTCCTGATGGGCATGGCCAACCTGGTTCACATCACCAAACGTTTGATGGAAAACGGCAGGTCTCCCGAAACCCCGGTGGCGCTGGTCAGGTGGGGAACCAGGCCGGAGCAGCGCACACTGGTGGGCACACTGGCGGACATTAGCCTTAAGGCGGAAAATGAAGGGTTTAAAAATCCTGCCCTGATCATTGTCGGCGAGGTTGTCAAACTTCGGGAAAAACTGAACTGGTTTGAAAAAAAACCTCTCTTCGGCCGCAGGATATTAGTAACGCGCGCCCGGGAGCAGGCCAGTGTTTTAACGGCGGCCCTGGAGTCGCTGGGTGCGGAGCCCCTGGAATTTCCGACTATCAGTGTGGTTGAACCCAGGGATTTTGCGCCTTTGGATCGGGCTGTAAAAAACCTCGGCGTTTACAATTGGGTAATCTTTACAAGTGTCAACGGGGTCTACGCGTTTTTCCAAAGGTTGCGTGATCAGCACAAGGACCTGCGTGAACTGTATGGGGCAAAAATATGCGCCATCGGCCCGAAAACTAGGGAAGCGCTGGAGGGATACGGTCTTCTTGTCGACTATGTACCCGGGGAATTTCGTGCCGAGGAAATACTGAAAATGTTGCGGGGCAAGGTTGCGGCAGGGGACAGGGTGCTGTTGCCGCGGGCGGACATAGCCAGGAAGATACTGCCGCAGGCCCTGGCCGGCCTGGGTGCTGTTGTGGATGAGGTAACGGCGTACCGCACCGTAACAGGCCCGGGACAGGGCGGGCGGATTGTGGAAATGCTGAAAAACAGGGAAATAAATGTGATCACCTTTACCAGTTCCTCCACTGTACGGAATTTTGTCAATATGCTTGGCGTACCCGATATCAAGGACCTGCTGGCGGATGTTATTATAGCGTGTATTGGCCCAGTTACTGCGGACACGGCCAGGGGTTTGGGCATCAGGCCCAGCCTGGTGGCGCGGGAGTATACGATTGACGGTCTTGTTGGAACCATATTGAAATATTTTATGAAGCAATGAATACCTTAGTGAGGGTGTGAAGAAAGAATGATCAGCGTTACCAAACTGTTATGTGACACAGAATATTTTGGTGATTCGCTGCGCTACAGCCGGGGGGCGGCAGGACAGGCCCACGGCGCGTCAGCGGGACATGGGCCGGTAGTTGTCTGGAACAGCACCCGGACCTGCAACCTGAGATGTATCCACTGTTATTCCAGCTCCGAGTCAAAGAAATACGAGGGTGAGCTGGATACCGGGGAAGCGCTGCGTTTTATCGACCACCTGGCTGAATTCAAGGTACCGGTGATCCTTTTTTCCGGTGGGGAGCCGCTTTTACGGGAAGACCTGATGACCCTGGTATCTTACGCCAAAAGCAAGGGAATCAGGCCAACCATCTCCACTAATGGAACCCTATTAAACAGTGAGCTGGCTTTTTCCCTGAAAAAACTGGGCGTGGGCTATATTGGCGTCAGCCTGGATGGGATTGCTGAAAACAACGATCGCTTTCGCGGCCGTGAGGGCGCCTTTAAAGCGGCTCTAGCCGGGATCAGAAGCTGCAAAGAGGTTGAACAACGGGTTGGGTTGCGTTTTACCATAAATAAGCATAATTACAGCGAATTGAACGCTATCTTTGATCTGATTGAAAAAGAGGATATTCCCAGGGTATGTTTCTATCACCTGGTTTATTCCGGCAGGGGCAGCAAGATGGTGGAAGAGGATATTAGCAGGCAAGAGGCCCGCCAGGCTTTGGACCTGATAATGGAACGCACCCTGGATTTTCACAAACGCGGCATCACCAAAGAAATATTGACGGTCGACAACCATGCTGACGGGGTCTATATTTACCTGAAACTAATTGACAAGAATCCGGAAAGAGCGCAACAGGTTTTAGAGCTGCTGCGGCTGAACGGCGGCAACCGGACCGGCATAGCTATCGGCGCCGTGGACTGGCACGGCAATGTGCATCCCGATCAATTTACCCAAAACTATACCTTCGGCAACGTCAGGGAAAGGAAATTCGGCGATATCTGGACAGATACCTCCCAGCCGGTACTGGCCGGACTGAAAAACCGCAAACCCCTGCTGAAGGGCCGTTGCGCCGCCTGCCGTTGGCTGGACATCTGCAACGGCAATTTCAGAGCCCGGGCCGAAGCGGTAACAGGTGACTTCTGGGAATCCGACCCGGCTTGCTACCTGACTGACGAGGAAATTGGTTTGGACGAGAAAGCTAAAACAAATTGACGGGATTTACAGGATGAAAAAATGATTAACAATATTTTAAATAAAATTAAAACAGTATTAGGCCTATGTAAACCCTGTAAATCATGTCAAAATGTTTTAGACGGAGGTGTGGAATATGCCTTTTCCTGGGCAAAGGCCAAGAAGGCTGAGAGCTAGTGAAAATATACGCCGTATGGTGCGCGAAAATTGCCTGTCCGTAAATGACCTGGTCTATCCGGTGTTTGTCTGCCACGGCAGCGGCCTGGCTCTCCCCATTGATTCGATGCCGGGTATCTGCCGTTATTCGATAGACATGCTGCTTAAAGAACTAGATCAGATAGTAAAATTAAAGATACCGGCTATACTTCCCTTTGGCCTTCCGGCTAAGAAAGATGCCGCCGGTTCAGAGGCTTACGCTGCGGACGGCATTATCCAACAGGCATTGCGGGCGGTGAAAAAAGAGTACCCGGAACTGATGGTGATTACCGATCTCTGTCTCTGCGAGTATACGGATCACGGCCACTGCGGCATCGTCCAGGACAATTATGTTGTCAACGACCCCACCCTGGAGCTGCTGGCCAGGACGGCGGTGTCCCACGCAGCTGCGGGCGCGGACATGATCGCCCCTTCCGATATGATGGACGGCAGGGTTGGCGCTATCCGCACCGCTCTTGATCAGAATGGGTACGTTAACACGCCAGTCATGGCTTACTCAGCCAAATACTGCTCGGCCTTTTACGGGCCGTTCCGGGAGGCGGCGGACTCCGCGCCCCAATTCGGCGACAGGAGATCATACCAGATGGA
>CAYMJG010000089.1:0-8298 GCA_964390855.1 uncultured Eubacteriales bacterium | reverse complement strand
CTAAATTATTAATGGCCCCGACTTCTTCCTGAAGACCAAGCGAGTCACTGGAAAACTTAGCGTCCAGATACTGCAGATGGCGCCCCGTGCCATTTCGGCCTTGCCTTCGGCCCTGCCTTCGATCTTGCCCTCGGCCTTACCTTCCGCCTTGCCTTCTTCCTTGGCTCCGGTCACCATGGATATTTCATCCCTGGCGGCTTTCTCTCTCAGTTCGTACAGCCTGCGCTCTTTCTTATTCTTAAAGAAGATTTGTTCAATAGTCATGGCTTTGCGGATACCAGGGTTGGTCATAGAGATCTCCTTTTGTGAGATTATACCAGATTCTCTGCTTGTCCGGAATCCTCTGTTTTTAGAAACATAAGGCGGGGTAAGGTAGCGGCGCCTGACACTAACTTATCATTGGCTGCGGTCTACCCTAAAAAAGCCCAAAAGCTGGTGGTATTGCCTGCCTAGAACATAAATGGCAGCAGTGCCCCGATTATGGCCGGACAACGGAACAAATGACTGGTACAGCCGCAACCACAGGTATGACGGGACTGGGTTTCAGCACGTCTGTCTTTGTGGCTAAAGCCAATATTTCAGGAACCCTTTTCTATCCGCATCTTGCCGTGTCTGCCACCAACGCGATCCTGGAGCAAAAGGCCAATGTCACCATCCGCACCGCGGACAGGGATGAAAGCCAACATAGAATAACCCTGATCGCGGAACGGCTTTTATTATTTTGTGGCGTTTTGGAACAGGATTCTCTTGATATATTCATATATGAACAGGTATGGATCTTGATGGGGGTAATGGAAATATATTGATGGCACGTGTATAATAAAAGAAAAACGTACGGGGGGCCTAAGCACGAAGTACACACTCTATCGCTAATGAATTTTGTTTCAATGTTGCACGTTCCATATATAGGAGAAAAAGGTTCTTGTAACAATAAGCAAAAATGCAGGGAGGGGTAAACAGGCTCCTTACCAGTATATGGTGGGGGGAGGTAATGTTATTATAAAAACCAACCGGAGTAAAAAAAGTGTTTTTAATATTATATTAACATTAATGAATTCAAAAGATAACATAAGCATCCAAAATGTTCGTCTTGATCATTTGCAATATATGTTGATCTTTCCTTTGGCGCCTGTTTTTGCAAATATGCAAGGGGTTCTGTTTAGTGATGCCGTAAATTTTTTTGGACTTGATGCCATGACCCTTATGGGAAGCGCTTATTGTGTAGGGGCGGGAGCGCTTTTTGCCGTAACCAATATAAAAAACATGGCCGTTATTTCAAGAATATTGGCGGTAACAACAGTTGCTGCATTTTTTATATGGATCATGATGGCTGAATGCCTGCTAAGCCTTTTTATAGCTATTGTTTTTATATTCGGTTTGGGGGGCTGTGCCGCTTGCGCATCGTTTGCCTATACCTTTACATTGAATAACCCGGAACGGTTACTGGGGGCAGCGGCAATTTCCCTGTTTTTTTCACTCAACCAACTGGATTCAGGGTTATACCTTATATCGGGCCTTTTCAGCAAAACATATTTGACAATTCTTGTTATAGGAACTTGCGTCTGTTTATTTCTCTATAAAACAAATGATTTTTTGGTTGTGGAAAACAGGCCAAAAGCAGAATTGAACACTGCCATTAAATTAACCCTTTATTTTTTTGTAGCTCATTATTTTGTGGAAATATTCTATACATACCTGCCGGGGGCTTCCTCATCAGAGGCCATGATCGCAAATGGGGCGGTGGGTATATTGGTAGTCTGTTTAGCTATTGGTCTGCAACTGGTTACCAAATATAGTATTTGGAATATGTGCAATCTGTTTTTTATTGCCATGATATGCACATATGGGCTTTATTTTATGCCGGAGGGCTCTTTACTGAGAGGTTTGACCCGTAAACTTCATGGGTTTGAACAGATAGGATATATTGCCGCCTATTATCTCCTGGGCTGCGTCTTTAAAAAACACGGGGACTTTCGAATCTTCAAACTGTCTCTTGTTACCATACTGCCCGTCAGCATGGTCTCATATGTGATACCCGGGGCAATTTCCCTTTACGCGCCCGCACAGTTACCCCTTGCCGCCACATTGGTTTCTTGCATAGTATTCATAGTATTTATACTCATGTCTCCGGCCTATTCTAAACACTTGTTTGCAGCCGGCTGGGCAGATGATTTTTACGGTGTTGACATGACCGAAGAAACGCAAGCTGTGCAGTTATTTGATAAATTTAAAGCTTTTAACTTTACCCCCAGGGAGGGCGAAGTGGCCAGCCTTTTACTGAACGGTAAGAGCACAAAACAAATTGCTTTAAATTTAAATATCAGCACGCATACTGTTAATTTCCATATAAAAAATATATACAAGAAACTGGAAATAAACAGCCGTGCAGAGCTATTTGCGCGATTAACCTGATCCAAAAGCAATAGAAAGCAAATGAAGCTTTCTATTAAAAAAACAGTCCAACGAAAGTTGGATTGTTTTTTAGCCCCGCCTACTACGAAAAGCTAGGCTGTTTTTTAGCCCACCTACTACGATTAGTAGCTATTAACAGTAATAATCTCCCAGTATAATCGAAAAAAAGGTGCATAAATAAGCACCAATAGGTCAAAAGGAGGTATATAAATGAAAAGGGTTATTAAAATGCAGAGGCGGAACAGGGGGCTGCTGTTTTTTGCCCTGGCGTGCCTACTGGCGGCTTTGGTTTCGCCGATCCCTGCTGAAACGGCGGCCAATGAGCCCGTTGTGCTAATTTTCAGCATCGGCAGTAGTACCTATACCGTCAACGGCGCGCCTCAGTTCATGGATGTCAGCCCGACCATTATTGAGGGGCGCACCCTGCTGCCGATCAGATTTGCCGCCGCTCCCCTGGGCGCCGATGTCGGCTGGGAAGGAACAACCCAGAAAGCGACGGTGTCGTTGGGCACAACCTTCATGGAGCTGTGGATCGGGCAAAGCAATGCCCTGGTCAACGGAAAGGCCGTTCCCATAGACGCTGGCAATCCTCACGTTAAACCCCTGATCATCAACGGGCGGACTATGCTGCCCCTTCGCTTTGTCACCGAAAACCTGGGCTGCGGTGTACAGTGGGACCAGGCCACCCAAAGGGTAACCATCACCGGTGGCGATTCGTCGGCGGAAACAGGTAAAATACCCGATACCGGTAAAGATCCCGGCAAGATACCTGACGTTAAGCTACCGGGCCAAATAACCGGCATTATTGGGGATCCCGGTAAAACATCCGCTCCCGAAACAGAACCGGGCAAACAAATACCCGATGTCAGTAAACTGCCCCATTTCAAGGTCCCCGTCGAAATACCCGTTCCTGATTACGAAATCTTATATATTAACGATACGGCTTATTATGAAAACTATTTCGGCACCGTATTGACTGCTGACACGGTAATGCTGACCACCCCGGATGACACATACAAGTGGGGGGTAACCAATAATAAGGACATGAGCCTGCAGTATTTCACTTTCTTTTTGAAGCCGGCCTGCAAATATGAAAAGTTTCGCGCTTCATTTTTCCTTGACAGCGGTGCAAAAGCCGACCTGGTAATGAATATAAGGAAAGAAACTAAAGACGGAATGGTTCTTAAGTCCCTAACATTAAAACCCGGTGAAACCTTAGAAAACGTAACTGTAGGGATTAGCGGCGTTAACAAGCTGTGCATCGAATCCGAGATGAGGATCAACCATGGCGTTGTTAAAAAAATAGTGGTTGGTGAACCCGTATTCTATAACAGCAAGCAATAAAGGAAATTAAATTATTTCATCAGTAAGGAGACCAATTCAATGAATACTGTAACGGAAAGGCCGTCCCCATAGACGCTGGCAATCCTAACGTTAAACCCCTGATCATCAACGAACGGACCATGCTGCCGCTCCGCTTTGTCACCGAAAACCTGGGCTGCGGTGTGCAGTGGGACCAGGCCACCCAAAGGGTAACCATCAAGTGGCGATTTGTCAGCGGGCGCCGGCAAAATACCCGGCATCAGTCCGGTATAAGCCTGCATAAAGGCCAACTTTCCGATCCCAATGCTTTGGCTAATTGGGCCGGCTCCCTGGAGGATAAGGGGCGGACTGAAGGAGAACAAATGATGAACCACAATGCGAACTATGTTAAATATTATCAAAATGGGTTTGTTGGCAGAATACTCATACCCCGGCTAATGCTAATGAAGGTACGAAGAAAAAAGGAACACCCGTTTATATTAAATTCCGCCGCTAATAGTAATTGCGGTGAAATAGCAGCGCAGGCGCAGTTAATGTAGCGTTGTTTTGCGCCACCCGGCCATAAAAACCAGCCCTAAGGCCCGAGAAATCGGGTTTTTTTTTGCCTATGCAATAGGCATATTTTGGTTAATTGTCAGGGGGGATAATGAGCATGGATATATATACCTGGTGCAAAAGGTGTCAACAACCCCGTCCCCCTGACACCTTCCTGACACCTTCGAAACAATGATTCATGTCGGGAAAATTATGTTTCATGCAGGGGAAGGTTTTTCTGGGGGAATTTATGGTAACGTGATACTGTGAAAATTAAATCTTTATATGAAACAAAATTTTTAAAGGAGGGATAACACTATGAAAAAACGGGTTATAAGCATCCTGCTCGTTATGTGCATGGCGCTTACCGTGCTGCCGGTGACCGCGCACGCATCCAATCCCAACAACCCCACACCTAAGGACGGCTGGTACTACCTGCGGTGTATGGGCAATTATCTTAATTTAGACGCCAACGGCAATGCGGAATTGCGTGACAAAACCAACACCCCGGAAGGAAATGCAAAGTTTCGTCTGCAATACCTGGGAAACGGCGGACGCGGTGACGGGTACTTACTAGAGACGGAGGACGGAAGGTATTTGGGTGTAGAAAGCCTGTCGAACGGAGCGCGGGTAAAGGCGTTGGCGGATGCCCAGGGTAATCCTTTGTTGAATTGGCGGCTCTGCGGCGAAAATAAACCCAGCAAGGATATTTGCAGCCTGCGTCCATTTGAGAATAAAGATATGATTTTAAACGCCTCCGGTCAGCAAAAAGCGGACGGAACGGCTATTATTTTATGGAGCCATATAGATAAATGGGTTTGTACGGCTTACCCCGTCCCCGACGGGCCCGAACACAGCGAGTTCAGGTTTATCCCCACGGGCGCCCCGGCCGGAGCGACGCCTCCCGGCGCCCCGAAAACACCCGCCGACGGTTGGTACAGCCTCCGCTTTGACGTTCACGAGGCCTACAGCATTATTGACGTCATCAGAGCCGACCTGGTGGAGCTTAACGCCTGGGACTGTGCGACGCCTTGGACGCGAGCGTTTTATGTGGAGAACAAGGGGAACAATCAAATAACGCTGAGAATTGCTGACGGAAGGTATTTGGGAGTGGGTACCGATGCCGTTTCCGATTACGGGTGGAAGGTGGCGGCTGTGAAAAGCCCGTTTCTCTGGAACACCTACTCTGAAAGCCCCGGCACAGCAAACAGCCACCGCAAGTACAGCCTGCGCCCGGCGTCTGACACTGACCTGGTAGTCAGAGCCTACACGGTACATTACACTTTAGGGGATCCCATCACTGTGTTTAGGAGTAAGGGGGCTTACGGTCGTTCCGATGTCGTTTTTTGGGAATTGAGCGGCGATGAAATCCCCAAGACTACCGGTTGGGCTTCCGCACCGTCTGAGCAGCCCACCCCCGCCGCGCCTGCAGGGCCTGCCGCCGCACCCAGCCGGACGAACTTTGTGATCAACGGCCGGCCCGTATCCGTCACAGCGGCATATTCGATAAACAACACCAACTACCTGCAGCTTCGCGCCATCGCGGCCCTGCTCAGCGGTAGCGCCGCCCAGTTCGACGTGGGCTACGACGGGCAGTATGCCGTGATTGAACCCGGCAAGCCATACAGCGGCGCAGTTACCCAAACCAGGCTGCAAAACACGGCGAATATTCGGCCCAGCGGCACCAAATTCAAGCTGAACGGCGAAGTCTTTACCTTTGCGGACGCGCGACTGATTGACGGCGATACCAATTACCTCCAGCTGCGTGAGTTCGCGCAGAAACTTTCTGGGACAGCGTCGCAGTTTAATGTGTACTATGACAACGCGGCGGGTCAGGCAGTCATCCAGCCCGGCGCGGCCTATACGGGGACAGCGTCATAGTCGTCAAAAGAACCGCCCACGGATAACTCCGGGGGCGGTTCTTTGGGGAAATTTATGGTGGTGTGAACCCGTGAGGCACATTGACACACATGAAATGTTCCCCTATGCAGTGGCCTGAAATATAAACCAGCCATCCTTGACTGAAAACTGGTATACGCCGCCATGCTTTTCCACGATATGCGCCATACTTTTTGTGCCAAAGCCGTGCCCCTGCTTTGTTGATACAGGCAGGCCCTGGTGAAAGATCGGCTCGTGCTGGTAGCTGTTGCGAATGTCGATGCACAGCTTTGTATTCTTGGAATACATGCACAGCCGGATGATGCGTTTGTTGCTGTCAGGTATCTGTTCAGGGGCTTGTATGGCGTTTTCCAAAGCGTTTGACAAGAGCGAACAAAGCTCGGTGTCGCTGATCAGCAGCGTGTCGGGCAGCCGCACATCTACCGTCAATAGGATCCCCGCCTGTTTTGCTTTGGCGGCGAAAGCGGACAAAATCAGATTGACGGTTTCGTTTTCACAAAAGCGTATGGGTGTGATGGCATCCATGTCGGACCGGGCAGTCTGTAGATACTCTTTGATTTCCTCTATGTGTCCCTTGCATGCCAGCCCCTGCAAAAGAGCGAAGTGGTGGCGCATATCATGCCGGTGGAGTGATGCATTCTGCTGCATCAGCCGCAGAGAGGCGAATTCTGTTTGTGCCTGCCTTAACTGCATATCCAGCATATCCCGTTCTCTTTGGATGCTCACCTGTTTTTGTGTTTCGTTGTAATACAGGAGGACAAACACAAAATAGAAAGTCGCTGTCACAAAGGGCATGAATTGTACAGCTGCGCGTGCTCCGCTGTACATAAAGTTAGTATAAACAACGGCGGCATAGTCGAACAGGTAGTAAAAGGCAGGCATGGCGCCAAACAGCAGGCAGGACTTAACCGAGCGCTCCATCAGATGCCGGACTGACTGCAGCGTATATTTTTGCAGTAAATAATACATGAGAAACGCACCCGCTATATAGCCGGCATGGTTCATGGCGGCACTGTTAAAAATTTCGCCGCTAACGGTGCCAATCCAGCGGGGAGGCTGGCAGCACAGGAAGGAAACAAACATACTGGTCAGTGCAATCAGTCCCGGGCGCTTTAAGTACAGGGCGATAAAAACAACCACCGGCAAATGAGAAAGCAGGGGGTATATTTTGAGCGTTGTGTCCATGCCCCACAGTTGCAGGCAGACGAATTGTAAAATAAATAAAATGACGATAAAGCACCCAAAAACCAAATAATTTTTCCGCGTACGCGCCATTCCGGCGAAGCTGACCGCCACCGCCGCCCCGAACAGCAGGGCCATAAAGTAACGGGAGAATGCCATAGCAGTTTCTATCATCCGCTTATTCCCCCTCCATTTGATAGGCCAGATACCGCTGCTTAATTTCCCGCGCCTTTCCCTGGGCAATGGGAACCGATGAAAGTGTCTGCAGGGTTATCCGGTGATTTTCAATGGTGTCCACATACTGCATATTCACAATATAGGAACGGTGGGTTTTAATAAAATGCCCATATTTCAGCAGGCGGCCGCAGACCGCGGAAAAAGGTTCCGTACACTCGATCACCTTGCCGGACAACATGTGATATAGCACATTCCGGCCGATGACCTCGGCAAAAACCAGGTTGGAGATCAGTATTTTTTGAATGCCCTCATTGCTCTTTACGACCAGCGCATCCTCATCTTTTCCCGCTTTTATCTGCTCCAGCAGCTCGTCCAAGGTGAAGAACAGTTTTTCCTCGGAGACGGGCTTTAGCACATAGTTGACAGCTTTCACCGCGTAGCTTTCCAAGGCAAACTCCGGCGACGAGGTGAAAAATAAAATCGGCGCGGTTTTGTCAAAACCACGGATCTCCTTAGCCACCTCAATGCCCATAAAGCCCGGCATAATAATATCCAGACAGTATATATCAAAGCGCTTGCCTTTTTCCAAGGCCGAAACCAGCTCAAAGCCGTTGGGAAAGACGGCGTATTCGCAGCTTAAATTCTTTGATGTCCGGTATTGGTTGATGAGCCGTACCATATTGGACAGCTCGTCAATATTGTCATCACAAACCGCAAGCTGCAGCACAAGCATTCATCCGTTTCTTCATTATTATAGTCTACCATGATAAT
>CAYMJG010000088.1:4467-8583 GCA_964390855.1 uncultured Eubacteriales bacterium | reverse complement strand
CGGCATGCGCATCTTTAACGCCGACGGCAGCGAGGCGGAGATGTGCGGCAACGCCATCCGTTGTGTGGCCAAATACGCCCACGAGCATGATCTGGTCAAAAAGGAACGGATCAGAGTGGAGACGCCGGCCGGGATGATCGTGTCCGAACTGATTCTGGAAAACGGTCTGATTAAATCTGTGCGGGTGGACATGGGCCGGCCCCGCCTGGAACGTGCGGAAATCCCCATGGCCGGTCCCTCCGGGCCGGTTGTCGGCGAGCCTTTGGCAATAGGTGACATTAGTTATAATGTGTCGGCAGTTTCCATGGGCAACCCCCACTGCGTTATCTTCGTGCCGGACGTGGGAGCGATCCCCCTGGAGGACGTCGGCCCGCGCATAGAAAGGCATGATGCTTTCCCACGCAGGACCAACGTGGAATTTGTGCAGGTGCTGGACCGGGATGAGGTAATAATGAGGGTCTGGGAGCGGGGCGCCGGGGAAACCATGGCCTGTGGTACAGGCGCCTGCGCCGTCGCTGTGGCCTGCGCCCTGAACGACCTCACCGGGCGCAAGATAACAGTGCATCTTAAGGGAGGGGACCTGCTCATCGAATGGGCTGCTGATAACCACGTCCACATGACCGGCCCCGCCACCGAAGTTTTCACAGGCGACTACCCTGTGTGAAACAAAGGGACGTTCCGGAAGAAGAGATAAAAGGACTGAAAGAAGATTTACTTTACACAGATTCAGAGCCCGCCGGCTCAACCAGATTAACAGAATGGGTAAAGCAAAACGCAGGTGCGCTTGGTGTTAAATATGCCAGTGAACTGGCCAGGAGAAAAGACAGAAAAAAGCCTTATGATAAATTGTGAGCTAGACAAATTAGTTCCATTTTCTCAAATGTTGTCAACAACCCCGTCCCCCTGACACCCCTGACACCCCTGACACTTTCCTGTAACTTTTACTTGCTTTTTTGTACAGCCTCCAGTGCTTTGCCCAGGATTTCTTCACGGTAATTGTCCTTCATGACGATGTAGGCGCTTTTGGCGTATGTTACGGCCACGGTGGGCAGGCCGTTCTCCTGCAGTTCCGCCTCCATGGCGGAGAGGACACCATTAAAATGTTGGTCGCAGTCGGCTTCCAGCGCCTCGCCTGACGCCTTATACTGTTCAAACAGTTCCCTGGCCGACGAAAGGTTTTTGCCTCCTGCCTGCCGGTAATCCTGTTTTGCTGAACCGACCAGAGAGTTTATCCGCTGCTCATAGTCTGCCTGTATGCTGCTGAACTCCGTCTGGTATTTTCCTACAATGCTGCTGTATATGCCGTATTGAGCGTCTCCAACAACGCCCTTTTCCTCCAATTGTACCCTGGAAACGGCATCCAGCAGCGCTCCCGATAAATTGCCCGGTTTGGCTGTTGCGCCGGAGCCCGTGTTCTGAAATTCCTTCAGCAGTTCATCCGCCTTTTCCCGGCCTACCTCCTGCACAAGCTCCTTTTTAAGGTGATCATCAGGCCTGAACATGAAACGCAGGGCCAGGCCGGCCAGATAATCCGGGGAACGTGTCAGCGCCAGCGCTGCTGCTGCGGCAATTACGATGAGGACGACAAACACCGCCAGGGTTTTTTTAATTCTTTTACTACCCACTGCAAATCCTCCCGCCATTCCTTAACATTGGAATAATTCTATCAAAAATGTCTTATTGTAGCCAGCGGTTTTTAGGAAGGGTGAACCCCGGCTGCATTTTTTAATAAGTCAGCAGCCTTGCCTTCCTCAAGTGGTTTTAAAAGCGGCGGGGTGAATTATGGTGCTTTTCATAGCACCCATCCCTAGTGTCAGCCAATATATTACATATATAATGTTTTTAGAAATATTTCACGGCGCCATGATCACGGAACAAACACAGATGAGGAATTATATTTCTTGAAAAGGTTGCTTGCTTATATTAAAATTTGGTGTGATGCGGTATTTTTTTAACTTGATCCTAAACGGGGGACAGACATGACCAAAGCGCTGCCATTTACCAAGGACTATATTGAGCGAATTATAGAGAAATATCCCACGCCCTTTCACATTTATGACGAAAGAGCCATACGCGATAATGCCCGCAGGCTTCTGGCCGCTTTTGCCTGGGCGCCCGGGTTCAAGGAGTTCTTTGCGGTGAAGGCGGCTCCAAATCCCTACCTGGTGAAAATCCTCAAGGAAGAAGGTTTCGGGGCGGACTGCAGCTCACTGGCGGAACTGGTCCTGGCTGAGAAAGTGGGCCTGACGGGAGAGGACATCATTTTCACTTCCAACGACACCCCGGCCCATGAATTTGTCAAGGCAAGAGAGCTGGGAGCGATTATCAACCTTGACGACATCAGCCATATCGAATACCTGGAAAAACATGTGGGACTGCCGGGATTTATCTCTTTCCGTTACAACCCGGGCCCCCTGCGCGGCGGCAATGCGATTATCGGCCTGCCCGAGGAAGCCAAATATGGTTTTACCCGCAAACAGCTTTTTGAGGGTTATGGCATGGCCAGGGACAAGGGGGCCAAGCGGTTCGGTCTGCACACAATGGTGGTTTCCAATGAACTGGATCCTTACAGCTATGTGGCCACAGCGGATATGCTCTTTGACCTGGCGGTGGAAATTTACCAAAACACGGGGATCAGGATAGAGGTGGTCAACCTCGGCGGCGGCATCGGTATTCCCTATCGTCCGGAGGAGAAGAGGGTGGACGTAAACCTGATCTCCGCGGAAATCAAAAAGGCCTATGAAGAAAAAATAGTCAAACGGGATCTGGCGCCCATGCGCATCAACATGGAACTGGGCCGCATGATCACCGGGCCCTTCGGTTTTTTGGTGAGCAAGGTCCTGCATAAAAAAGAAACCTACAAGAGCTATATCGGCCTGGACGCCTGTATGGCCAACCTGATGCGGCCCGCCCTGTACGGCGCCTACCACCACATCACCGTGCTGGGAAAAGAGGATTGGCCGCTTGATCATGTATACGATGTTACCGGTTCGCTGTGTGAGAACAATGACAAGTTTGCCATCGACCGCGCACTGCCGGAGATTGAACCGGGGGACATCCTGGTTATCCATGACTCCGGCGCCCACGGGCATGCTATGGGGTTCAACTATAACGGCAGGCTGCGCTCCGCGGAGCTGCTGCTGCTGCCGGACGGGGAAGTAAAACTAATCCGCCGGGCGGAAACGCTGGAAGACTACTTTGCTACCGTTGATTTTAATATGCTGAACAAGTGAAAAAGGGGGAGACCCCCCTTTCAAATTTTATTATCTCCGGTGGGCTTTAGCCGGTCGATGTGCGGCTGAAGCCGCACCTACAGGTCCGTCATCCCGGACTTGTTCTTTTCGTTGTTGGGCCGGCTTTAGCCGGCCAATTTGCGGGCTGGAGAAGCATCTACAGGCTGATGGCATGGCGGGCGTCCTTATATTGTTTCTTTTTCATGGCGCACTGACCAGGAATAGATTTTTCCTTCCACGCCGTATAGCACGCCTTTTCCGAGATACTCCGATTCACTGATCCGCGTGAAAGACTCGCTGCCGAAATACTCACCGCTGGCGGCGCTGTATAAGGACAGTATTGTATCTTCTATTACGGCAAACCTGCCGATTAATGTCCCCAGTTTAGGGTTTACCGACTGCCAGCCGGCCACGTTATTGGTGAAAGGCGCAATCTCGTGATCGTTTCTTATCTCTACAGGCTCATCCCCCGACAGGGTCACTACGCTCTTACTCGCCCACAGTTTTTTATTGTGTGTTACCTCGAACCGCCCCTCGGCATCCAGCGCGTTATTGTTTTCATCGTAATAGGTTCCCCGCGTGATCCAGGCGCCTTCTGTAAATAAAAAAGTATGTTCCATGACCAACCCCCCGACTTTTAAATATTGCAGATATAATTCTATATGATGAACAATTTTACCACGAAACAGAAGGTAAGGATAGCAGTGCTTGGTAGACCTCCCCAGTTTCATTACTATATTTTCGCCGTGTTGCAAAGTAGCGTTAATCCATCGTTATTAGCCCGCCGGAGGGATTAATAGACAGCGGCAAGGTAATAGAGACGCCCAACGTGTCGCCGGCGGCGCTTGTCTAATCGCCAAAATTGCCAAATGGCCGCCCCTGA
>CAYMJG010000088.1:0-4367 GCA_964390855.1 uncultured Eubacteriales bacterium | reverse complement strand
CTGGCACAAGGTCAAGAGGAATTAAAAACAGGCGTGCAAAAGCTTGAAAAAAAGGTTGACAATCTTGAACTGCGCATGGAAGAAGAGGTTTTTAACAAAATCGGCGCCCTTTTCAACGGGCATAGTCTTAGAGGAAATCAGATCGATAATCTTAGAGAGTACCTTGATGAAAGGTTCGATAGAATAGAAGCCGATACACGCTATCTTGTCACCAGGGTCGCCAAATTGGAAAGATTGGTTAAGTAAACTGATGCGGCTGGATTATTATTTACCCCAATATCATTTTGTTTAGTGGCGCCCCCCGGCCATAAGCAGTAACCGCACGATCCGGCTTATTGAACGATTCGATAAAAACCCGTATAATTATGGTGTATTGTGCCGGCACAGTACACCATTTCTTTATTTGGCTGGGGTGATTTGCATGGGAATCGTTGTGAAACTGGACGAAATAATCCAGGGAATGGAATCGCAGGTTTAAAAATAACATACATAAATATGGCATAGCTGAGGATTGGTACAAATACCGGGACGAAGCGTTAAAACGAATCGCCGTGGAATGGTGTGAAGATAATGATATCCCAATAACTTGTAGAGGATAACCCCTGTATTAAACGGAACCCTAAAGATGACGGAATAACGATAAAGTGAGGATTAGAATATGGATCAGAATATGGATCTGGAAAAAAACAAGATTGAGAAACTATGTGTCAACAACCTGCGCATGCTGGCCGCTGATATGGTTGAGAAAGCTAAATCCGGCCATCCGGGCATGCCCATGGGCGCCGCCGCGATGGCCTTTGTCCTGTGGACCAAATTTTTAAAGCACAACCCGGGCAATCCAGCCTGGCCGAACCGGGACCGTTTTGTCCTATCGGCCGGGCACGGTTCGTCGTTGTTGTACGCTTTGCTCCACCTTACCGGTTATGATCTTCCGCTGGGAGAGCTTGAAAGGTTCCGCCAGTGGGGCAGCAGGACCCCGGGACATCCGGAATTTGGCCGCACACCCGGTGTGGAGGTTACCACGGGACCACTGGGGCAGGGTATTGCCAACGCCGTGGGCATGGCCATTGCCGAACGTTACCTGGCTTCATTTTTCAACCGTCCCCTTTACGAAATCGTGGATTATTACACCTACGTGATTGCCGGCGACGGCGACCTGATGGAGGGTGTGTCCCACGAGGCCGCCTCGCTGGCCGGACACCTCAAACTGGGGCGGCTCATCTGCCTCTATGACGACAACCGCATTTCTATCGAAGGTTCTACCGACATAGCTTTTACAGAAGATCGGGCCGGCAGGTTCGCCGCCTACCGCTGGCATGTGCAGCGGGTCGATGACGGGAACGACACCGAGTCCCTGATTGCGGCCATTCGGGCGGCGCAGGCGGAGAAGGAGAGGCCTTCGCTGATCCTGGTGCGCACCCACATCGGTTACGGTAGCCCAAACAAACAGGATTCGGCCTCTGCTCACGGAGAGCCCCTGGGCGCTGAGGAAATAAAGCTTACCAGGGAAGCGCTGGGTTTCCCCCAGGAACCTTTCCATATCGATCAGCAGGTAAGGGATTATTTTAGCCGGGCCGTGGAAAAGGGAAAATCCCTGGAGGGAAAATGGCAAGACCTTTTCGATGCATATGCGGCATCTCACCCCGATCTGGCGGGCCTTTTCCGGCGCTGGATGAAAGGTGAGCTTCCAAAAGGGTGGGATAAAAAAATACCGCAGTTCCCCGCTGATGAAAAAGGCCTGGCCACCAGAGCTGCTTCAGGCGCCGTACTGAACGCTGTTGCCGCCGGACTGCCCAACCTGATCGGCGGCTCTGCCGATCTGGCTCCCTCAACAAAAACTATTATAAATGGAGCGGGTGACTTTGGCCCCGACAGCTACAGCGGCAGAAATATGCGCTTTGGTGTTAGGGAACATGCCATGGGATCAATCCTGAACGGCATGGCTCTAAGCGGCGGCCTGATCCCCTACGGGGCCACTTTTCTGGTTTTTTCCGACTATATGCGCCCGCCGATGCGCATGGCGGCGATGATGGGTCTTAAGGTTATCTATGTGTTCACCCATGACAGTATCGGGGTCGGCGAAGACGGACCGACTCACCAGCCTGTCGAACACCTGACCGCGCTCAGATCCATTCCCGGTCTGACTGTGATCCGTCCGGCGGACGCCAACGAAACCGTCCAGGCCTGGCGTTGCGCCATAGGCCGGGTTAAAGGGCCAACGGCCCTGATTCTAACCAGGCAAAATCTGCCCACACTGGACAGGAGTTTGACGGCGCCGGCAGAGGGACTTTCCCGCGGCGCATATATCCTGTTTGAAACCGAAGGAAGGGAGCCGGATGTGATTTTACTTGCCGGCGGCTCGGAGGTCCATCTGGCCCTGGCGGCGGCGGGCAAGCTACAGGAAAGCGGCCTGGCGCCCCGCCTAGTGAGCATGCCCAGCTGGGAGCTGTTTGAGGAGCAGCCGGACGATTACCGTAATTTGGTGCTGCCGCCGCATATAACGGCTCGCGTTGCTGTAGAAGCGGGCTTAACCCCCGGCTGGCGCCGTTATGTCGGGGAGCGGGGCGGAATTATCGGTATCGATCACTTTGGCGCGTCGGCGCCTGCCGCTGTGCTGTTTAAGGAGTTCGGCTTTACTGTGGAAAACATTGTTGCAAGCGCTATGCAAACAATGAAATGATGTTTAGAATAATGGCGCCTTTCTACGACAGGTTTATCCGCTTCTCGGGAGTGGATCATTCAAAAAACATCCCCGAATGGCTGGCGCCGGTAAAAAATATGGATGTTCTGGATCTGGGCGGCGGGACCGGCATGAATGCCGAAACCCTAATCAAGGCGGGGGCGAGGGTGACAATTGCCGACGCCTCTCAGGCCATGTTGAAAAGGGCGGCAAGAAAGAAAATGTCTGTAAACCTTGTCCGGGCCGGGGCGGAAAGCCTGCCCCTGCCGGACAGCTCATTCGATATAGTGCTGATTTCCGACGCCTGGCACCACTTCAGGGATCAACCGGGAGCCGCCGGCGAAGCGGCCAGGGTTTTGCGCCCGGCCGGCAGACTATATATTATCGACTTTGATCCCCGCCGGAAAATAACGAAAACTATTGCCTTTTTTGAAAAAATGCTAGCTGAGCCCTCCACCTTCACGCTGCCGGGCGAAACGGCAGCCCTGCTGCAAAAGGCCGGCATCCTGGGTACCAGCCGCTTCCTGCCGTTTGGTCAGTATATATATTCAGGCAGGAAGGTTTAGACCTTTGGCCGTATTCAGGCTAATTCCGATATCCGCCATCAGCCGTCCGGCATCCGGGATCCTAGTACGGCTTCAGCCGCGCACCTTTGGCGTGTTGCTGAGGCCCGCCCCGGGAAGAATAGCCCACCCACGGAATGAGACAAAAGGAACGTCCCCTTGTTTCAGTTAAAGGTGAAAATTAATCAGGATTTAAGAAATTTGTTATTTTTTTTTAATAACTTTTCCTTAAAATTGGGGTATGCTACCAGATAAGATAGCCTAAATTTTAGGAGGGTTGAACATGGGAAAAACTGTGGGAATTGATCTTGGCACGACAAACTCTGTAATAGCAGTAATGGAAGGAGGAAAGCCAACAGTTATAGTAAACAGCGAAGGCGACCGTACCACACCTTCGGTTGTTGCTTTTAAAGAAGACGGGGAGAGGCTGGTCGGCAAGGTGGCCCGCCGTCAATCCGTGATAAATCCGGAAAATACACTTTATTCGATTAAACGTTTCATCGGTCGCCGTTTTTCCGAGGTGGCTGATGAGCGAAAACTGGTTCCTTATAAAATTAAGTCCGGGTCAAACGATGCCGTCCGCTTTGACATTCGAGGCAAAGACATGGCTCCGGAAGAAATTTCCGCCTTGGTAATGCGCAAGTTGGTTGATGATGCCTCCAAGTACCTGGGCGAGAAGGTTACAGACGCCGTGATTACTGTGCCGGCTTATTTTAATGACTCCCAGCGCAGTGCCACCAAAGACGCCGGAAAAATTGCCGGGCTGAACGTCCTGCGCATCATCAACGAGCCGACGGCAGCGGCGCTGGCCTATGGCCTGGATAAAAAGGCTAACGAAACGATTATGGTCTTCGACCTCGGCGGCGGTACATTTGACGTATCCATCCTTGAGGTGGGGGACGGCGTATTTGAAGTAAAATCGACAAACGGAGATACCCACCTGGGCGGCGACAATTTTGACAAGGCGGTTGTAGACTGGCTGGCCGACGGGTTTAAAAAGGATTACGGCATCGATCTGCGGAATGACAAACAGGCCCTGCAGCGCCTGATCGAGGCGGCGGAAAAAGCTAAAATGGAGCTTTCCGCAACCATGGAAACCGTGATCAACCTGCCCTTCATCACAG
>CAYMJG010000087.1:0-8699 GCA_964390855.1 uncultured Eubacteriales bacterium | reverse complement strand
ATAACTTTTTCACCGCCACTTTATATTATTCGTCCAGCATATCCAGGAAGAAAAGCTGCGGCTTCTCCTCGATCGGGTTTTCGCACAGGGCGTAACGCAGGGCCACGCGCCAGCCTTTTTTGTCCTTCATGTGGCCGGTGGAGGCATTGGTCATAGTATAAAGCCACCAGCGTTCCTCGGGCATCAGGCCTTTCCAGTTGCGGATGGCCGTGGGGATAACAGAGGGATCACAGTCCTCGATCCCCCACAAGAGAACCATCATTTCTTTGCCGAATAGTTTTTCTACTGGTGTGCCACCTTTGACAAACCTGCCTGTTTTCCTTTTTTCTTTTTTCAGCCTGCTATTGAATTCCGATGTCAGATCAGCGCAGACCAGGTTCCATTTGTGTTTTGATATCTCCAGACGCAAAATATCCGAACGCTCCAGAACCTGTTCCTCCCCGTCCGTCCAGCCGTAGCGCTCGTAAACCTGCACCGGCTCATTTCCCGCGGGCGGCGCCACCACATAAAAATGGTTGGTACTCAGTGCGGGGTTTACCCCAAATCCATAGGTTTTCTGTTTCGCGCTCATTGCTTAATCGATCCTTTTTTCTGTATTTCCATGATGTCGTACTTGTTTATCTCGATCCAGTCCTTAAACTGGGCGCCGGAGGTAAACAGCAATGTCTTGTAGTCAAACTCCACGACCACGTCCTTGCCGGCAAAAGCCGTTTCACGGATGAGGTCAACGGTAGCCTGCAGATTATCGGCGTCATAGGGCACGCTGGCGGTAGACAGTTCCATATAGTTGTCCGGGATGTCCTTTTCGGAAATAATCACGGTGAAGTGGCGAATAAAGGCCCCTGCCAGCTTCTTCAGTTTTTCCAGCTCGGAGTAAGTGGCCTCTGTATCCCCGCATTTTTTTTGGTTGCGCAGCGTGTATTGGAGTGGCTTGCCGTCTTCAATCTTGAACTTCCCGGGTTTTGGTTTTTCGTCAATGGCAATGTCTTTTTCTTCTACAACCTTTCCTTTATACAGCACAGCAGTCCTTACATATCTACATGAGGCCGGCAGCACAATCTCACCGGTATATACGCCGCCGCTTTCCTTGGGGTTGCTGCCGTCGGTAGTATAACGAATTTCAAAATCCTCATGGGATTTCAGCTCCATTACGCTGCCCTGCACGCTCTGGCGCTGCTCGTAGCACAATGGCGCCCGGCACATAAACTCTTTGACGCTGCCGGTCGGGTGGGGATCGCTCGTGCTGGAATCTACACAAATAAAGCTAATTAGTGGTTCTTTGGTAATAAACGGCGATTGGGTCACCTCTGCCGAGGCAGTGGTAGGCTCTGCGCCGATGTCATAATAAATGCGGTCGCCATGCACCCCGCGCACTTTCAAGGTAAACTCACCGGTCTGTTCATTATAACTGATTTGCTCGACTACAACGGAAGTAGGCTCTTTGGCAAAGGGGCCTTTTTCGATATAGCCGCCGACCTCCCGCCATTTATCTTTTTTGAGGCAATCCCGGCGCAGGTCTTCAAACTGGCTGGGGTGGTACCACTGCCAGATGGTTTCGGTGGCGGCCCGCTCCTTGATCTGGTTCCAGGTCATCTCCTTTTGCGTGAAAAGACGCTGCTCGCATTTATTGCGCATGATTTCCATAAAGGCGTCGTTGGCCTGGTAGTCCTGGAATTTCTCCGCTTCGGTTAAGGCTTTGATGATCTGGTCTTCGCCTTTAAAAGAATTTTCCTTAAACTCCAGCTTAAAATCCTCGGAAATAATGCCTGCTTTGGTGGGGAAATAGAGAGTGACAAAGGCTTCGCGGATAGTTTGCAGCAGGGCCTGGGCAGCCTTGTCCTGCTGGTTCTCAGCTTCCTTGTACTGCTGGTCCGTTGCCGGCACATGCTCCGCCTTCATGTTGGCAATGATCTGGTGAATGGCCGTCAGGCGCTTGCTGTTTTGATAGAGCTTTTCCATCAGGCTGCGCTGCCCGGACAGGAACATCACCCTGTTTTTGTAGGGCGCATTGTGATAAAAGGCTTGCAGATCCGGGTGCAGTTTGGCCCCGGGGTAAGGTTCGAAAATCACCAGGGCAATCTTGTTCATATCCAAATGGATTTCATCGATAGCCGGCAGTATATATAAAAATTCGTAGCACTTTTTCATCACCGGCTTAAAATTTTCTTCAAGGAATTTTTTCAGCTCTTTTTTGGCGTTCTCGTTGCTGTAGGAATCAACCAGGGTATTCATTTCAGCGACCATATTCTTGGTGTTTTGGAAGTAGTAGCGCCCCCGGTTGTCCATTTTCAGATACCAGCTCTGGCTTTTTACTTCCTCCAGCGCCTTTTTGTATTCATTCAATTCAATGTTTGGCTGACAAAGAAAGCCCAGAGTTTCGGAATCAGTAAGACCCTGCAGGCCATGCGCGGTATCGCACAGGGATGACATGAGCAGCAGCTTGCTGACGTCCTGGGCGTAAGGCTGGGATTCACCTTCCTGATCGTCAATCGTTTCTGCCACTGATTTGCCTGACGCGGCAATATCATGGCTGATGGCGGCTTCCAAGGAAGGCTTGATTTGCTTGATGTAGCTCAACATGTTCCTGTCGTTTAAATCAATGTCAAAAACGTTAATAAGATGCTTCCTCTGGGCCTTGCCGCTTTCATAAAACTGGCGCACGATCTGGCGCATCAGCTTGATCAGGCCGCGGGTTTGCTGGAAATTGGCGTTTTCTTTAAACCGGGCGTACAGCTCTTTGATGGAAGGGTGGAAGGGGTAGGAGTCCCGGATGCCCAGGAACAATTTATCAGCCGCTTGATTGGTCAGTCCCATCTTATTGGCGCGGGTCAAAGAGTTTTTGTACTCCACGGCAATATCGTTTACAGCGGCTGAGTTACTCCGCGCAAATTTTTCAAACAGTCTTTTTTTTAGGATATCGTATATTTCGTCCGAGTTCAGCGCCACCGGTTCAATGTTTATCGCGGAACGATTGGCTTCACTTTCCAATTCTTTAAAACTGGATTGCAGCAGTTCACTGCCGGATTCATAAGTTGCCTTGAGGTCGGAAAATACCAGGCAAACATTGGCTAGCTGCTGTTTGCCCAGCGCGGCAAAAAGGTTAGCCAGGGCGGTAACGGTGACCTTGCACAAGTCAGAGTTGCCGACTGTGATCGATCTGGCATTCTCCAAATAGGGGGGCAGTTCGTCAAGCAGGATTAGGATATTTTCACCCTGCAACAGTCTTATCCAGGCGCTCTCACCGGGCGCCCGCAAAGGGGAGTACAGGTCGGCAAACATTTCCTTTTTACCAAGCTGTTCGGCAATGCTGCCCCAAATGCCAAAAGGGGCATCGCTTTCACGCCCGGAGAAGGCCACAACCCTGATTTCGCCGATATCATCATATTCCCCGCCGACTATTTTTCTACGCCATTCCATATTTTCAGCAAGTAAGGCCAGGGCCAGCATATTATGGGTTTTGCCGCCGCCCATAGCCTGGGTCAGCTTGATCACACCGGCGCTGGATTTGCCCTGAAACCGCTTAAACGCAGTATCAAAAAGGATGTCCATGCCTTTGGTTTTGAAGTTCTCGCTGAAAAATTTGTTAGCGTCTATCCTTTTTTCAACCAGGTCGCTCAGGTTCAGTACGTCATCCCTCGTGGTATCGGCAAAAACGCTCTCCCTCGGCTTGCAAAGATCAAATATCGTTTGTATGACTTATCCCCCCTTACTAAAATGCTTGCTATTGGTTTATCTGAAATAACTGTAAATACCGTTTACAACCTTTAAATCCCACCCTGGCACGCTTTCAATGAAAAGGCGCACTTGGCGCGCCATGTTCGGTGATCACCTGGTATTGTTCGCAGCGCTGCTCAGTAACCCATGCTTCCCTTCAATTTAGCTGAATTCCATTTTCTGCGACAGAAAATATTTCCTATATTGTTCCACAGCAACATGGATTATTCTATGAATACCGGGTATCAGGTTTTTTAATGCCTGGGGTCAGACCCCCTGGCGGGAGGGAGGCTGGTTTTTGGCCGGCCACCCGTCGATCATTTTTCTTATTTCGCCAAGGTATGGTTTAAAGGCCTTATCCAACTTAATCAGCCTGTCTGCTATTGTTTCGTAACCTTGATCCCAGGTGGATTCATCACCTAATCCACAATTATCCACCTCATGCTCGATTCTACTAGAGATTTGGTTATCCATCCTTCTCCAATTAATTTTGCTTCCGAATACTTCTTCAATCCTGTCTTTTCTTTCATGAATATAGTCAAAAATTTTCTTGTTCAGCTCCCTATCCCT
Source organism: uncultured Eubacteriales bacterium (assembly GCA_964390855.1). Lineage (GTDB taxonomy): Bacteria > Bacillota > Desulfotomaculia > Desulfotomaculales > Pelotomaculaceae > Syntrophopropionicum. Next base: position 4,415 of record CAYMJG010000087.1, on the reverse strand, counting down.
ATTAACAACTAGTTTAATTGCAGCACCATTCATTTTAATCGCAATCTGATAATAAATCCCGCTCAACCCTGTGCCCGCCCTCAGCCAGTTGTCGCTGGACGGGCTAATATTTCTGAATAAGCCCGTTTTCTTACTCAACACCAGCAGAAGCCCCTCCCAGAAAAGAATGCGTTTTTGATGGCGCTCCGCCACATCCTTCTTTACTTCCCCTTTTGCTTTCCTTTCCTGGCTTGGCCCTGCAATAATACTGAACAAAGGGGCTACAGGGGAATTGGCGATTTTCACTGCCTCAATTTTTAAAATATACCAACTCATATCTACAGGTGTAACCTCATTCAACCATTCAATTGCTTCAATATGTTCTACGCGAGGATCTGGACTAATCCAAATTACAGTTTTAGCATCAACCCCAACAGCGTAACTAAGGATTTGACCCAGGTGGTTGTGATCTGTTCTTTCAAGTTGATTTTCAATAATAACAGAGTTTCCTTGTTCATCTTCACAATAGATATCCACATTGAAAGAACCTATTTGTTTTTCCGTTTCTATGGCATTTAAAGTTAATCCCAGTTTATCATTTATGTAATCAATATTATTGGCTAGCCATGTGGTAAAATCCGCCGCCTCATGCTGCCATACCTCCCTTATGCTTACATAATCAAGCCTGTTGATTTTCAATCTGTACCCCCCTCCCCGCCTTCTTCTAATTTCATATTGATGGCGTTAAAATGCAGAGTCCCAACCCTGGAATACTAATTGACCATAATTTTCCCTATGTCTTTTTTTACCCGACTTACACATTTTCATTGTGCCACAGCAAGAACTCACGCGACGGCCTTTCCTCAGCCCTACCCGGCAGAATAATTAACGGTCTACCATGAAAGGCGTAATAATCTCTGCCGTTCCCATAATCATCTTTAATCCTTCGGCTGACCTCAATCACATTTTTCTCGTTTATTGTGATGTACCCTCTGTCAAAAAGCGTGTGAATATCCTGCCTCAACAAAATACCATTGTCCGCCCTGTGGGGGCCTTTTTTCGAAAATGGTTTAATATGAGAGGCATTTAGGACAGGCAAAGTTTTTTCACCGGTAACAGCGCAGCGGCGCTGATACGCCTCTGTGACAATAACCCTGAAACCGCCCTGCCCTAATCTTGGTGTAACAATCTGCGGTTCGCCGTATCTTCTGCCTTCTTCAAACACATTCATGTTAGCGGTATAGGACAATTTACTTTGTACGGCGTCATACAAGCGCCGGCCTTCAAACGTGTCAGTGCTGTAGGTTTTGCCCTGCACGATATTAGGAGACCAGTTCTGCGGCGCCGGTATCCACTCCGGCTCATCAAAAAAGAAAGGTGCGGCCAGGATCAGGGAACTAACGATGGGATCGATGCTGTTCCTTTTTTCCGCAGTCCGGTATTTATCCGTCCTGCTTAAAAACTCATCCAAGCTGCGGGTGCCGTTTTTTATCTCAAAGGCATCCCAGGTCAAAGACACCGGCAGCATTGCCTGCCTCACAAAAACGCCGCCTCCCACGATAAAATTACGTGGTGAATGAAGCTTAAACAAAAATAGGTCTCCCTGATCTATTGCCTTAAATCGCCGGCTGCTCCTCGGCTGCCAGAAGTTCACTTCATCAGGACTAATGTTTTTTAGGAATGTATACCAATTGCAATCTGTCAATCCGACATAAATCAGCACAGCAAAATTCACCTCAGCAGCTCAATGATTGCATAGCTCGCCATAGATTATGAAAAATTGTACATATCCCCCGCTTGACTAGATATTCAGATATAATGTGTTAGGCTGCGTGCAGAAACCTGGAACACCCGGCCACCTTCCTCCAGGTTATTCCTACATTACCCAATATTTCGATAAATTGCGTAAATATCCTCTGACTGTCCGCGGTTTTAGCTGCAGGAAATATTGCGGCGCAAAGCACACCCCTTTAGTTTTGAAACAATTCATTGGGATATTCTTCAATAAAGCCACTTGTTACATGATGGATTATTATATTTTTCTATTCCTTATAAAGGATACCCGTACTAAAGAAAGCCGGTTTGTGCGCCCCGGCTTTCATCGTTTAAATAAACTATTTACCCGCCTGGGTGTATTAAACAGATTTGGGCCACACGATCGGTAAATGCCTGCCATTCCTCTTCCGGATCAATACCGAACACGCACTCGACTACACTAAAAAGGCTGTGTCCTTTGCGCTGGGCCACCTTGGCCGGCAGGACCACTGCTCGGTAGTCGCTTTCGATGACATGATCAGCATAATTGCCGAATCCCAGCCGGTTGAGAACAAAGACCTGTTGAAACAGTCGGTGATGGGCATCTACCCGGGCGGCTGCACCAACCTGAGCGGCGGCATGCTGCAGGGCCTGCGGGAAGTCAAGCAGGCATTTTATCTAATCCCCCGCATTAACGTCAGCGAAAATCTTTCAAGGCAAATTGAAACAAAACGATTTCCCAAAGCCAGATGTCGTCAAAGCGCGCCAGCCCCTGCAGCCAATGCCCGGGTATGGAGCGTTTACCATAACAAACCCCAGCCAGGCCCCCGGCCACAGCTCCCTAGTGTCGGAATCCCCGCCGAGGTTTACGGCGGACAGGACAGTGTCGGGAAAGTCTGGGTTGTTCAACAGGCACCAGACGGCGGCTTCCAGGGTGTCTACAACGTAGCCGTGGGAGCAGATTTCCTCCCCGGCCAGCCCCGGCAGGGACCCGTCGAGTATTCTTTCGTAACTGGCCGTCTCACCTGCCAGCGCCGGTTCCCCACATATCTTTGAAACACGCTTTATCATCCTGCCGTAAGCGGTTTTTGGGGAAATTAAACTAGTATTTCATTTTTCTTTATCGCCTGGTCAATTATTTGCATCATATAGCCCATGCCTTTACAGCCTTTTAAAGGATAAATAAACTCCTTATCAATCAATGATGATTCAATATATTGCACATAATTCTTGCCCGCCAGAACTACTACTCTGTCATATTTATTTAATCCTTTTGCTATTGCTTGTTCTCTGAGATTCATTATAGAAATCGGGCCAGTCTGTTTTTTGTTAAAAGTTACATTATAGTTACCTGGGATTATGTCATCAGGGAAGAGATAGCCGTATTTTGCTGAAAGTATACACCAATCTGAATGATACTTTTGAGCATATTCTCTGCACTTTGAGTGAAAGGAACCTTTATATGCATATTTAGCTTTGGTAGGGCCAGCATCGGGTTTTTTACTCCATATTTTACTGCTTCCACAAGGAATAACACATAATGTTTTCAAGTCTCCATCACAACACTGCTCTGCGACTTTATCATAATTTTTCCTGGTATACAGTAATCTTTACAATTACATGTACCTTTTACCGGGCAATTTCCATAGGTACTACGATAGGTACAGCCATACTTGGAGAGGTGCCAAAGTGGTTCGTCTACATCCAGGGCTATCATATCTGAACCGTCTGATTTCTTTAAATCTTTAACTGAAACAAACCATGCTTCCCTTACCTTTTCAAACAGATTATTTAAATTCCCTGAATAGTTTCCCCGGACAATACCCAGACATAGCGTTGATCTGGCCACGTGTATATCAACCGGAATAGGTATTTGGTCTAGGTTTTTTAATGAAAGACCAATATTATCCCTGAGCATCCTTAACCAAAGCGGACCTATTTTGTTTCCCCTCAAAAAAGGAAAATCCTGAATATAACCTCCCTTATACTGGCGCTTACCTTTCCTAATAGTGTCAAGGACTACATCTGCCTGCCAACCACATTGATCTAAGAGGTTTCTTGGATCACCACCGTATTTTTTTAAAAAAGTTAGCGCCACAGTCCTCCAATAGTAAGCGTCATTATTGGGTTTTTTAGACAGCCCGTATTTCTGCATATCATTAATAATAGTTGACTGGGGAATTTCTAATATTTTTTCCGGGTAAAAGAGATAACGGGTTTTGGGATCCTCAAACGTTTTTCTCGAACTCTCCCATAAGGCATTTGCATCTCTCTGATAATCAATAGTCACTGTCAGAGTAATATAGTAAAGATGCTCAAGGCTCCCTTGACCGACACCTGCAGGAAGGCTGTCTTCCGGCATTTCCTTTTTTCCATGAATACCTTCCTTATGAAAGGCGTTATATAACAAAGAGGCTGTTGATGCCCCTCTGCTATCGTCAATTAATAAGTCAGTCATTAATTCTTCCTCCCGGGATAGATCTTGGAGTTTTGAAGTAAAACCTGCAGCCTTTTGGTATTTGTCTTATACCGCCCTGGAAATAGACCACCCAGCCACCTCCAGGCAGTTATCTCAGAAGTCAGATAACTGCCCTACCAAAATGAGAGCCATCGGGCTTTCGGCGTCCATATTCATATTTAGGAGAAAGCGGACTTCCTCCAGCATTTCTTTATCCAGAAGG
>CAYMJG010000086.1:0-8868 GCA_964390855.1 uncultured Eubacteriales bacterium | reverse complement strand
GGGTATTTATTCTTTACCGTAGAGGGCTTTTATCAGGGCCTTGCGGCGGGTCTCCATGGTGGCGTCCACACGGCCCTCCCCGGTTTCAATTTTACAACCCCCCGGCCCGATGGCGCTGTCGGCAAGGACATGGAGCAGCCCCCCGGCGGGAAGTAATTTTTTTAGTTCATCCATTCTATTTTCAACCAGGCCCAATTCCTCCGGGTTTACATATAAAATCACATTGAGCCTGTCCGCCACCAGGCGGATTGATTCCTCCACCACACTAAAAACTGTTTCCCTATCCAGGGTCAACTGGGCGGACAACAGCTTTTCGGCAATTTCCAGGGCCAGAGCGATAATTTCCTGTTCCAGGGACTCAATGGCGCTGCGGCGGTGTTCCTCCGCCCGGGCCAGGGTGTCCCGGGCCCGGTCCAGCGCGTCGCGGGCTTGGGACTGCAAAGCCGCCTTCTCTTTTTCCGCTTTTGCCGTTCCTTCCCGGTAGCCCTTGTCATAGCCCTCCCGGCTGCCCTGCTGAAAGCCTTCCCGGTAGGCCTGCTTTTTTATTTGCTCACTGTCATGCTGCGCCTGGCGAATAATCTCGTCGGCCGTTTCGCCGGCCCGCTTGACAGTCCCCTCCGCCTGGGCCAGCGCCCAGGCTTGAAGATTTTCACCGTCGCCGGTGGTCACGTTGACTTCGCCTTTTATTTTGGCCAGCTGCTCCAGCGCCTTTAAGGGAAACGCATGTACGGCTTCCTTGTGCACGTTCGCGCTTTTAATTATATTAAACGATGATGACATCCTCGCCACCTCGTGATATTACAATTTCGCCGCTCTCATCCAGTTTGCGAATGATCGTAACCACCTTCTGCTGGGCCTTCTCCACCTCTTTCAATCGCACCGGGCCCATAAATTCTATTTCCTCTTTGGTCATTTCAGCCGCGCGTTTGGACATATTCTTGTAGATCCTGGTGTTCACTTCTTCGTTGGCGCCCCGCATGGCCAGGGCCAAATCCTTTTGGTTGACCTCCCGCAGCACCCTCTGGATAAAGTTGTCCGGCAGATGGGTCAGGTCCTCAAATACAAACATGCGTCTCTTAACCTCTTCCGCCAGGACCGGGTCCTCCCTCTCCAGGCCTTCCAGAATAACCTTCTCCGAGCCCCGGCTGACCCTGTTGAGGATGTCCACCAGTGATTGCACACCGCCCACAACAGTCTGGTCCTGCTGGGCCACCGAAGATAGTTTTTGTTCCAGCAAGGCTTCCACATCACGCACAATATCGGGCGTAAAACGGTCGATGATCGCTATCCGCCTGGAAACCTCGCTCTGCATCTCCTGGGGCAGCATCCCCAGGATAACGGCGGCCTGCTCGGGGGTAAGGTGGGCCAGAATTAGAGCAATGGTCTGGGGATGCTCCTCCCTGATAAAATTATAGATCTGCTTGGCGTCCGTCTTGCGCAGCGCGCTAAAAGGAATGGCCTTCATGTTTATGGTCAGCCTGTTCAGTATCTCCGTAGCCTTTTGGTGACCCATGGCCTTTTCCAAAAGCTCCTTGGCGTAGTTCAAACCGCCGTGCGTCAGATAGTCCCGCGCTTTCTGCAGCTCCATGAACTCGTCTATTACCGCGTTTTTTACCTCAGCCGGGATTTTAATCATATTGGATATCTCGTGGGCAATCATTTCCACATCGCTTTGGGCAAAATCTATTTTCAGCACCTTTGATGAAAGATCAGAACCAAGGGTGATTAAAAGCACCGCCGCCTTTTGGACACCTGTTAACTTTTGCATCTGCACCTCCAACACACCTATTCCCTGATCCAGCCCTTCAAGAGTTCGGCTATGTCTTCAGGTTTATCTTTGGCCAGATCCCTGATCTTCTGTTGCCTGTCATCCTTGATCAGGGGAACCTGCGCAGCCTCCAGCTCTTTCAGCGCGGTAAGGGGCTCCTGCTGATTGAAGGTGTCCGCGGCTTCGAGAGCGCCAAGGCTATCGGGAGTGTCAACCCTCTGAGCGCGCCTGCGCCACAATATCAACGCCAGCAGGGCCAGCACCGCAAACAGGGCGGCGCCGCCGATCATAGCGTAGCTGTAAAGCTGTTCCCTGGCTTTGGCCCTGGTATCAGCCAGCGCCATTTCATCCTCGATTTGTTTCTGGAATGTGTCGTCAAAAACCATGCCGGAGACGTTTATTTGATCTCCCCTGTTTTCGTCAAATCCAATAGCCGCAGCCACTACTTCCCGGACCTTCTGGGTGTCCACGGGGCCGTCCGACTCGCTGACGGCCACCGCCGCGGACAGGCGGCGCACGCCTCCCGGGGCGTTAACAACTGTTTCCTGTACAGTGTTGACCTGGTAGTTAGTCTCATTTTCTTCACGGGTGTAACTTGTTGAACCGCCGCCGGTGATAAAAGGCGTGGTGGTTACATTGGAATCCGTGCCCGGCGCCCCCCCGGCTTCGCTGCCCGTGCCGCTTTCAGTAAGGGTATGCTCACTGATCTTGAGGTTGTCCGGATTGGCTGAGGTGGTGCTGGTAGTCTGCTGCTGATTGAAGTCCAAATCGGCGGTAACCATGGCCACAGCCTTATCCTGGCCCAAAATACGGGTGAGCATCTGCTGCACCCTTTTCTCCAGTTCCCTTTCATATTCCCTGCGGGCCTGCTGCTGTTCCAGAGCGGCCCTGGTCATAACCGCCCGGGAATCGCTTGTATTCAGGTTATCACTCAAAACATTTCCCGCGGTGTCCACAATATGCACATTTTCCGGTTTCAACCCTTCCAGGCTGCCTACTAAAATATCGCAAATGCCCTGGATCTGTTCCGGCTTCAACCGCGCCCCCTGTTTAATCTTAATGGCCACGGAAGCCGAAGGGGTACCCTGCTCGGTATTGATAAATACGCTTTTTTGCGGAATTACCAGGTGTACCCTGGCTTGTTCAACCCCCTCTATCTGGACGAGCGTCCTTTTCAACTCCTCCTGCAGCGCCCTCTGATAACCCACTTGCTGCTCAAAATCCGTTTGACCGAATTTGCTTTGATCAAAAAGCTCGAAACCCATCCCGCCGCCCAGGGCGCCGCTGCTCGCCAATTTAATCCTGGTCTCATAAACATGGGCTTCCGGGACCTTGATCGTTGTACCCTGATCGCCAACCTGGTACGGGATATTCTGAGCCTTTAGCTCCTCTATAATCGCCCCGGCGTCTTTCGGCTCCAGCCCGGTCAGCAAGGGCGCGTAGGCGGGCCGCATCAGCAAATGCCCAATAAAAAACAATGAAGCGACAACACCCGCGGTCACCAGGGAAGCGACTATTTTTTGCGTTTGGCTTAGTACCTGCCATCTCTCTTTAAACCTGGCCAAAAGCTGAGCCGGGGCTAAATCCAATGCAAACCACCTCTTAAACCTGCATGCGCGAAATTTCCTGATAAGCCTCAATGATTTTATTTCTTACTTCCACAACCAGCTGCATGGATAGTTTTGCTTCCTGTATAGCAATGGTAACCTGATGGATGTCCCGGACCTCGCCGGTGAGGAATTCGAGGGAAAGATTATCAGCTTTTATCTGCGTTTCATTGAGTTTTTGCAAGGCGCTGTTCAAAACTTCCGAAAAAAAGCCTTCCCTGCCGGCTTCCTGTTTTTCAGCTGTTTTACCGGACAGAAGGGGGATATTTTGGCCCAAAGACGATATTTCCATTTTAATTAACCCCTTTCATCCTGTTCTACCTGCCTATCTCCAGGGCTTTCATGGCAATGTCCTTGGCGGCGTTCAAAGCGGTGACGTTGGCCTCATAAGCCCTGGTGGCGGATATCGCGTTAACCATTTCATTTACTATATTGATATTGGGATAAGCCACGTAACCGTCTTCGTCGGCCAGGGGATGGTCGGGTTCGTAGGCCAGACGGGGTTCGTTTTGGTCGGCCGCAATCCTGATCACCTGCACCCCAGCCCCTTTATACCCCAGCCGCAAGGAGCCGTTTTCACCGGCCTTTGCCAGCATCTGGGCAAAAATCGGGATTTTTCTGCTATAAGGGGGATTTGCCGGATCACCGGGCCTGCCCGCGCTATGCATATTGGCTATGTTGTTGGCTGTAACGTCCAGCCGGAGTTTTTCCGCCGTCAGGCCGGACGCGCTGATGGCGAAGGAATCGAAAACGCCCATTTTTATCTACCTCCGGTAATTACGTAACGCAACAGGGAAATACGTTCGCTCAGGTCCCTGGCGGTTGCCTGATAGGCAATGTCGTTTGCGGCCAGGTTTGTCATTTCCTCGTCCAGGTCAACATTATTCCCGTCCTCGCGCATGGAAGTCGCCCTGTTGATCCATATCTCCGGTTTAAGTTCCGCCAGGCGGGGCGCGGCCCCGTAATGCCTGGGGTCGGTTGTGATCAGATTAACGGGCTCCCGCCCCAGGGCTTTTTTCAGCAGGCTTTCAAAATTTAAGGTTGATTTTTTGAAACCCGGCGTATTAACATTGGCTATATTGTTGGCAATAACCCTTTGCCGCATGGACTGCGCGTCAAGTCCCTGCTTTAAACCCATAAACGCCTGGCCGGCAAATAATTCCATAACGCCACCCCGTTCGACAGATTATAAAACCAAGCCAGTAAAAAGGGAGCTTGGTTTAAATGTAATCCCGGCAACTCAGCCACCCTGGCCAATCAATCTTAAAATAAGAGTATACTGGCTTTAGGTCTGTAGCTTTGCGCCCCTCCCTTTCGGGAAGTTTGCCCTTTTCAAAAGAAATATTTAATTTTAAAGGCTGCAATTACATTCAAACCCATTCAACAAAAGATGGCAAAATCCTGCAATAAAAAAAACTTTTATGCAATATTTTCTAAATAATTTATATAATATTACCAACTAGTATAATATATGACAATTACAGTAAAAAACCGAGCCCGATTGAGGCTCAGTTTGTAATTCTGATTAATTAATTTCGTGTTTGCTTTTTGCTTTTTTGCATCAGGGGATTATATAAATTTGTCGAATATAATCCCCAACATTTTTTTTATACGGCCAATGAAATCCAGGACACGCTCCGGGGGTATCTCACGAATTACAGAATCATCCTTGGTGTTGATTACCTTAACCAAAACCTCGCCGCTTTCCTTATGGATGGTGAACTTCAACTCGGTGCCATATGTTTCCATGGTTTTGTTCAGCTGATCAACAGCCATCTCTAGTTTTTGACTGGAATATTCCCCTTGTTGCGCTTCGAGCGGGTTATTCATCCCGCCATTTCCTATAGTCCCTTTTCCCACGGGTTTCTGGTTAACCGTGGTGTCCCCGGTGACTGGCGTATAGTTATTCCCAATATTCTCTACCCTCATTTTAATCACCTCTTTTATTCCTTATTGTCAATAAAATAACCATTGGCCTGGGCAACCCCGCCTCGATACGCCTTATATGATCCCTTTCTTTGGTTTATTAATTTGATCTTGTTTTTTAAATTTTGGAATTCATCGCTCACCACCTTGCGGTTTTGCTCCTCCAGTTTCCTTATTTTTTCCGCAAGTAACTGCGACCTTTCCCCCAGCACCCGGATTCCTTCATGAATTTCCGCATATAATCTCTCAGTTTCTTCTCCCCCGTTCCCTTCCGGAAAATTTGTCATCTCTTTTTCCAGCGGGAATAGTTCCTCATTGATCTTATTAATATCGTCAATCTGCTCCTGCTTCTTATCAATTACTACAAGCAGGTCATCGACCTTGTCCGGGAGCGAAACCATTGACTGCTCCACAGTAGTTTTATAGATTTCCTCCATCAGTCTGATCTTTTTCTTTTTTAAATCATAAACCCTGTTGAGCAAGCTAACAAACCCCCCAACCCCATTAAAGCCCCAACGCCAATGGCGGAACGGTGGTCCTCATGGCTTCCCGCCATGTTTCCCGTAAATCCGCAACCAGATCCAGCACCTCGGTAAGAATTGCCTTGTCTTTTTTTATGTTGCCCTCAACTAAACGACGGGTCATATATTCATATAAGGTATACAGGTTTTTTGCGATATCGTAATCCATATTTAATGTGTCGCTCAGGTAGGTGATGATTTCCTGGGATTTGATAATTGCCTTATGGCTTTCCTGTGGTTTATTCTGATCAATAAACCTGATCGCCTGTTTGATAAATTTTGCCGCGTTTTCATAAAGGATTAGGGTCAATTTACCCCTGTCCGCGCTTTTGATGGAATTCTGCTGGTACTGTTGATACGGATTGACATTGTACATGTTTAAAACCATTCCTTTCTGGAGGAGTAAAATGTCATGAAAGGGCTGCCTTCGCTTTTGACTTGGCCTCCCATTTGCATTTATGGTGCAAACGCATACCGCGCCGTCCTTAAATGCGGGCACTGTCCATCCTACTGTTGATTGTTGAACATGCCCGCCAGCCAGGCGCTCTGCTGGTTCATTCTGCTCAGCGCCGTTTCCAGCGCGGAGAACTGCTTGTAATACCGGTTTTCCAGCATTTCCAGCCTGTCGTCCCACGAGGTGATCTGTTTTTCGTAGCCGCCGATTTCTTTCCCCATAAAACTGTCGTCCACAGAACTGTAAGGGTTATCGGCCCCGGCTTTGTCGATAAGCAGGCCGATCCCCGCGCTGACGCTGTCATACAGCCTGGAGGCCAGGCCCCTTTCGCCGTCTTCCTCCGAAACGCGCGTAAACAGATCCATTACGGCGTCGGGATCGGCGGTTATGGCCTCCTTCAGCCTGGCCTCGTCTATGTGCAAGTGGCCCCTTTCGTAGTAATCACCGGTGGTGACGCCTATGGCCGCCAGGATGTTATAACCCTTGGTCGCGCCCGGCACGGAAGAAGTCAGGGCGCTGCGCATCCCGCCGACAATGCCGTCTAAAAGGGAATCGTTGCGCAAAAGGCCGGCCTTGGCTTTTTCCTCCCATTTTTCCTGCTGATCGGCGCTCAATTTTTCACGTTCCTCGTCGGTGAGGGGCAGGTAGTTTTTATCCTTTTTTTCCGTCAGCTTGCCGTTGATTTGGTCAATAGTCGTGTTGTAAAGCTCGACAAAGGTTTTAATGGATTGGAAGATCTCCTCGGTGTCCCGGCTGACGGTCACGCTGACCGTTTCTCCGGCGGAGACCCCGGTGAGGGTGTATTGCACGCCGGCGATGGTGAACTGGTTGCTCTCCATAGCTAACGACGTACCGTTCAATTCAAATTCGGCGTTAGTTCCCTTTACGGCGGCGAAGGGATCTTCGCCCAGGTTCAAGGCGCCAAACAATTCAGCGGCGTTGGAAACATCGTCAAAGTCGATCCCCGCCCCGGCGCCGGTGGCATTGGATGAGATAAACATACGGCTCAGGTTTTTATCAAAAAATGCGGTAACGCCGGCCCCGGCGTCATTAATCTTGCCCACCAGGGTGTCGATCGTGTCCGCGTCCAGATCGACGCTTATTTCCGCGCCGCCGTTCAGTGTAAACAGCACCGGTTCGCCCGGTTCCTCTTCGCTGCCGGAGAGGCCCAGCTGCTCACGCAAATTTGTCCCGGCGGCGTTAAAATTCATCTCCGCGCCGCTGTTCAACCTGGCGGCGCCGGCCAGGGCGATCACTCTGACCGTGTTGCCGCCTGCCGCGGCGTTATTTGCCGCGCTTACCTTTACTATCCCCTCATTGGAGGAAACGGCCGCTTTGGCCAGGTAGGTCTTTTGCAGCTTCATCTCGAAAACATTGTCCCGCAGGGCGCGCAGCGAGTTGTTTATCTCCCTGTAGGCGCTCCTTTTCCATTCGGCCAGGGTTTTATTTTGCTTGATTTTATCCTGTTGCGCGCGCTGGGCTTTCATTAAATTACTGACCATCAAGTCGATATCCAGGCCGGAGCCGGAAAGACCAAAATACCTGTTGATGCCGCTGATGCCTGCCATCGTTAGTCCCCCTCGCTTTATAAATCTATGAATAATCAAATTTGAATCTTCTTTAAGGCATTTATCGGCTTTTTTCTCAAAAAATTAAGTGGGCGGAAAAATAAATTTGATTATTTAGTTCGGCGGCTAGTCCTTAAACTGAATAGACCGCCTTATGCAGGCGGTCTTGTTATTTTCTGTGCATAATACACAGGGAAACAACTCCTATTGCGATTTGGAACACGCGCCGGGACCTATCCCAAACATTCCTTCAACCGGGGACATTCCCCGGCCGCAAAGCCCGGCCCCAAACCTTCAATTCAAAGGCGAATTATCAAAATCCCAGCCATCCAGAAAGGTCCTGAAGTTCAGGTTGATAGTCTCCTTTAACCCCCTCAGGTCGTTATGTTCCATGCAGCGCATCATTTGGATCAAGCGCCGGTTAAGGGCGGCGATCTCCCGATCAAAAATATATTCCTTGTTTTGCCGGAGGAAATCCTCGAACAGCAAGGTGAATTGGGCAATGGCCAGCATGGCGGACTCGCTGTCATCTATATCTATGCAAATAACCACGTGGTCCATCAATTCCCTTAGTTTGTTGATCATCTTCCACCCGCCTGATTATTACAGGTTTATCAGTGAAATAACATAGGGCAGGCGGTGGTAGCCCCCCTCTTTAACCAGGCGCAGCACGTCCTGGTAATAAGTGGTGTTGTGGCCTATGGAACGTTCAACGGCGCTGATAGCCTCCACGATCATCTCCTCGTCCGCGTCCCGCCCTTCGGCCATACAAGAGCAGACGGTAAAGAACCTGATCAGAATATAGAAGAACATCATCAGAAAGTAGGCGTCCATATACTTATAGGTGTAATATTTTTTGGAAAAGATGAAATTGACGAAATAGTTCTCGAATACATGGCTGACGCCGTCCGCGGCGGGCTTGTAGTATTTGTTGTAGGCCGCCAGGAAGCGCTGTACCTTCCCGTCGGCAATTTCGGGTTGATCCAGAAGCTTCAGTTCATAATAAGCCCTCCTGATCAGCAGG
>CAYMJG010000085.1:0-8962 GCA_964390855.1 uncultured Eubacteriales bacterium | reverse complement strand
GATTCCCACCTGGGGCTGCCGTCGGTGCTCCATGACCGGGCGCGCCTGGACGCGGTAGAGTTAAAGCCTTTCCGGGCGGCCATTGAGGGCGGGGTCGATTTGATCATGACGGCTCACGTTACTTTCCCTGCTATCGACTCGTCGACGGTGACCTCCCGTTTGGATCACACTCCCATCTATGTGCCGGCAACCTTATCCGCCCCGGTGCTGACCGGGTTAATCAGGGATGAATTGGGTTTTAAAGGGGTAGTGATCACCGACTGCCTGCAAATGAAGGCCATTGCCGACCATTTCGGCCCGGAAGACGCCGTAATCAGAGCGGTGCAAGCGGGCACGGACATTATTTTGATGCCGGCCGATTTGGACCGCGCTTACCAGGCCGTGCTGGCGGCAGTGAAAAACGGCGCCATAGGGGAGACTGCTGTCGATCAATCGGTGACCAGGATCCTGGCGCTGAAGCTGAAGCTGGGTGTGGCGGAGATAAAAAACGGTGTGCTGCAACCCGGCAGGGAGATTAGCCGGCCGGTAGAAGATAAGGTGAATAGCGCCCTGGGCGTGGTGGGGTGTGCACTGCACCGCTCCTTGGAGCAGGAGGTTGCCGGGCAGGCGGTAACCTTGCTTAAAAATGAAGGCAATATCCTGCCTTTTCAGCTCAGTAACGGTAAAAGGGTAACCTTGCTAGCCCCGTGGCGGGACCGGCTGGAGTTGATGACGCAAAGCCTGGCGCAAATTGCCGGCGATAAATCGTTTCAGATAGATGTGCGGGAGTTTGCCTATACGGATCAGACGGCTTTAAATGATGAACAAAAGATGGCTATCGGCGGCGCCGACTATGTCGTGCTGGGCTCCTCCAGTTTCGATGTCGACGGCCGCACCCCGGGCCAAGACTGGACGCCCGATTTTGTACTGAACGCGGTGGACTATTGCCGGGAGCAGGGCAAGGCGCTGGCGGTAATGGCGATCAGGAACCCCTATGATATTATGTATATTCCGGATGTGCCCGCCTGTATCTGCATTTACGGCCGGGCCGAGGGGCCGGATATCCCGGCGGGGATGAGGGCCCTTTTCGGTGAATTAAATCCGGGCGGCAAACTACCGGTAGCTATTCCGGATGCCGCCGGAGGTGAACTTTACCCGCTGGGATACGGCCTGAACTATGGGCCGGGGGCCGGAGAAAATCTGTCCGGCGAGCCGCGTATCAGCGTAATACTGAATGGCAGGCGCCTGCTTATGGAACCGGCCCCTGTTCTGGAAAACGGCTGTTGCATGGCGCCGCTGCGCCAGTTAGCTGAAACCATGGGCGGACAGGCCGGCTGGGACCCGGCACGGCAGGAAGCCACAGTCAGTTGGCCCGCAGTTACCGTGATGATCAAGGCCGGATCATCCACCGCCCTGATTAATAACCAGCCCGTCTCCCTGGATGCCGCGGCGCGGCTTCAGGCCGGGCGCATGCTGGCGCCGCTGCGTTTCATCGCTGAGGCGGGCGGGGCCGCCGTGCAGTGGGATAGCGCCACTGCCACCGCATCCCTGCGGTTTTGAGAAATGGTACAGGAGAACCGTCCCCTTGTACCAGGGGATGGGAAACCTGATCCCTTGGGAACAGGATGTGCGAGTATCAAAAGATGGCCGATAAAAAGGACTTTAAGCTGGAAATAGCCAGCATTGAGGACGCTACAAATTTTGTGCGTGACTCATTGCAAAAATACAAATGCGCCGGCCGTGACAGGGTGCAAGCCGAACTTTTTACAGAAGAAACGGTTGCGTACTGGGCGCGTGCCGCCGCCGCGGGCGATACTTTTCATATCGGGGTGCGCAAACGGTTTAAAACCATAACTTTGTCCCTGACTTACCGGGGAGCGCTGGCCGACCCGCTGACCCTGCCCGAAGAGGATCAGGACGATGAATACAGCTTCATCGGCCGGAATATTTTAATCGGGCTGGCCACCGGCGCCTACAGCTACGAGAACGGCTATAATGTGGTTACCTTTACGCTGAAGGAAAAAGGGCTGAATCCTCTTGCCGCCATTGTTTTGGCCCTCGGCGCGGCCGTGGTCTGCGGGCTGGCCGTGAACGGCTTCGCTCCTGCCCTTCGGCAGGTCCTGTCAGACTCAATATTGACCCCCTTGAGCGACACTTTTTTCGGATTGCTGAGCGGGATCGTCATTCCTTTTCTCTTTGTGTCGGTAATTGCCAGCATATTTAACATGGAGAATATCGCCCAGATGAAACGCATTTTCCGCATCCTCTTTAGCTGGTTCGCCGGGATGACGGCTCTGTCGGGAATAATCAGCGCATCGGCGGGAATGATTTGTTTTCCCCTGCGGGACGGTAGCGCCGCCGGCGCCGGCGGGGGAATGTGGGCACAGATTGCCGCAATGTTGTTTGATGTTGTACCTTCAAATATGTTCAAGTCCTTTCTGGACAGCAATACCCTGCAGACAATCTTTCTCGCCGTTCTTGCGGGTGTGGCCATGCTCACCATGAAAGGGCGTTTTCCCATTATAACCAGTGTTGTCACTGAACTGAACTTGATTTTTTCTACACTGCTGGACGCCATTTGTTCCCTGATGCCCTGGGTGATCTTTATTTGTATTTTCAACATGCTGCTGACGGGGGACGGCGGGGCGCTGCTCAGTTCTTTTGGTGTTGTGGCGCTTTTAGGCGCGTGTTACGCGGTATTTGTTTTCCTCGGCCTGGCCAGCGTGGCAGTGATTGAAAAGAAAAACCCGCTGGAATACCTCAAAACCATCGGTCCCATCCTGCTCATTGCCATATCTACCGCCAGTTCCAGCGCCACCTTCGCGCCTCATCTCATGATTGCCACCACCAAACAGGGCATTCGCGATTATTTGGCCAAGTTCACCATACCCGCGGCCACGCTTTTTTTGAAACCCTTTATGGTGCCCGTCTTGTTTTTGACGTCTTTATTTGTGGGCAATTTATACGGGATCAACTTCGGCGCTGCGGATATTGCGTCGATGATCCTGCTTTGCATAATTATCGCCATTGCGGCGCCGCCCGCGCTGGGCATGGGGGCTTTTCTCTTCGCTGTTGTATTCACGAAATTTGGCATCCCCCTCGAAGGCCTGGCCCTGGCGACGAGCCTTTATATATTTTTTGACTATCCGATGACTACCGGCGATATGTTTTTTATGAATATCAGCATGCTGCATACGGAGCACTGGCTGCGGGTGAAGGATAAAAGAAAAAAAACAGCCGGGGCGCCCACTTCGCTTTAAGAATTTAAAAATAGCAAAAAACCGCTGACAAATGTGGCGGTATGTAAGGACGGTATCGCAAAGTGGCCAATAAAAAAGATTTCAAACTGGAAACAGCAGGCATTGAAGGCGCAACGAATTTTGTGCGTGATCAGCTCAAGAAATATAAATGCACCGGCCGCGACAGGACCCAGGCGGAATTATTTACGGAAGAGACTGTGGTGTACTGGTCCCGGGCCGCCGCAGTGGGCGACACCTTTCAAATTGAGCTGCGCAAGCGTTTTAAAACCATCACTCTGTCTCTGACTTACCGGGGAGCGCCGGCGGATCCGCTGACCCCGCCTGATGGGGACGGGGATCAGGATGAATTCGGCTTCATTGGCCAAAACATTTTAATCGGGCTGGCGACGGTTGCCTATAGCTATGAAAACGGCTATAACGTGGTTAGCTTTACGTTGAAGGAAAAAGGGCTCAATCCCGCCGCCGCCATCGGGCTGGCTCTAGGCGCGGCCATTGTCTGCGGGCTTACAGTGAACAGCTTTGCCCCCGCCATGCGAAAAGTCCTGTCCGCCAGCATACTGATTCCTTTAAGTGATGCTTTTTTCGGCTTGCTGAGCGCGATCGTGATCCCCTTTCTCTTTGTGTCGGTAATTGCCAGCATATTTAACATGGAGAATATCGCCCAGATGAAACGCATTTTTGGTATACTCTTTGGTTGGTTTGTGGGAATAACGGCTGTGTCGGGGGTAATTGCCCTGCTGGCCGGGATGATCTATTTTCCCCGGCAGAGCGCCGCCGCCGGCGCCGGTGAAGGGATCTGGACGCAGATAGCCCAAATGTTGTTTGATATTGTGCCGTCAAACGTGTTCAAGTCTTTTTTGGAGGGCAATACCCTGCAAACGATCTTCCTTGCCGCTGTTATAGGAATTGCTATGCTCACCATGAAAGGGCGCTTCCCCATATTAACCAAAGCGATCACCGAATTAAACCTGATTTTGTCCACTCTGCTGGACGCCGTTTGCACCTTGATGCCCTGGGTAATCTTTATTTGTATTTTCAACATGCTGCTGTCCGGGGACGGCGGGGCGCTCGTCAGCTCCCTGGGCGTGGTCCTGCTGATCTGCGCCTGTTTCACCGTTATCACACTGCTTTGCCTGGCAAGCGTTGTTGCCATTGAAAAGGAAAACCCGTTGGGATATCTCAAAACTATCGGCTCCGTCCTGCTCATTGCCATCTCTACCGCCAGCTCCAGCGCCACCTTCGCGCCTCATGCCACGGTCGCCGGCGCTAAGCAGGGTATTCGCGACTATCTGGTCAAGTTCTCCATCCCCGTGGGAGCATTGTTTTCTAAACCGTTTGTGGTGCCGGCCTTATTTTTGATGTCCTTATTTGTGGGCAGTTTTTATGGGATTGGCTTCGGCGCGGCGGATGTAGCGGCGATGGTCCTGCTGTGCATAATTATGTCCGTGGCCGTGCCGCCCACCCAGGGTATGGGTCCTTTCCTTTTTACGGTTGTATTTAAGAAATTCGGCATCCCCCTCGAAGGACTGGCGATGGCGGCAAGCCTTTTTATTCTATTTGATTACCTGATGACCACCGGCAACGTGTTTTCCATAAACATCAGCATGCTGCATACGGAGCATCGCCTGAGGAAAACAAGCGCCGGACGGGCAGCGAAGCTTTCCGCCTGAATCCGGCCGGCCACCCGGGGCGACCAGGGGTTGTCACGGGGACGGGGTTGTTGACACCTTTTTCAATTTTATAAAGATGCTGTTGCCCGGCCGGAGGGCCATGCGGGTTTTCTTTTGTCAGCTTTCAAGGCAGCAGCCGCAGCAGCAGGTTTCCCGCTACCAGACGCCTGTATGCCGCGCTACCTCTAATGTCGTCGATCGGCGCAACGCTTGCGGAGACAATTTTCCCCGCCCGGCGCAGCAATTCTTCCGTCAGGATATTGCCACGCAGCAGGTCCTCTACTTGCGGCAGGGTAATCACTGTCGGTGCGACGCTGCCCCAGGCCAGTTTAATCCGGTCAACCAGGCCGCTTTCCGCAGTTTTAACCAGGACGGCCATGCCGGCTACGGCAATAGCCAGCGCTTTGCGCTTGCCAATCTTGTAATAGGCTGAAAAAGCTGCTTTGTCAGGCAGGGGAATGGTCACGCCCGCAACGATCTCCCCGTCTTGCAGCGCCGTGCGGCCCGGACCCAGGATAAACTCGTCCATCGGCATGCCGCGCCTGTGCGTTTTAGCCCATATTTCCACGCGGGCGCCCAGCGCGTACAGGGGCGGTAGCGTGTCGCCGGCCGGTGAGGCTGTGCAGATGTTTCCTCCTACTGTGCCGCAATGCCGCACGGGCGGGGAGCCCAGTACTTTAATGGCGTCCCGCAATACTTTCAGCCGGTTTTTTATTGTGGCGTTTTCCAGCAGCCGCTGGTGGACAACTGCCGCGCCGATAAAAATTTCTTTTTTTTCCACCCTGATTTGTTGTAGTTCTTCCATTCGTTCCATGCAAAACAGGGCGGGCGGTTTTTGACCCGTCTTTTTTAGGCGGACCAGCAGGTCTGTCCCGCCGGCCATAACCGCCCCGCCCGGCCGGGCGGAGATCATCGTCCATAACTCTTCCGTATGGCGGGGAAACAGCACGTCCATTATTCGCTCCCCCTTGGCCGGCCCGGCGCCGCGGCGCAGATGGCGTCGACAATCTTTTGGTAGCCCGTGCAGCGGCAGATGTTGCCGCTGATTCCCGTGCGGATTTGTTCCCGGGACGGCGCCGGCAGGCGCCGCAGCAGGTCGACCGCCGCCAGAACCATGCCCGGCGTGCAGTAGCCGCATTGCACCGCGCCGTGGTCGATAAAGGCCTGCTGCACCGAGTGGAGAGTGCCTTCCGGCGCCAGCCCTTCAATGGTGACGACGCTGCGGTCCGCCAGCTGCGCCGCCAGCATCAGGCAGGAAAGCCGGCTTTCCCCGTCCAGCAAAATGGTGCAGGCGCCGCATTCACCCGAACCGCAGCATTCCTTTAAGCCGGTCAGGCCGAGGTTCTCCCGCAAAAGGTCGACCACGCGGCGGTCCGGTTCCGTTTCTATTACAGTTACTTTTCCGTTCAGCCGGAATTTTATTTTCATCAGCCGGACTCCCTTTGTTTTCTGTTTATTGCCTTTAACCTTTGCAATCTGTCCTTTTAACGGGCTCCGTGATCTTGGGCCTTGCTTAGCGTTTCCAAAATACGTTCCGCAGTCAACGGTCCGAGGGGTATGCTCACGCCGCAGGCCCGCGCCAGCGCGTTGGCCACCGCCGGGTAAGGGCCGTTGACGCCGATTTCACCCACGCCCTTCATGCCGTATGGACCGTCTTCCTCCTGCAGCGGGACGGCAACGGAGTAGATTTCGGGAATGTCCGGCGCCGTGGGCAAAATGTAGGCGCTGAAATCTCCTGTCAGGATCTTACCTTCACTTACCGCGAAATCCTCAAACAGGGCGTAGCCCAGGCCCTGGGCAATACCCCCTTGTACCTGCTGCTCAAATAACTGCGGGTTGATCACCCGGCCAGCGTCGGTAAAGGCCAGGTAATCGCCAACCGTTACCTCGCCGGTGAGGATATCCACCTCAATTCCGGCAAGGTGGACAGCGAAGGAGTAAACCCGGTGGGGGTAGCCGTGCAGGCGCAAACCGGCGCCGGTCGGCAGTTTTTGCCTGTTCACCGGGCAGGTGTAGCCGGCTGTGGCCAGCCGCTCCGCCTGGTCCATGGTCCCGGACACAAGCGCCAGGGGGATCTCGGCGCCTGTAGGCACATGCCTGACAGCGCCCGGTACCGGCGCAAGGTCTTCCGGTTTGATGTGGTCAAAATGTTGAAATGAGAGCAGCAGCGCCGCCCGCGCCAGGATCCGGCCCCGCAGGGTGTGGGCCGCTTCAATAAGCGCGTTGCCGTAGGTGAAGGTCGTGCGGCTGGCTGAAGACGAACCCGAAGGGAGGGTCTTAGCGGTATCGGGCTGGATCAATTCCATATTATCCGCGGGCTGGCAGAGGATGTCGCCGGCAATTTGCAGATACGTGGCGGCGTTGCCCTGTCCCATATCCGTGACGCCGGCATAAACCCGCACCCGTCCCGCCGGGGTAAGTTCTATTTTAGCGTTGGCGTTGTCCGGGATCACCGGGCCGAAACCAATGCCGTGGCAAAAGGCGGCCAGGCCCACCCCTCTTTTCTTGAAAGGCGGCGCGCTTTTTTCCCATATTTCGCGCTCCCGCCACACAGCGCAGTCACGCGCCATTTCCAGGCAGGCGCGGATCCCCGTGGACTGGGTCATCATTACCCCGGCTGGTGTCAAATCCCCCCGGCGGACTGCGTTCTTGAGCCTGAATTCCAAAGGGTCAAAGCCCGCTGCCGCGGCCAGTTTGTCGACGGCCTGCTCCACAGCCGCGCACACCTGGGTGACGCCAAAACCGCGGAAAGCGCCGGCCACCGGGTTATTGGTGTATACGGCCGCCCCTTCTATCGACGCGTGCGGGATGCGGTAGGGGCCGCCGGCATGTTCCATGGCCAGCGTCAGCACCTCCGCGCCCAGCGAGGCGTAGGCGCCGGTGTCCATAATTATCCGGCAGTGCAGAGCGTGCAGGACGCCGCGCTGATCGCAGCCGATGGTGTATTTTAAAATGGCGGGGTGCCGTTTTGTGCCCGCCAGAAAGCTCTCCTCGCGGCAGTAGAGCATTTTTACCGGGCGGCCGCCTGCGTGCAGCGCCGCCAGGGCCAGGAATCCCTGCACTGTGACGCCGTCTTTGCCGCCGAAACCGCCGCCCAGATAAGGCGCGATCACCCTGATTTTCCCCGGCGGCAGGCCCAGCGCGTGGGCGATTTCCGTCCGGTCGCGGAAGGGCGTCTGGGTGGAGACGACAATGACCACCGTACCGTCTTCTTCCAGTCGGGCTGTCCCGGCTTCTGTTTCCAGATAGGCGTGTTCCTGCCAGGTGAGGCTGAGTTCCAGGTCGGCCGCATACGCGCATTCCGCCAGGGCCGCCGCGCCCCGTCCCTGGATGATGGTGTCCCGCAGCAGTATATTCCCGTCTTTGCGCCCGGAATGGACCAGCGGGGCGTCCTCCCGCATGGCGGCCTCGGGATCGAACACGGCGGTCAGCGGTTCATACTCGACACTAATTGACTCCAGCGCCTGCCGCAGGATTTCTTTGGACTCGGCCAGCACCAGCGCCACTGAGTCGCCATAGTGCCGGACAACACCGTCGGCCAGTACCGGCTGGTCTTTTTCCAAAATGCCCAGGCGGTTGCCGCCGGTTATGTCTTTATGGGTGAGGACGGCTGTCACGCCGGTTATTTCTTTTGCCCGGGAAATGTCGATGCGCCGGATCAAGGCATGGGCGTGCGCCGGGCGCTTAACACCGCACCAAAGCAGGTTTTCAGGATAATAGTCGGCGGCGTAGCGCTCTTTTCCCGTCACCTTCGCCGGGGCGTCCGCCCGCGGCGCGGCTGTTCCCACCGTCAAGGGCCCTTGAGACACTGCAATCTCCTTTCTTAGAGAAACGACTTTGCCATAACTTACTATTATGTAAAAAAATCAAAAAATCCTTTTTTGAAAAAACAGAAAATATGGTCAGCCATAAAATGACCCGCAACTGCCTGTCCCCAACCGGTTTGCGTCAGGAAAATTTTTTCTCTGCGGTAAAATAAAATTAAAGTGATGTTTTGGAGATTCTGCTATAATTAAGAAAGAAATTGACACTTGAATTCTAGTTTTGGCAGGG
>CAYMJG010000084.1:0-9109 GCA_964390855.1 uncultured Eubacteriales bacterium | reverse complement strand
CCGCCGATGATTGTAAATTTTAATACGGACTTGACCAGCTCCACCAGGCTGCGCAGGGAAAACATCCTTTGCAAACCCGCAACCGGGTTCAGGACATTGGGTTTTGGGCGCAAGGATTCAGTTGAAAACATAAAGCCCACCTGGGCCAGATTGGCGGCTAGAACTACCAGAACGGCCACCCCAAAAAAGGGGGCGATTATCTTCAATGTAAACAGTACCGCGTCGTTTAGAAGCGCAAGCAAGTTGTTTCCCTGGATCCCCGCCCGGGCCGCATTACTAAAATAACTGGTCAGGTATTGCTGCAGATCCAGTATAAATTGCCCCTTGAGCATATACAGCAGGGTGATCATCGCCAGCAAAAGCAGCGCCCCCGTCAAATCGGCGCTTCTGGCCACCTGCCCTTTTTTCCGCGCCTCCTGTATTCGTCGCGGCGTTGCCTGTTCTGTTTTTTCCTGCGCGCTTCCGGCCATATTATAACTGCACTTTCATCAAGGTGTATAAATCTTTTTCAATGGTGCTGAACAAGAAACGGAGCATTGTCCCCAGCAAGGGGATCAACAGGCTCAGGGTCAGCAAACCGGCCGCTATCTTGATCGGAAAACCGGTGATAAAAACATTGATCTGCGGGGTGGTGCGGGCCAGAAAACCCAGGGTCAGATCGCACATTAGCAGGACCGCCAGTATCGGCGCGGCCACCTTAAGGCCGATGGTAAAGGCGCCGGAAAATATTTTTATCAGCGTGTAAATGACGCCGCCGTCAAAAGAAGCGGCATTAATCGGCACTATCTGGTAGCTGGCGGCCAGCCCGGTGATCAGCGAATAGTGGCCGTCAATTAAAAACCAGAACACCAGCGCCAAAAGATAGAGATACTGGGCCAGCAATGTGTTTTGTACATTGTTCACCGGATCGATCAGGTTGGCCATGGAATAACCGATCTGAAAATCGATAAACTGCCCGGCCATCCTGATGCCGTTCAAGATCATCGTTACCGCGACGCCCAGCAATAGCCCCAACCCGGTCTCACTGACCACGGCCAGCCCGTAACCCCAGGCGTCACCGGGCACGCCGGCCAGGTTTTCCGGCGCCGCCAGCGGATAGGCAACCACGGCCAGGGCCAGGGAAAAGCCAATCTTGAACAACGCCGGGATCCCGCCAAAAGAAAGCAACGGTCCGGAAACCATGAAGGCCAGGGCCCTTAAAAAAACCAGAAAGAAAAGTGGCAACTGATCCAAGTCAGGCAAATCTCATCCCCTGCTAGCGTATTAGATTTGGAATCTGCGTATATAAGTCGGTTGTAAAGGTGATGGCGCTGTTCAGCAGCCAGGATCCGAGCAAAAGGATCACTAAAAACACACATATAATTTTCGGCGCCATATTCAACATCTGGTCTTGTATCTGGGTGGTGGCCTGCAGGACGCTGATGATCAGCCCAATAAAAAGGGCTGTGCCCATGGCCGGACCGGCCAGGATCAAAACCAAAAAAAGGGCGTCACGGGCCAGATGGATCACAAAGGTCTGGGTCAACCCCATCTCACCTCTATCTAAAACTCTCCACAAGAGACTTAACAACCAGGTACCAGCCGTCCACCATCACAAACAGAAGCAGTTTGAAGGGCAGCGCAATCATAATCGGCGGCAGCATAAACATGCCCATGGACATCAGGATGCTGGCCACCACCATATCAATCACCAGAAAAGGGACGAAAAGCAAGAACCCTATTTCAAAGGCAGTCTTCAGCTCACTAATCACAAACGAGGGAATAACCACATGCAAAGGGACATCTTCCGGTTTTTCAGGCCTGTCTATTTTAGCCAGGCTGACAAACAGGGCCAGGTCCTTCTCCCGGGTCTGCCGCAGCATAAAGTCGGACAACGGCCCGGCGCCCAGCTGCTGGGCTTCCTCCTGGCTAATTTCACTTCTTAAATAGGGCTGCACAGCCTGTTCGTTAACCTGTTTGTAGGTGGGCCCCATTATAAATATTGTCAGAAAGAGCGCCAGCCCGATAATGATCTGGTTGGCGGGCGCCGCTTGCACCCCCAGGGCGCTGCGCAGCAGTGACAGGACAATGACAATCCTGGTAAAGGAAGTCATCATAATCAGAAATGCCGGCGCCATGGCCAGGAGAGTCAGCAGAACCAGCAGTTTAACGCTGTCCACTACCTGCTCGGGGCTGTCCGCGGGCCGGATGTTTAAATCAAAAAACGGGAAGGGAGCGGCGGCGGCTTCCCTGGCAAACAAAAGAACCAGGGCCGCCGCCAGCAAAAGTACCGGGAATTTAATTCTCAATTTTTTTTTCACCCTTGCCCCCGTCCGTCGCCCTGCCGGTCAGCCTGTCCTTAACATACCTGCGCATGTAGGAAATTTGCCCGCCCAGCTTTTTAAGCCGCAAAATAATTATCTCTCCCGCCCTGCCGGGTGAATGCTTATCGACGGTAGTTTCACCGGTCGTCCGGCCCAGGTCATAGTCCTGGACAGAGTGGGGCGTTAATTCCATAACGCCGGCAGTTTCAAGCTGCTCCACTTCGGGCAGTTCGCTCAGTTCTTTGACCAGGCTGATAGAATTTTCCTGATGGGCGAGAAGATAATAGACGCCGCCCAGGGTAACCAGGCTCAAGGTCGACTTGGGCCCCAGGGGAAGCTGTTCAACCAGCTTCATCCGGCATCGCCCGGCAGGCGTCACATACCGCCTGGCCAGACCGTATTTCAAAACCAGATAGATCAACCCCAGGACTACGGGCAGGGCCAGCAGCATCCGCACCACGGCCCAAATCAGATCGCCGCTCATGTCAATCCCTCGGTCAGATTTAAGTGGTAGGAGTGATTGACGGCAAGTATCCGCACGCCGAAACTGTCGTTAACCACAACGACTTCTCCCCGCGCGAAGCGCAACTGGTTCATTTTTACCTCTATTTCATCACCGACGGCCTTGTTCAATCTAATTACGGAACCCGGGGCCAAACTCAGCACTTCTTTAACCTTGAGGCTGGCCTGGCCCAGCTCCGCGCTTAATTCAATCTGCACGTCCTCCAAGTGGGACACGCTGGTTGAAACCAGGTTGATCCCTTTTGCCGGCCGCAGGTTGGGAAACTGGGCTCTTTTGACGCCGTTCCCCGGCGTGCCCCTGCGGGATAGAAAAGATTTAATTTCCTCGTCATTCAACACAAGCATTTCCCTCCCGGGTATATCTGGCCCGGCGCCCGCAGGCCTTTACTGGACCAGGAAATCGGTGAAAAACACCCCGGTTATTTCACCCCACTGAAGATGGCTGTTGACTTCCTCGATAATGCTTTCCTTTAACGCCTCTGTCGATTCCGCCGCGCTGACCTCCGCATATGTCTTGCTGCGCAGGGCGGTGATAATAGCGTCCGCGACAGTATGCCTTTTCTTTTGCAATTCCGCTGCCAGGGCCTTGTCTTTGGGGTACTCAATGGTTACCTTGACCCTCAGGTAATGGCTGCCCCCGCCGAGATTGACAATCAATTCCCCGATGTCCAAACTTTCGATCGGCGCCGCTTTTTTTACCTTGCCGGGCGGGTCGGCAGGCTGGCTGAAGTAGGTATAAGCGCCGGCAAATGATCCGGCCAGGGCTGCCAGAACAACTATGGCAATCAGTACGGTTTTTATTTTTTTACTCATCGTCTTCACACCTGCTTTTATTGCCGTTTTACACCTGCTGATTTAATTTGGCGCCGGGTTAACGTTTGATATTCAACAGTTCCTGCAGCATTTCATCTGACGCGGTGATGGTTCTGGCGCTGGCCTGGTAGCCCCGCTGGGTGATGATCATATTGGTAAATTCATCGGTCAGATCAACGTTGGACATCTCCAGGTAGTGGGAGTTAATGACGCCGAAACCACCCTCCCCCGGATTCCCCTCAATTGGGTCGCCGCTGGCATCACTAACCTGGAAGAGGTTCTTCCCGGCCCTCTCCAGGCCTTCCTGGTTGGGAAACATGGCCAAACCAATTCTGAATGTATCCAGATCATTACCTTCCAGATCCGTGCCCGTTATCTCCCCGGTCTGGGAAATGTTCAAGGTGGCCACCCCGTTATCGCCCAGATCTATTGAACTGCCGCTCTCATCGAGTAAGTAGTAGCCGTTGGAGTTAATCACATAGCCGGCGCTGTCAATGTAGAACACGCCTTCCCTGGTGTAATAGGTATTGGTTTCGTCCGGGCTGTCGCAGCTGCTGGAAACGACGAACCAGCCGTTGCCCTGGATGGCCAGGTCGAGACTGCGGCCCGTTGACTGCAGGTTCCCCTGACCCATGTTGCTGGTGATGCTGGAAACCAGCACGCCCAGTCCTACCTGGGTGGGGTTAAGCCCGCCCAGATTGTCGTCCCCGGCGCTGGCGGAACGGATCGTCTGGTAAAGGGTATCTTGAAAGTTAGTCAGGCTGCTCTTGTAACCGGATGTATTGACGTTGGCGATGTTGTTGCCGATCACGTCCATGCGCACCTGGTGGTTTTTCATGCCCGAAACACCGGAGTAAAGTGATCTGATCATTATATATTCCTCCTTTTTGGTGGGGCCGCTTCTGTCGTTCGGCGGCCGCGCAGCCTCCTTCCGGGCCGGCTGCGATTTTAGCAATTAGTGGGTAATTATTAATCGGTGTTTTAGCTTTGCTATTTTACAATGACGGCGCTGTCGATGTTGGTGAAGACATGCTCTTGCAATGATTTGCCGTCCAGGGCGGTCACCACCGTTTTATTGCGCACGCTGGCAACCAGCGCCAGATCGCCATAGATAATCAGTGAATCCCGTGACCCCTTGGCCGCGGCCCGGTTCATGGCTTTGCTGATTTTGGCCAGGTCCTCGCCGGCCAGGGCAATGTTGCGTTCCCTGAGACGCTTTGCCGCGTGCGCCGAGAATTGCAGCCCGCGATTTTTTTCCAGTTCCCCTTGCAACGCCTTTTGGAATACGCCGTCTCCCTTAACGCCGGAGGGTCCGCGGCTTGTTTTTGCGTCCGGCGGAGACGGCATTACCGGCGGTATTGAATTAATATTTTTGATCATATCTCGCCTTCTATCAGGGTGATGGTGTCTATGCCGTATTGAGCGCCGCCCACAAACACATTTACATTACCGGCGCCGACCGACACTTTTTCCACAATTCCTGAAACAGTCCCGTCCAGTGTCTGGATTTCAACCAGCTTGCCAATCAAGGCCGACGCTTGCATCATATCCAGGCTGCGCTTCATCTGCTGCACCTCGTTATTCAGGTTGGTTAACTGCTCTAGATTGCTGAAGGTGGTCAACTGAGCGATAAATTCGCCTGAATCCTGCGGGTTCATCGGGTCCTGATTCTTTAATTGTTCCACCAGGAGCCTTAAAAAGGCATCCTTGTCAAGTGATTTTGTGACAGACCTGGTCTGATCGCCGGGCTGCCTGTATTCATCACCAGTCGCACTAACCTGCATTTTTCCACCCCTTTTAAACCAAGTAGTTTACACCCGGATAGCAGGCATCCTGCCGGCGGTAATCGCCCGGCGCCGGGTTTGGCTGGGCGGCGTGGCGGCTGTTTGGGAAATATCCGTCCCGCCTGTTTTCATACGCCGTCCGGTTGCCTGCGCTGTCGCCGCTGTTTTCGCCGCTCACGAACACAAACGCCTGGTCCAGGGTTAGTTCCTGCCGGCCCAGGTTTTCTCTCAATTGCTGGAGGGAACCCTGCAAAATTTCCCTGACATGTTCGCTGCCTGTGTAAAAATGGGCATTCAGGGCGCCCTTGCTGTAAGATATACTTATTGTGAGCTTGCCCAGGCTCTCCGGTTCCAGCTTGAGCTGAATCCGCGCCGGGGCGTCTTTGCGGGCGTCGTGAAAATGCCTGATTTCCCGCACCAGCGCATCTTTCAGGTCCGGCAGGGCAACGCCTGCCTGGCTTTTGGCTGAACCCTGCGGTATTCCGGCAGTGTTTACTTGTACCGGGTCAGGCTGCGGCGCCTCCCCCGGGCTATTGCCGGATCCCTGTTTGGCTTCTGCGGCGGCACTTATTTCATTGGTGGCAACTCCCCGTGAAGGCCCGTCATTTAATGTTCCACCGGCCCTTTCGGCTTCACCCCGGCCTTGTCCCCACGCAATTTCAAACACAGCTTCCGCTTGTCCGGCGGGGGCCCGCTGACCCGCCTCCGGGGCGCCCGGCATCCCGGCGCCTTTTTTCCCTGACGCCGTTTCCGCCATGTCGCCTGCCTGTCCGGCCGAAGCCACGGTTTCAATGGGGGGCGACTCCTTTGTTACCCCGTCCGGTATGGCCGCCGCCTGCCCCGGAACAAGATTTTCCGGCGCTGTCCCGGCAACATAACCCTGAAGGGGACCCGATCCCGGCGGCCCTGCCCCGGCAGGCTCCGCACCTGGAATTAGGCTGCCTTGCGGCGCTGCGCCCGGTAAAACGGTTCCGGTTTGCTGCCGGCTGCCACCGGTCGCGGCTGCTCCGGTGGATTGCACCGGTGAACCGCCGGCTGTGTCAATTGACGGCATCCCCTTTGCCGCATCGTCCAGCGCGGGGG
Source organism: uncultured Eubacteriales bacterium (assembly GCA_964390855.1). Classification (GTDB taxonomy): domain Bacteria; phylum Bacillota; class Desulfotomaculia; order Desulfotomaculales; family Pelotomaculaceae; genus Syntrophopropionicum. Next base: position 2,604 of record CAYMJG010000084.1, on the reverse strand, counting down.
CAGCCTGTCCCCGGGCAGGTGTTGCAAGCGCCGGCTCCGCATTATCAGCGGGCGGGAACCTCAGTCCGGAATAACCTTCCCCGGTAGGCTGAGCACCCGGCATAGGGTTACCTTTAGCCGCGGTCTCCTGTAAAAAGACGGCCGTTTCTTCCCGGACACTACCGGCGCTTACTGCCCCAGCGGCTTGCCACAGCGGCCTGCCGGCGTCCTCAATTGACGGCGTCCCCTTTGCCGCCCCGTCCGGCGCGGCCTCTGCCTGTCCCGGAACGGAACTATTGCGCCCCAATCCCGCTTCATCGCCGGACAGGCTGTTTAATCCGGCGCCGGCTGCCCCGGCAAATTGCCACAGCGGCCTGCCGGTGTCCTCAATTGACGGTGTTCCCTTTGTTGCGCCGTCCGCCGTAGCTATAGCCTGTCCCGGTGCGGGTGCGGTGTTTTCCGGCGCCGCTTCCGGGCAGTAACCGGGCAGATCACCCAGACCGGCAGGCGCCGTCCCGGCGGGCTCCCCCTGCGCGGAAAAGCTGCCGTTTGGCCGGATCTCCTGTAAAACTGTTTGCCGGCCGCCGCCCGCTTCTCCAGCGAAATGGGATGACTGTCCGCCGTCTGCCTCATTTGATGGCAATCCCTTTGTTTGTCCTTCCTGAACAGGGCCGCCCGGACCGGGCGCAAGAAGCGCCATTACCGCAGCCATGGCTGAATCAAAGCCGTCCGGGTCGGTCCGGTTGGCGGGGGGTCCCGCGCCTCTCCCAGAATAAGAAGCTGTTTGATCAATACTTGTGAGCTCCAATTTTTCACCTCCTTTCAATATTACGCTCTATTCCGTTGAACGAAAATGGCTGTATAGGGCCATTTCGTCAACTGCTTTTTGCTCCCTGGCCGCTTCCTCACGCCTAAAAATGTCCAGGTGTTTATCCTTGATTTTTTCTATGGCCTGGCGGTCCTGCCTGGCCTTAACAGCTTTTTTGCGGCTGTCCTCAACCGCCTCGGCCGCCCTGTCGGCGTCTTCTTTTTGGCCGGCAATTTTTTCTGTTAATGATTGCCGGTAAAGGTCAAGGTGCATTTCATTGAACACGTCAATACCTGCGCCGTTGGCCTTGTCAAGTGATTGCTCCAGGTGTTTTTCCGTGTTTGCCAGCAAGGCCAGACGCCTGTTATATTCGTTGCGGGCCAGAAACAGCGCCTGCTCCGCCGCTTCTTCCCTGGTCCGCCGCTGTGACAGGACCGGCTCCAGGTGAAACCTAAACCTAGCTATTGCCGGTCACCCCTTTGCCCGCCACCTTTTCCAGCAGCCGCAACGTTTGGCTGTACTCGGTATGTTCATGCAAATCCTGCTTGAGGAAGTCAACTATCCCGGGATAGGCGGCAATGGCCCGATCAACATGCGGGTTGGAACCGCTGACATAGGCGCCGATATTAATCAGGTCCTCAGTCTTTTGGTAGGCGGCCAGAAGATCGCGCAACCTCCCCGCCGCCGCCTGGTGTTCCTTCTGAGTAATATCCGGCATCAGGCGGCTGACGCTGCTGAGCACGTCCACCGCCGGGAAATGGTTGGCCGCCGCCAGGGAACGGGAAAGGATAATATGACCGTCAAGGATCCCCCGGACCGCGTCTGAAATCGGTTCGTTGAAATCGTCACCGTCGACCAGCACGGTAAAAAAAGCGGTTATCGAACCGTTATGTGACATGCCGGGCCGCTCCAAAAGCCTGGGCAGAAGCGCAAACACCGACGGGGTATAACCCTTGGTGGCCGGCGGCTCGCCGATGGACAGGCCTACTTCCCGCTGGGCCATGGCAAACCTGGTGACAGAGTCCATCATCAGCAGGACATCCTTGCCCTGGTCGCGGAAATACTCGGCAATCGCACAGGCCACAAAGGCTCCTTTCAGGCGTACCAGCGCCGGCTGTTCCGAAGTGGCCACCACCACCACGGACTTCGCCAAACCCTCCGGTCCCAGGTCTTCCTCAATAAAGTCAAGGACCTCGCGGCCTCTTTCACCAATCAGCCCGATCACGTTTATATCGGCGCTGCTGTATCTGGAGATCATCCCCAAAAGCGTGCTTTTCCCCACACCGCTGCCAGCGAAAATACCAATCCTCTGGCCGCGGCCGCAGGTCAGCAGGGCGTCCACGGCACGCACCCCGGTAGACATGACATCGGTAATGCGCCTTCGCGTCAGCGGGTTGGGCGGGCGGTTGTTGACCGGATACCCGGTAAAGTCGCCTTCCAGGGAACCATTGGCGTCCAGCGGTTCGCCCAGTCCGTTTAAAACCCTGCCGAGCAGCTGGACCCCGGCCTTGACATTAAATGGTTTACCGGTGGGTACAACATCGCATCCCTGGTAAACTCCCCTTAGTTCGCCCAGCGGCATTAATAGGGAAATACCGTCGCGGAAACCGACCACCTCGGCCAGGATCGGCTCCTTCTCACCAGGCGCCATAATCTCACAGACCTCGCCGATGGGGGCGTTAATGCCGTGCACTTCAACTGTCAACCCAATCACCCGTGAAACCTGGCCGGTTACCTTGATCAGCCCGGCTTTGCTCAAGCGGGAACGCCATTGGGAAAGGTCTACAGGAGCGCCCTGCAAAACCATCACCCCGTCT
>CAYMJG010000083.1:0-9132 GCA_964390855.1 uncultured Eubacteriales bacterium | reverse complement strand
GCGAAAAAGAATTTCAGCCGTGCAGTCGCGGGAGTTGTCGTCTTCTATATATACCACGAGACTGTCAGAATCCCGGGCCACCCAGAATAATTTGCGCACGAACCCCTCTATCCACTGCTCCTGGTTCTTAACAATAATCCATATTTTTATACCGCCCGGCGGCAACTGTTTTCTTTTGCATAGGCGCCATATCCTCCACAACAAGACAACCGCAGTTGCTGAAAAAACCAGCAGGGAAAACGGCTGCATTCTTTCACCCCCTCCTGCAAAATATGCGAAAACCCGCCGGGGGGTGATTGGCGGGGAATAGGAGAGGTAAGGAATAATTAGCAAGCCAGTTAATAATTTATCAAATACATTACTAGACACGGCAAATAAATCTTTGTTATAATATTTTAAATGTGACAACTTGCCAATTCAGGTGAGGTTGCCTAACAGTAACTGTCTTCTGTGGATGGATTTAGTGCTATGGTTTACAACCGGGAGGTCTTGATGAGCAAAATAATTGTAAAAAATCTGGTAAAGGTTTTTGGCGACCACCCCGAAAAGGCCCTTAAGCTGTTGAAAAAGGGTTGCTCCAAGAGCGAAATACTGGAGAAGGTCAATCAAACCGTTGGGATATATGATATAAACTTTTCGGTAAACGAAGGTGAGGTCTTCGTATTAATGGGTTTGTCGGGATGCGGCAAATCAACCTTACTGAGATGTATTAACCGGCTGATTGAGCCCACCAGCGGCGTTATTTCCATAGATGGCGAGGAAATAACCGCGGCGGGGCCGCAGGCCATCAGGGAAATGCGCAGGAAAAATATCAGCATGGTGTTCCAAAATTTTGCTTTATTTCCCCACCGCACTGTCCTGGATAATGTGGCTTACGGCCTGGAGATACAGGGTGTTCCAAAAGCGCAGCGGCGGGAGAAAGCGGTGCAGGTTTTGGAGACGGTAGGTCTAAAAGGTTGGGAAAACAGTATGCCGCAACAGCTGAGCGGCGGTATGCGGCAACGGGTGGGCCTGGCCCGGGCTCTGGCCAACAATCCGGACATCCTGCTGATGGACGAAGCTTTCAGCGCCCTGGATCCGCTGATCCGTAAAAGTATGCAGGACGAGCTCCTATCCCTGCACAGTTCCCTGAACAAGACAATCATTTTTGTTACCCATGACCTGGACGAGGCCTTGAAAATCGGTGATCATATCGCCCTGATGAATAACGGCACTATTGTGCAAATCGGTACGGCTGAGGATATTCTCACCAACCCGGTGAACGGTTACGTCGAGAAGTTTGTCGAGGACGTTGACAGAACAAAGGTATTAACAGCAGAAGGAGTAATGAAACCACCGGATCCGGTAGTTTTTTTACGTGATGGGCCTCGTGTAGCCCTGCGCCTGATGAGGGAACACGGCATCTCAAGTATTTTTGTTGTCAGCAGGGAGCGCAGGCTGGCCGGTATTGTCCTGGCAGAGGACGCACTCCAGGCCGTAAAAGAACAAAGAGAAGAACTGAAGCACATCGTTATCGAAGATGTGCCCAGGGTTAGTGTGGACACTCCGGTTATAGATATCATTCCCGTAATAGCAGAAACAAAGTTCCCCGTCGCTGTGACCCGGGACGACGGCAAACTGGCCGGCATACTGGTTAAAGGTTCGGTACTGGCCGGCATGGTCAGGAGAGGAAATAATTTTGACTAAAATACCTATTGGTCTATGGGTTGAGCAAATAATTGACTGGGCTCAAGTCTATTTGGATTGGCTGTTTGTTTTGATCACGAAAGTCATTGAAAAATTGGTAGCCGGTATTGAAACGGTTTTTTTAGCCGTGCACCCGCTAATTATTATTGTCCTGGTGTTCATTCTGGTTTGGTTTATTGCCAATCGCAAGACAGCCATAGGCACTGCCGCCGGCCTGTTGCTGATCTACAATCTGAGGTTGTGGGGACCTTCCGTGGAAACTCTGGCCCTGGTTCTGGCCTCTACCGCCCTGGCCCTGCTCCTGGGTATACCACTGGGTATTCTTTCGGCCAGGAGCGAGACGGCTCATAAGTTAATGATGCCTTTGCTGGACTTCATGCAGACCATGCCTGCTTTTGTTTACCTGATTCCGGCGGTGTTATTCTTCGGGTTGGGCCGGGTGCCGGGGCTTTTTGCCACAGTCGTGTTTGCCATGCCGCCGACGATCCGCCTCACCGGACTGGGCATCAGGCAGGTGCCGGTTGAGTTGGTGGAAGCCACAGACGCTTTTGGTTCCACGGAGTGGCAAAAACTTATAAAGGTCCAGATCCCACTGGCCTTGCCTACTATTATGGCCGGGGTCAACCAGTGTATTATGCTTTCCCTGTCCATGGTCGTAATTGCCGCCATGATTGGCGCCGGCGGACTTGGCACTGAGGTGCTGGCGGGCATTTCCAGGCTCAATATCGCCAAAGGGTTTGAAGGAGGGCTGGCCATTGTAATCATGGCCGTTATCCTGGATCGGGTAACGCAAAGCCTGAGTGAAAAAGGCAGGATAAAATTTTAAATAAAATAGGGAGGTTGTTAAATGTTGAAAAGGATGGCAAAATTGGTAGGGTTGCTAGTCGCTGTTGCACTGTTTGCCGGAGTAATGGCCGGTTGCGGGGAGCAGGCGCAGCAACAAGGCGCGGGAGCAAAAGGACCGGTTAAACTGGGCTATGTGCAGTGGGATTCTGAAATTGCCAGCACCAATGTGATTAAAAAGGTATTGGAAAACGAAGGCTATGAGGTATCAATTATTGCAGTAGACGCCTCACCCATGTGGCTGGGCGTGAGCGAGGGTGATTTTGACGGCATTGTCGCCGCCTGGCTGCCCGCAACCCACAAGGATTACTACGCCCAGGTCAAGGACAAGGTAGAAGACCTCGGGCCCAACCTTTCCGGCGCTAAAATCGGCCTGGTGGTCCCGGAATATGTGACAATCAACTCGATTGAAGAACTCAATGGCGTTAAGGACCGGTTCCAGGGGAAAATAACCGGCATTGAGCCGGGTGCCGGGATCATGATGGCTACGGAGCAGGCCATCGAGGACTACAACCTGGATCTGCAGCTGCAAAGCAGCAGCAGCGCCGGCATGGCGGCAGCCCTGAAAAAAGCCGCTGATAAAGGGGAATGGATTGTGGTCACCGGCTGGACGCCGCACTGGAAATTTGCCAAGTGGGACCTTAAATACCTGGATGATCCCAAAGAAGTATACGGCGCTGAAGAATTCATCCACACCATCGTACGCAAAGGGTTGAAAGAGGACAATCCGGCTGTTTACGACATACTGGACAAATTCAACTGGAGCGCCGCCGACATGGAGACAGTGATGCTGGATATTGAAAACGGCATGGAGCCCGCCGCGGCAGCCGCCAAGTGGATTGGGGATAACCAGGAAAAGGTAAAAGAGTGGACGGGAAAATAGAACGGAAATAGAACCTGGGCTGGCGGGCTGAAGCCGGCCCCACAGGATAATGCTTTCTGGAAAAGGTTAGAGGTCAGTCGATAGACGTCCGGCATCGGGCATCTGACGGCTGACCTCTAATAATTGTAGGAGCAATTACCTGCTACAAGCCTACCGCGCGCCTGAGCTGATCGGCTCTGTCGGTCGCCTCCCAGGGCAAGTCCAGATCAATCCTGCCAAAATGCCCGTATGCTGCCACCTGCTTGTATATCGGCCGGCGCAGGCACAAATCCTCAATTATAGCCGCGGGGCGCAGATCAAAATGCTCCCGCACCAGTTTAATCAACTGCTGTTCGTCAATTTTGCCGGTGCCGAATGTGTCGATAGCAATTGAGACAGGCTGCGCCACTCCAATGGCGTAAGCGACCTGAAACTCGCATTTGTCGGCAAGACCGGCGGCAACGATATTTTTTGCCACATAGCGTGCGGCATAGCTGGCTGACCGATCGACCTTGGTCGGATCCTTACCCGAAAAAGCGCCTCCGCCGTGTCTGGCCATACCGCCGTATGTATCCACAATGATCTTCCTGCCGGTGAGACCGGTATCTCCCTGGGGGCCGCCGATGACAAACCGTCCTGTCGGGTTGACAAAAACCCTTGTGTTTTGATCAATAAATTCCGGTGTTACGACATCCTTGATCACCTTTTCAATTACATCTTCCCGAATCACCGCCAGTTCCACCTCGGGGTGATGCTGGGTCGATACCACAATAGCATCCATACGCAAGGGCCGCCCATTTTCATATTCAACGGTTACCTGTGTCTTTCCATCCGGCCGCAAATAGGGAATGGCGCCGCTTTTGCGTACATCGGCAAGGCGCCTGGCCAGGCGGTGGGCCGTGGCGACAGGCAGCGGCATCAATTCAGGGGTTTCGTTTGTGGCATAGCCGAACATCATGCCCTGATCGCCGGCGCCGATCAGATCGTAAGAGTCAAATTCCTCCCCGCGATCCCGGGTTTCAAGGGACCTGTCCACCCCCAGGGCAATATCGCCGGACTGTTCGTCTATAGAGGTGAGGACAGCGCAGGTATCGCAGTCAAAACCGTATTTTGCCCTGGTGTAGCCTATATCGCAAATTGTCTGCCGGACAACCTTGGGGATATCAGCATAACATTTTGTGGTAATTTCACCGCCCACCAGGACCAGTCCGGTTGTAACAAGGGTTTCACAGGCCACACGGGCAAATGGATCCTCTTCAAATATGGCGTCCAGCACAGCGTCAGATATCTGATCGGCAACCTTATCTGGGTGTCCCTCTGTTACAGATTCAGATGTAAATAACCGCCTGTCCATTACAATTCCTCCTTAATCTGGAAATAGCTTAAACATAAAAGCAAACCTCAAAGGCAGAGGTTCGAATTAGTTAATGCCAGTCCCCTACTAAAATGTGGCAAGAATTAATGCTTGTAAGCCATTCTAACAAAATACCAATATCCATGTCAAACCTTACCGGGTCCGGTTAACACAATGCCGGCATCAATGGGTTAAATTTTAGTTTTCCAACTCTACAAGAACAGTATCTGCGCCGATCCTTTTTATTTTTTCCCAGGGCACGATCACATTCCTGCCGGCGGGCAGGATCCCAAAACGCCTCCTGCCGCCTGAAATCACCAGGGACGCGACTTTTCCGGTTTCCAGATCAATGTAAGCATCATTGACAGGGCCAAGTTTCGTCCCGTCAACCAGGTTTACTATATCCCGCAGGCCAAGGTCGGAAATTTTGAACAGCACGGCTCACACCCCCTGCCGCCAGCATATGCGGCCGCATTGGCGGGGGTTACAGTCCCCGAGCGCCAAGGGGGTGTCAGGGGGACGGGGTTGTTGACACCTTTTGTGAGCGTCAGGGGGAGTGTCAAGGGGACGGGATTGTTGACACCTTGGCCCTGTGAACCTTAAGCAATTCAAGGCGGCAGTTAATGAAAACGCTTTCACGCCTTCCTTTCCCTCAGGGCATTTCTAATAGATCGCCAGAGTAAGAAAGCTTCTTCCACCCGCATGACAAAAAATGCAGCCACAAAAACCAGCAAACCGGCGCCACCGGCGAGGACAATTTGAATTGCCAGGCCGATTTTACCCTGCGCCACCCCCGCAAGGGCCCCACCGGCAACATAACATACCGAAGCCATCAGAACAGCGGCGATAATCACTTTCAGCAAAAATTTCCACAGGCCGTCCCGGTACAGGCCGGGTATTTTTTTCCCCAGGTACCACATCAGCAAGGCCATATAGGCCAGGTTGGCCAGGGAACTGGCCAGAGCAAGTCCGGCGTGCTGCAGGACACCGATTAGCAGCAGGCTCAGTCCCAGGTTTATCAACACCTGGATAATACTTATTTTAAGCGGGGTACGGGTGTCCTGCAGGGAGTAAAAACCACGGGTTAAAAGAAGGCCGGCGGCAAAACCTACAGTGCCCACGGAATAGCATATTAGGGCAGTGGTGGTCATTTCCACGGAATTTTGGTCGAAAGCCCCTGACCCGTAAACAAAATTTACAATGGGATGGCCCAGGGTGATCAGGCCTACGCTGGCGGCAATAATCCCCGCGAAAACAACCTTAAGCGCGCCGACCAGGGTGGCTGCAAAATCCTCCATTTTTTTCTCGGCGGCCAGCCGGGAAATAGTGGGGAACACGGCGGTAGTCAGGGCGGTAACAAGCAAACCGATGGAAAACTGGATTAACTTGTCCGAATAGCCAAGTGACGAAACGCTGCCTTCCGCGAGCCAGGAGGCTAATACAAAGGTCACAAATACATTGGCCTGGGTTACAGACAAACTGAAAAAAGAAGGTACGGCCAGGCGCCATATCTTGGCCAGGCCGGGATGGCGCCAGTCCAGCCGCCAATTTATACGGAAGCCCGCCTTGTACAAAGCGGGTAGCTGCACCAGGGCCATGGCGGCCATGGCCAGCATGGTGCCCAGGGACAGACCCTGCACACCATATAGCTTGCCGAGGGTCAGAGCAAAAATAATAATAAAGATATTGTTCACGGAACTGCTGAAGGCCGGCAGGCCGAAAATGTTATTTGCGTTTAAAAGCTGGGTGTACAGGGAGGCAAGACCGGCAAAGATCATCCAGGGCAGAATAATTCGCCAGAGCTCGATGGTCAGGTCCCTTGTTGCGCCTGCAAAGCCCGGAGCCACAAGCTTGACTAAAAAGGGGGCCGCCAGGATACCGGCAACGGAGGTAAGCAGGAAGAAGAAAACTACTAAGACAATGACGGTATTAAACAATTTCCAGGCCTCGTGTTTTTCACCCCTGGAAACATACTCGGTAAAAACAGGCACTATCACGGTGGCCAGCGCCCCGCAGACAATGGTGAATAACATGTTTGGCGCCTTTAAGGACATCTGGTAGGCGTCCGCCAGGTAGGTAGTCCCCAGCAGGCCGGCTATGACAGATTCCCTTACCAGACCCAGGATCCTGGACATTAAGATAAAAAAGGCGATCATCAGCGTCGCCTTGAAGATAAATTTACCGTTCGCCATATTTCAACACCGTTTACTTTATTTCTACTTCAATTATGCAAATCCTCCCCGTATAGTTTTTTTCTTAAGCGCGGCCCCAGCCCCGCATCTTGGAGAGGGCTGAAGCCGCCTTATTTTGTCCGCCTGGCGCAACCAAACGGCCGACACATAGGCCTTCTTGTCCTTTTGAAGGTCCCCTGACGGACTAGAGGGCAAGCAGGGCTTTAGTATCTTTTTGTATTTCATCCACTTCTTCCAGGGTCCCGGCTTCAACATAGATTCTAAATAGGGGTTCGGTTCCGGAAGCCCGGACAAGGACCCAGGCCCCGCCTTCCAGTAAAATTTTAACCCCGTCTGCCGTTGTTCCGCCGGTTACCCGCCTCTTTCCCAGCGTTTTAAGTTCCAGATTTTGCAGCATCTCCAGGACCCGTTCCTTCTCTTGCGCGGAGGTACGGATATCCAAGCGCTCACTGTACAGGCGGCCAAATTCCCCTGCCATTTGTTCCATAAGGCCGCTAAGGCTGTTGCCGTGTACTGCAACAATTTCCGCTGCCAGGAGACCCGCCAGGATGCCATCCTTTTCCGGCACATGGCCCTGCACGGACAGGCCCCCGCTCTCCTCGCCGCCCAACACGGCGCCTTCTTCAGTAAGGCATCGGGAGATGTATTTAAAACCAACGGGTGTTTCAATGGTCCGCCAGCCGTACCCGGCTGCTATTCTGTCCAACAAATGTGTAGTGGCAACCGTGCGCGCCACAGGTCCCCGCAGTCCCTTAATGCCGTACAGGTGATGGAGTAAAATGGGCAGGAACTGGTTGGGCGTGATAAATTCACCGTTGCTGTCTATTATACCGAAACGGTCGGCGTCACCATCCAGGGCCAAACCCAAACAGGCCCCGCTGTTTAAAACCTTTTCTCTCAACAGTCCCAGGGATTTAGCGGTAGGTTCCGGCATGATCCCCCCGAAAAGGGGGTCGCTGTAATCATGAATTGCGGCAACAGAAACCCCCGCATGCAGCAAGAGATTCCCCAGGTAACCGACCCCGGCGCCATGCATCGGATCTACAACCACCTTAAATCCCGCTTTCCCGATGGCGTTAATATCCACTAGTGAGGCAATATGGCGGGCATAATCCACATACGGGTTTGCTTTTTTTATGGGAGCCTTCCAATCCCCGCGATTTTCCGGCGTGCCCGGGGCGCCTCCCAGGTTCCTGATGTTGTTTTCTATCTCACTCGTGATATGCGGCAGGGCGGGGCCGGCGTATTCCGGGATAAATTTAATACCATTATACTCCGGAGGATTGTGGCTGGCTGTCAACATAATTCCCCCACCGGCGCCGTAATGTTTAATCGCAAAGGCCACCACAGGAGTAGGGGTTGCGCGTTCCGTGAGCCAAACAGGGATGCCCTGTCCGGACAACACCTCTGCTATTTCCGCGGCAAAGCGATCAGAAAAAAAGCGGTTGTCGTAACCAATCACAACACCTCTGGCGGCAAGGCCCTGTTTGAGTATATACATGCCTATGGACCGCGCTACCAGCCGTACATTGGCAAAATTAAAGTCCTCGGCCAGAATACCGCGCCATCCGTCTGTCCCAAAAGATATTTGTTTCAATATTCCACCCCTTAGCAGTTTGACGCCCGGCTCAAGGATATCACGCACAACGGGGGGCTGAAGCAGACCGCGCATCCTATTTTCATAGAAAATCCTGCGGCGGGGTGTCCAACCCCTTGAACTGAATTCCTGGAACCGGGGTCATATTTTTCCATTTTCGCTAGTATAATCTACCGGTAATTAGTTTACCGGAGGAAATGGTATTTATACACCTGAAGGGGGAAGGCCAATGACTGAATGCCGGATTGAGATTCTAGAAAAACTAGGCCGGCGCAGAAAAATGTTCGAGGATTATATTGACCATGTGAAGAAAAAGGACTCCGGTGAATTTAGACTGAGGACGATGGTGAAAGGGAAAAGAAAGATGGGGAAAATTTGACATGGGTTCCTTTGATAGCCCCTTTAGCGGGATAAATCCGCTCCGTTGTGCGTCAAGAAAACCCTGGGTTCTCCCCCCTTGGTATCATGAAACGGGGGGCAACCGTTCCCGCTTTCCTGACACGCCTAAATATTTACCCTTTCTAAATGAAGATAGGGGGCGGGCTGCAGCCCGCCAAAGACGTGCGCGGGAAGCCGCACCTGCAACCAGGGAAATGAA
>CAYMJG010000082.1:0-9240 GCA_964390855.1 uncultured Eubacteriales bacterium | reverse complement strand
CAAATATTTTTTATAGTACGAAAGATTACCGGCACAGACTTGTCCGGCTACAGGGAGCTGACAGTAAAAAGGCGGATCTTGCGCAGGATGTTCCTGCATAAGATGGAGAATCTGGGTGACTATGTGGATTACCTACGGGAAAACCCGGCTGAGGTAAAAGAGCTGTATCACGACTTGCTCATCAATGTTACCAGTTTTTTCAGGGATCCAGAGGTCTTTGAGGCCTTAAAAATAAAGGTTTTGCCCGCTTTGATGGAAAACAGGGCGCCTTGGGAAACCATCAGGATTTGGGCGCCGGGCTGTTCAACCGGCGAAGAGGTTTATTCCATAGCGATAGTATGCGCCGAGTTTTTTAAACTGGATGCCTGCCATCCCAAGATACGGATATTTGCCACGGATATTAATGACGCCTCGATTGATAAAGCGCGGGCAGGCATTTACCCGCCCGGCATTAAGGCTGATGTGGCGCCCGGGCGCCTAAGCCGCTTCTTTTCCAGGGTGAAAAACGGCTACCAGATCAGCAAAACGATCCGCGACATGTGTATTTTTGCCAGACAGGACATGATCAAGGATCCCCCTTTTCCCCGGTTGGACCTAATCAGCTGCAGGAACGCGATTATCTATTTCGGCCCGGCGTTGCACAAGAAACTTTTCCCGATCCTTCATTATGCTTTAAGGGAAGGGGGTTTTCTTTTACTGGGGATTTCAGAGTCTGTCGGCCTGTTTTCCAATCTTTTTCATCTGGTAGATAAAAAATATAAGATTTATACAAAAAAAGCTGTCCCCACACCCTTAATACCCAGATGTACCACTGACGAATTCGCAGCCGCCGCGCTGGAAATGAATGGAATACCTGAGCAAACCAGAGCGGCTGGTGATCGCAAATTTAACATTCAAGAAGAAGCCAACCGCATCGTCCTGGGCAAATACGCTCCGGCAGGCGTGATTATCAACAGTGATCTGGAAATTATCCAGTTTCGGGGACGCACCGGTGATTATCTCGAGGTTCCATCGGGGACCCCGACCATCAAGTTGCTCAAGATGGCCCGGGAAGGGTTGGCGCCGGGGTTGCGCAGCGCCGTCAACAGAGCGAAACAGGAAAATAGCCCGGTTAGAAATGAAAACCTGCGGGTTTTCCATAACGGCCTTGACAAACTTGTAAATGTTGATGTGATCCCTATCGGGGCGCCTAATGACAGAGAGAAATACTTCCTGATCTTGTTCGAAAAGGCCTTTAACAGGGTCTGCTCCGAGAGAACGGATAACGGCGGCGCCGCCATGGTGGCGGGGGAACAAAGGACTGGGGAAGGCGGCAATAAAGAGTTAAACAAACTGAGGCATGAACTCGATGCCAGCAAAGAGTACCTGCGTTCAGTAACCGATCAGTATAAAACCGCCAATGAGGAACTGCGGGCGGCTTACGAAGAAATACAATCCAGCAACGAAGAATTGCAAAGCATGAACGAAGAGCTGGAAACAGCCAAGGAAGAATTGCAGTCAACTAACGAAGAACTAGCGGCTTTGAATGATGAAATGCAAAAACGAAATCTTGAATTGAGTGAAATCAGCAGCGATTTGTTTAACCTTTTTCGCAGCATCAACATCCCGGTGATCATGCTGGGGCATGACCACCGGATCCGCCGTTTTAACCCCCCGGCGGAAAAGGTATTTAAACTGATAGCTGCCGACATCGGTAGGCCTATTACCGATATCAATACGGGTCTTTGCAATATTTCCCTGGGGGCTGCCATCCAGGAGGTGGCGGAAACCCTTGTCGGCATGGAGATGGAGGGCCAGGACAGGCACGGCAACTGGTATTCTGTGCAAATCCGCCCGTTCAGGACTGTGGAAAATAAAATAGACGGCGTGATTATTACTTATATAGATATCGGGCCCGCTAAAAGGCTCGCCCTGGCTGAGGAAGCGCGTGAATACGCGGAGGCTGTTGTGGAAACCGTAAGGGAACCTCTTCTCGTTCTGGACGATGGCTTGCTGGTAAAATCCGCAAATAAGTCCTTTTATGCCACCTTTAATGTCACACCGGGACAAACCCTGGGCCGCAAGGTCTTTGAACTGGGGGACGGTCAGTGGGATATCCCCCAATTAAAAATCCTATTAGAAGACATCTTGTCCGGCAACCCCAATTTTGAGAATTTTGAGATTATACATGAATTTCCGCAAATCGGCCTGAAGAAGATGCTGGTCAACGCCCGCCGCCTTATCAACCCGGGCAACAAGGCGGAAATGATCCTGATGGCCATCGAAGACAGGACCTAGTTTTAGACCTGCGGATGCGCAACACAGACAGGCTCACGGGGCGCCCGATACCGGCGGATATAAGGGGTGATATTGGTGGTAAATAAAGTGAAAAAGGCGGGCCCCCGGTTTTTTAAGCTGGGCGGGCGCCCGCGGCATAAGGGTCCGGGCCGGGCAAAAAAGGACAGCAGAAGGGAAAAGTGGGAAGTCAGGCGCCTGTGCCTGGAAACGGAGTGCCAGGCGCTCCGGGAAACCCTGGAGGAATTGGAAGAGTCCCGCAACCGTTATGCTGTCCTCTACGATTATGCCCCGGTAGGTTATGCCACCCTGGACAAGCATGGGCGCATAAAGGATATTAACCTGGCGGGATCCGCAATGTTAGGCGTGGAACCTTTTAAACTGGTTGATATGCCGCTGGGCGCCTATGTGGCTAAAGAGGATATCAGGCTGTTTCTGGAGCACCTGCGTTGCTGCGCTAAGCCCAACCAGAAGGTTTCGACAGAACTGAGACTGTCGTCCATAAACGGCAGGACGATAGAGGTACAACTCCTGAGTGTGCCGGACAGTTGCCCCGACGGCGGCGTCCCCAACTATAGGACCATTTTCACAGATATCACGGAAAACAATCTCTACAAAAAGGAGATGGCCCGCCTCGACCGTTTGCACCTCGTCGGGGAGATGGCCGCGGGTATTGCTCATGAGATCAGAAACCCGATGACGACGGTGCGTGGATTCCTGCAATATTTTGGTGAGAAAAACGATTTGTCCAAATACAAAGAATACCTTGCTTTAATGATCAATGAGCTTGACAGGGCAAATTCAATCATCAGCGAGTACCTAACTCTGGCGCGGAATAAGGCATTGGAATTAAAGGAGCGCGACCTGAACGCCCTGATCAAAAATATTTTCCCGTTACTGCAGGCGGACGGCCTGGTTACGGATAAATTTGTGGAACTGGACCTGCAGGAGGCGCCCAAATTAAAGCTGGATGAAAAAGAGATCCGCCAGCTAATCCACAACCTGGCGCGCAACGGCATGGAAGCGATGCTCTCCGGGGAGACCCTTAAAATAAAGACATACCCGGAAGGTGAAGAAGTTGTCCTGGAGGTGGCGGACAGGGGCAAAGGCATTCCTCCCGAAGCGGTTGATAAAATCGGAACACCGTTTTTCACCACCAAGGACACCGGCACCGGGCTGGGCCTGGCCGTCTGCTACAGCATCGCCAAACGGCACAAAGCCAGGATAGACTTCAAGACAAGCCCCGGCGGCACAACGTTTTTCGTGAGGTTTAGCAGATCAGGTTATCAAGGTGCGGAATAAGCGCTGGGATAAACCGGCATTTGCCTGCAATTATTGGCACAAGCCGTACCTGTGGCGGCGCTATGCGGATCGTGTCCGGACAGCAGCATCGGATGGCCGATGAAAGGGAGGATAATGTGGGTATAGAAATCAAGCGGATATATGAGCCGGCAGCAACAAAAGATGGCAGGCGCATATTGGTTGACCGCCTTTGGCCAAGGGGTGTTGCCAAACAAAAAGCCCAACTGGACGAATGGCTGAAAGACATTGCCCCAAGCCCGCCACTTCGCGCCTGGTTCGGACACAAGAGCGAAAGGTTTGACGCGTTTGCCCAACAGTACAGGCTGGAACTGGATACCGACCCCCTGAAACAGTCTGCGGTAAGGCATTTGCTGGAAATGAATGAGGCCGGGGACATCACGCTTTTATACGGCGCCAAAAGCGACACAGTCAACCATGCCCGGGTCTTGCAACAATACCTGCGGGAAAAACTTGCTGGCCATTAAAATAGCACGAATGTTTCCGGGTGATTTCATGATTGTGCTTTAAAGTAAAAAGGGCGCGGGGGACTGGCCGCTTTCCTTTCGCATTAATACAAGAGCGCCATCCCGAAGTCCCGATCATAAAAAGTGTCAACAACCCCGTCCCCCTGACACCCTATTATTTTCTTACTTCCCCGTGTCCTCGTAGAGCCTTGCCGGAATAACCTGCTCCAGAAGTTCATTGTTGAGCTGGGCCAGCGGTGACGGATACTTCGGTGGCGCCAGTTGATCCGGGGGATACAATTTGGGCGCCGGGTACCAGGCATAATCTGAAACCTGGGCATAACGCTGCCGGATGCTGTCTTTGGAGACATTAATCACCAGCAAGTCTTTGGCCAGGGTGACGGGTCCCTGGTACCAGGTGCGGATATCCTTCATGGCAGGCTCCGCCGTGTCGTCATTCACCTGAAAGTGGGTTGCCACCCCCAGCCGGGGGTTCGTTTGCTGAAGGATATATCCCAAAGCTTTTTGAGTAGTATGAGAGGAGTCCTGAACAGCGGTGGTATAAGCGACAGCTTGTTGCCAGCCCCGGTCCTCCGGCTTAAACCCGGTATTTTTTGCCGCCCAGACCTCCGGCGGTACCACCATTTCATGGACCAATACGTCAACTCCTTTAGCCTGGTCAGTCATGAAATAACTCGGTTTAGTATCGCCGGAATACACCATTGAAAGGCCGTTCCATTCCAGCTTGTAGCTGATAGAGCCGTTCCGGTCGTGCACCGCCGGAAAATGGGTAATTTTTACCCCGTTTTCGTTATAGGCAATGCCTTCCGCTTCCATATAAGGCAGTTCCTTCACCTCAATGTCATATCCGCTCTTGCCGTTATTGAGGCCTGTTGAGGTAAAATTGAAGCTTTCCACATGCCATTTTGTAAGCTGTTTTAGAGTCTCCGCAAAAGCTCTGGTCCCGTCATCAGCGGTATCGCCGCTGGGTCCAAAAAGCCTGAGGGGCGTCTTGCGATCCAGCGACGGCCCGAAACAATACAGGGTGGTCAGGTCACTCATATGGTCGGCATGCAGATGGGTCAGGAACACCTTGTCCATGCGGGAATAAGGTATTCCCATAGCCACATAGTTGGCCGATACGCCGGACCCCATATCGAATATAAAGCTGTCCCCGTTGCCTGTTTCCACGAAAACACTGTTGCATTGCTGTCCTCTGCGAGGAATAACCGATGTCCCCATAAAAGTTATCCGCATCTCGTTTTTGTCCAGCGGTTCTCCGGGAATAAAGGCCGCGGGCTCTTTGGTGTCTCCTGATGTTTCTCCCGGTGAAGAGCAGCCTGTCAGGAACGGTGTAAAGGCCATAACCCCAATGACCAGCGCCAGAAGCAGCTTCCAGACATTTCTACAAGAAAATTCCCCGACCATAGATTTTCCCCCTGTTCCTACCAGTATGTTCTCTTTAAATATCTTCGGCTTAGTGCAAAAAGGTTAAATATCAAAAAAATTTAA
Organism: uncultured Eubacteriales bacterium; assembly: GCA_964390855.1. GTDB lineage: Bacteria > Bacillota > Desulfotomaculia > Desulfotomaculales > Pelotomaculaceae > Syntrophopropionicum. The sequence continues at coordinate 3,688 of CAYMJG010000082.1, read as the reverse complement.
AAAAAAATGCAACAAAACGATTCTAAAAACCAGCCGGGTTATCCGTTTTGCAGCAATACCATCTTTTACTAATATATAACGTGCTTAAGCGTAAAGTCAATCCTTCCGGGTTAAAATCTTCATGGCGCCCAGCGTCCTTTACCGTAAAACAGCCAAACTGAGTAAGGATAGCCCCTATCAGCAACACCCATTACTAGAAAAACAGCAAAAGTCATTACCGGCCTTTTCTTTTTACAAAAATTCGATTCATTTCGTTAGCCGTTTTGTTAGTCCCGGAGTTATATGATGAAAATATACCAGTCCAATAAGGGGGTTTAAATAGCGATGATTACTAAAACATTATTTCCCGGGCGCTATATACAGGGTTTCGGGGCAATTGGGCGCCTGGAAAAAGAATTGTTGAACCTCGGCAAAACGGGTTTGTGCATAATGGCGCCTTCAGCCATGAAGTTGCTGAAGGACAAAATATTGGAGCAAACAGCAAAACTTCGCTTAATCTGCGAGAGGTTCAACCGGGAATGCTGCGACAGGGAAATAGAACGCCTGGCCAACCTGGGGCGGGAATGTCAGGCCCTGTTTGTCGTTGCCGTCGGTGGGGGAAAAACCATTGACACAGGCAAGATAGTGGCCAACCGCCTGGGCGTCCCCGTAGCCGTCGTCCCTACTATTGCCTCCACTGACGCTCCTTGCAGCGCCTGCGCGGTTGTGTACAGCGAAGAGGGCGTTGTAGTCCGGGTGGAATATCAGAAAAAAAATCCCGATTTGGTCCTGGTGGATTCTGAGATTATCGCCAATGCCCCGGAACGTTTTTTAGTAGCGGGTATGGGGGATGCTCTGGCTACCTGGTTTGAGGCGGAATCATGCCGGAAAGCCAAATCCAAAAATGAGGCGGGAGAATTGGGCTCCCTGACCGCCTATGCCCTAACCAGGCTCTGTTACGACACTCTTTTGGAATACGGTGCAGCCGCGCTGGTCTCGTGTAAAGCCAATGCTGTCACCCCGGCCCTGGAGCATGTGATAGAAGCCAATATCCTGCTAAGCGGCCTCGGTTTTGAAAGCGGCGGGATTGCCGCGGCCCACGCTATACATAACGGCTTGACGGAGCTCCCGGGAACGCACAATTATTACCACGGCGAGAAGGTTGCCCTGGGGGTTTTAGCTTCCCTGTTCCTGAACGGCAAATCAAAAGCCTTAATTGACGGGGCCTATTCTTTCTGTGAAAGCGCGGGGCTGCCGACTACCCTGGCTGATCTGGGCCTGGCCGGCGTTCCCCCGGTCGAATTGGAAAAGGTGGCTGTTCGCGCCTGTATTGAGGGCGAAAGCATCCACCACGAAGGAGGAGATATCAGCCCGCAAATGGTTGTTCACGCGCTGCTGGCCGCGGACGGGGAGGGACGGCGGAGAAAAGGGAAACTTGGATAATCTTTGCAGACAAAAACCGGTCTGCAGGGGGCGGGTAATAATTGCGGTACCGGGAGGTACAGTAAAGATAAAAATTAAGGAGGTTGATATTATGTCAAAAGAACAAGCCATGAGGTTTATGCTGCTTACAGAAACAGACGAGGACTTGAAGCGGGAGTACCAGGGCATTGTGAATAGGTACGAGGTGAAAAACTTAACAGAACAGGAACAGGAGAAAACTATCCTGGAAGAAGTGATACTTCTGGCCAGCAACAAGGGTTTTGATTTGAGTACGGAGGATTTTAAGGAATTGCTGCAGCCTGTTAAAAAGCAATTAACCGATGCAGAGCTTGGTCAAGCGGTTGGGGGAAGGGGGCAGTTTTTTGATCCTGTAGGTGGATATACATTTTTTTGTGAATTAACGCCTGATGACGAGACCTTCTTGAGGACTTATAGGGGTAGCGGCGGAGTCTATTGTCCCAGTCACGAATATCGTATACCGGGGATGCCGTATGGTCGTAAATCCTGTATTACCTGTAAGCACTTCCAAAGTGATAAAAACTGATTAGTTGTCCAAAACAAATGAGCATGGGGGAGTTTTTATGAGTGTAATGCAAAACAAGATCAACAGGCTATTACTGATGACAATTTGCCTCATAATGGCGCTGGCCATAGTAACAGGTGCGGGAAATTTCGCTTTAGCCGGTGAAACACAGGGAGCAAAAACCTTTGACAATACCAAAAACACGGCCCGCGCCGCGATTGAAGAAGCAATTACCGCAGGAACGGCGAACAGCGCTACCGTAGCCATAATGGACGACGGAGAATTGATCTACGCGGCAGGATACGGCATGGCCGACCGGGAGAAAAACATTGCGGCGGATCAGAACACGGTATTTAATATCGGCTCTGTAAGCAAGGTGTTTGCCGCTACAGCGATCATGCTGCTGGTGGACGAGGGCAAGGTTGCTTTGGATAATCCCGTGACCGGTTATCTTCCTGAATTCACCATGGCGGATGAGCGGTACCAGGATATTACGGTAAGAATGTTGCTCAACCATTCATCCGGTTTGCCCGGATCTACCTTCTGGAATAGCTTTGGTTCAGAGTACAACCGGAATATTTACGATGAACTCCTGGCGTCCCTGTCCCGCTCCACCCTCAAGCACCGGCCGGGGGAACTGGCTGTCTACTGCAACGACGGTTTTACGTTGGCGGAAATGATCGTGGCCAGGGTCACAGGCCAAAGCTATGGTGATTTTCTCACCGAACGGATTTTTAAACCATTGGCCATGGATCACGCCGGCTTGGGTGTCGGCCGGCTCCCGGCGGGGATGACCCCGGCCAGGTTCTATCGTCCGGACGGCAAAAGCGAGCCGCTGGAGGTAGTATCGCTGCTCGGTTCGGGTGGAATATCATCCACAGCGGCAGACCTGTGCCGGTTCGCCGCCACTTTTTCCAGTGACTCCGCCATACTTTCGGCCCAATCGCGAGCGGAGATGCTGAAAAGGCAGCCCAGCGATCTTCAGGGCAAGCTTGCGGGGGATAGTTTCCCCTTTGGCCTGGGCTGGGATTTCGCTGACCTTAAAATCTTTTCTAACGAAAACATCCGTCCTTATGGAAAAACCGGCGGCACAGGTCATTATGCCGCAATGCTCTATACTGTCCCGTCCCAGCGGATCTCCGTAGCTGTAATCGCCAGCGGCGCACAATGCGACTCACCGGGGATCGCCTTGAGCGTACTATCGGCTTATCTTGAAGAAAAAGGCCTCATTACCGTAGAGGAGAAAGAAGCCGGGGAGCCGGTTAAGGCGCAGGTTATTCCGTCCGGCCTGAAGGCTTATGAAGGATACTACGACAGTGGCGGTAACAACTTGCGGATAGCCCTGGACAATGAAAAAGGCATCTTGAACTTGTATCGGGCAGACGACAGTAACCAGCCCGCCCTGCTTTCCGCAGTCTATAACGACGGATTCTTCTACGCTGGTGAGAATAAATATTACTTCACCACCGTGGACGGAACCTGCTGTTTTGTGGCCTACTCTCCTGTTTTTGATTTCCATAACATTAATGCCGAGAAGCTTCAAGCTATTGCGAATCCCCTGGAATTATCCATCCCCATGGACGGCCAGGTATGGCTGAGGCGGAATGTAAAAGCGACTGAAGCAGCAATGTTTTTGCCAACCCATGTAGTGACTTCAAGCCTAATCCCCGCTTTGCCCGGATATGTGAATTTTGACGGGATGAAAATTGTAAAATCTCCTGATTATGCCGGCATGCCGGTCAA
>CAYMJG010000081.1:2412-9606 GCA_964390855.1 uncultured Eubacteriales bacterium | reverse complement strand
TTTTATTTGGTTTGACCTTTACAGGAACATTTTGTATAATGAGAGCGCAAAAATATAGATATAAAGGCTGGTTTTATAAATTGATGACGGGTAATGAAATCAGAGAGAGTTACCTCAGGTTTTTTGAGAGCAAGGGCCATAAAAGGCTGCCCAGCGCTTCTCTGATACCTGTAAATGATCCGAGTATTTTATGGACTGCCGCCGGGATGGTCCCTTTTAAGCCGTTTTTTACGGGTGCGGCCAAACCGGACTTTCTGCGGGTGACCACTTGCCAGAAATGTATTCGCACACCGGATATTGAAGTAGTGGGCCGGACCGCGCGACACCATACTTTTTTCGAAATGCTCGGCAATTTTTCCTTTGGTGATTATTTTAAAGAGAGCGCCATTCCCTGGGCCTGGGAATACGTCACCGAACACCTGGGTCTGCCGCCGGACAAGCTATGGGTCACAATCTACCTGGATGATGACGAAGCTTACGACATCTGGCATAAGACAGTCGGCCTGCCGGCAGAACGGATTGTCCGGCTGGGCAAAGACACCAACTTCTGGGAAATTGGTGTCGGACCTTGCGGGCCGTGTTCGGAAATATATGTGGACCTGGGCGAGGAAAGGGGTTGCGGGTTGCCCGGCTGCGCCGTAGGCTGTGACTGTGACCGCTACCTGGAAATATGGAATCTGGTGTTTATCCAGTTTTTCCGGGACGAGGAGGGCCGTTACACACCTTTAGCCAGCAAGGGCATAGACACGGGATTTGGCCTGGAAAGGGTGGCCTCCGTGTTGCAGGACGTACCTTCCAACTTTGACACTGACCTGCTCAGGGAAATAATGGACTACACGGCAGGTTTGTTCGGCCTGGAATACGGCAAGGAAAACAGGGTTGACACAGCCCTTAAGGTGATCGCGGATCACTGCCGGGCAATTACCTTTGCCATCACTGACGGCGCGCTGCCTTCCAATGAAGGCCGTGGTTATGTGATCCGCCGTTTGTTGCGGCGTGCCGCGCGATTCGGACGACTGCTCGGTATCGAAGAACTCTTTCTCTACAAGGTCAGCGGGGCCGTAGTGCACCAGATGGCCGGGGCCTACCCGGAATTGGCTGAACGGCAAAACCACGTGCTTGGCGTGATCCACAACGAGGAAAAACGTTTTTCTGAGACGCTGGCCCAGGGCACAGAGATGCTCGGCCGGCTGATGGCGGAAGCAAAAAAACAGGGCAGTGCCGTGATCCCGGGCGCTCACGCTTTCAAGCTTTATGATACCTATGGTTTTCCCCTGGAACTGACTCAGGAAATGGCGGGGGAACAGGGCTTTTCAGTAGATACCGACGGTTTCAACCTGGCGATGGAGGGCCAGCGGCAGCGGGCCCGCAGCGCCAGACAAGAAACTGATTATATATCGGAACAGGGCGCTCTCTTCAACCAGATGCGTGAAGAATTGGGTGAGACCAATTTTGTCGGTTATGATGCCCTGTCGGCCAGAGCCGGCGTGCTGGCTATCTTACAGGAAGGTAAGAGGATCGAATCGGCCCGTGCTGGTGAAGAAATTTCATTCATCCTGGACGTTACTCCCTGCTACGCAGAGTCGGGCGGGCAGGTGGGCGACCAGGGCCGTCTAACTGCCGACGATTTGGCAGTGGAAATATATGATGTGACCAGGCCGGTGGAAAACCTGATCGTGCACCGCGGCAGGGTTACTAAAGGTATCCTGCGCGAACACGACCAGGTGCTGGCAGAGGTCAACGAGGCCAGGCGGGCAGCCACCTGCCGCAACCATTCGGCCACCCACCTGCTGCACAAAGCCTTGAAAATAGTCTTGGGCGAGCATGTTAACCAGGCTGGTTCGCTGGTGGAACCGGGCCGGTTGCGCTTCGACTTTACCCATCATGCTGCGCCGACTGCTGATGAATTGAAAGATATTGAAAAAATAGTAAATGATTCTGTTTTAGGCGACCTGCCCATTGATATTTTTGAGACCACGGTAGACGAGGCCAAAACCATGGGTGCAGCGGCTCTGTTCGGTGAAAAGTACGGGGCTCGTGTCAGGGTGGTCAGGATGAACGACTTCAGCCTGGAGCTATGCGGCGGCACCCACCTGAAGAATACGGCGGAAGTCGGCCTGTTCAAACTAGTTGCGGAAAGCAGCGTGGGCGCAGGCCTGCGCCGCATTGAGGCGGTTACGGGCCATGCAGCCCTGCAATATGTAAATGACCGGGAGGAGCAGTTGGCCCGTATAGCCGGTCTAATCAAAGCAGCGCCGCACGAAGTCGTCCGCCGGGTGGAGGGCCTGCTGGAGAGCAACAGGGAACTGGAAGCCGAGAACGAAACGCTGCAGGCCAGACTGGCCAGGTACCAGGTGCAAGACCTGCTCAGCCGCGTGCAAACAGTGAAGGAGATCAAGGTGCTGGCAGGGCAGGCGGCGGCGCCGGACATGGACAGCCTGCGCGGAATGGTTGACCTGTTGCGGGATAAGATTGAATCCGGCGTAATCGTCCTGGGCAGCGCAGCAGGCGATAAAGTGAGCCTGGTGGCTGCAGTGACAAAGGACTTGCTGAAAAGCGGACTGCACGCCGGCAAACTAATCAAAGAGGTGGCTGCAGTGGTAGGCGGCGGTGGCGGCGGACGGCCCGAGATGGCCCAAGCCGGCGGTAAAGACCCCTCCCGGCTGAATGAGGCCATGGAAAAGGCCTACCAGGTAGTTGCGGCACAAATTAAAGAAAAATAAAAAACCCGGCCATATTTCACCGGGTATATACTATATTAATATCAGCATTAAATAAGATCAATAATCATGGCAATTTCCTCACAGTTGGGGAATTTCGGGCAGTTAACACATTCTTTCCAGACCTTTTGCGGCAGGGAATCTTTTTCTACAATTCTGAAACCACATTTGGCAAAGAAGCCGTCCTGGTAGGTCAGGGCAAAAAGCCGCGGCGCTTCCAGTTCACGCGCTTCATCGATAAATTTGCCGACCAGCGCGCGCCCGATGCCTTTTTTCGCATGTTCGGGTGCTACAGCCATGGCCCTAATCTCGGCAAGGTCTTTCCAGGTAATATGCAGTGAGCCGGCGGCAATTACATGGCCCTGGTCTTCAACAACAGTGAATTCACGCAGGTTTTCATACAACATGTTACGTGATCTTGGCAGCATCAATCCCTTGTCTGCGTAATAGGTTATTAAAGCATGAATTGGTTCAACGTCAGTAATTTTTGCTTTGCGCAGGATCATTTAATCAGGTCGTCACCTTTCTTGTTTATAAAATTACCTTGTATTATATATGAGTAAGGTCAGCCTCTCAATCATTAATTTCAAGTAAAGCAACGTTATAAAAAATGCTTGGTTTAATATTTGACAAACTTTTGACCGGGAGTAATTTTATGGGGAGGAAGGTTGTGAAGAGAGGCGAATAAACGAATAGATGGGAAAAGGAGGTTTTCGCCAGATGCCTGCAGATTTTTCGGATAAAACAATGATGTTCAGGGTGCAGGCCGATGAGGTTAAACCGGCCCGGGATATTCTCCACCAGGTTTATAACTCTCTAATTGAAAAAGGGTATAACCCGATAAACCAACTGGTGGGCTACCTGCTGTCCGGTGACCCGGCTTACATTACCAGCTACGGTAACGCCAGGGGCCTGATCCGCCAGTTGGAACGGGATGAAATACTGGAAGAACTAGTTAAAAGTTATCTCAAGCAGGAATAATTTCACCAGGAGTGGGCGCTGGAGTTGCAGTACAGATTACTTGGCAAAACAGGCATTTTGGTGTCACGGCTTTGTTTCGGCGCTCTGACCATCGGTCCGCTGCAGGCCAATCTGCCTGTGCGGGAAGGAGCCGCCATACTTCGCAGGGCCCTGGAAAGAGGCGTTAACTTTATCGACACGGCAGAACTATACGAGACTTATCCCTACATCCGGGAGGCCCTGCGCGGGTTTTCCGGTGATGTGGTAATTTGCTCTAAATGCTACGCGTACACCAGGCAGGGTATGCGGCAGAGTGTAGAAAAAGCGCTCACGGAACTGGCCAGGGACTATATAGACATTTTCATGCTCCACGAGCAGGAGTCGGGGTTGACAATTAAGGGGCACTGGGAAGCATACGAATACCTACTGGAGGCTAAAGAAAAAGGACTGATCCGCGCAGCAGGCATTTCCACCCACTATGTGGCGGGTGTGCTGGCCGCTGCGGCAGTGCCCGAAATAGACGTGATCTTTCCCCTGATCAATTATGCGGGAATCGGCATAGCGGATGGGACCAGGGAAGATATGCTGGCCGCCATCAGGCAGGCTGCCGGTGCGGGCAAAGGGATCTATGCCATGAAAGCCCTGGGCGGCGGCAATTTACTGTCCCAGGTGGAAGAGGCCTTTGACTTTATTCTGGCCATTCCGGAAATTGATTCAGTGGCGGTAGGGATGAGTACACTGGACGAGGTGGCCTATAACACCCTGCTGTTCAGTGGGGAAGAAATTCCGGAGGCCATAAAGTCGGCTGTCAGGGGCCGGATTAGGCGCCTGCATATTGATGACTGGTGCCGTGGCTGCGGGCTTTGTGTTGAAAGATGCCGGGCCGGGGCGCTGGCTGTTAGAGATGGCAAGGCAGTGGCGGACAAGGAACTCTGCGTCCTCTGCGGCTATTGCGCTGCTGTCTGCCCCGATTTTTGCATTAAGGTGGTCTGATATGCGCATACTGGGTCTGGACCTGGGAGACAAGAGAATTGGCGTGGCGTTGTCCGACCCGCTGGGTTGGACGGCACAGGGGTTAGCTGTGATTGCCGGTGCGGGCGGTACCAGGAGCGACCTCAGGCGGATTAAGGAATTGGCCGCAAAACATGAGGTGGAAAAGGTTGTGGTGGGCCTGCCGCTGAACATGGACGGCAGCGCCGGGCCGCGGGCGGAAAAAGCCCGCCTCTTCGCGGAACGGCTGGCGGGGGCGCTGGGTATGCCGGTGGTACTGTGGGACGAAAGGTTGACAACAGCCCAGGCGGAAAGGCTGCTGATTGAGGCAGACATGAAGAGGGCCGGACGACGCAAGGTCATTGACAAAATGGCAGCCGTCCTAATCCTGCAAAACTACCTTGACGCCGCGGGAAAAGGCACTAAATAGAGCTTTCAGCACATTTAAAAATGCAACCTATGCTGAAGCAGGAATAATAGGCGGAATAGCCTGCGCAGCTTGACAGGTTACACTTTTTTAGATAGAATTTCCTCAATAAACTAGGGAAGAGGGGATTACCTTGGCAGAACCTGACGAAATTATAACACTGGTAGACGAAGAAGGAGAAGAGCACGATTTTACACTGATCGAGGTTATTGAGGTAGACGGTTCAGACTATGCGATATTACTGCCGGCTGATGAGGAAGATAATGAGGCCATAATATTAAGAATGATCAAGGACGAGGAAGGCAACGATCTGCTGGTAGATATTGATGACGACGAGGAATGGGAGAAGGTCGCGGACGCCTACGAAGAAATGATTGAAGACGATGAGGAATAAGGGATCAATGACAGTAAGCTGGTTGTAGCAGCCTCCTACAGGCCGGCTTTTTTTGCGGTTAAGGGTGTGAATAAATGCAGGTTAAAGCCTCCAGCCTGGCCATAATTATTATTGCTGCAATTATTATTATTATCCTGCCTTTGGCGTTGCTAAGCTCAGGATTTTTTGCGGCTCCTTCGGAGAAAATCTGCCGGGGTATTCAGTACATAGGTACTGACCTGGGCGGCTTGAACAAAGAAGAGGGCCTCGCCAGGCTGTCTGAATTAGAAAAGGAACTGCGCGCAAAAAAGGTGGTCCTAAGACATGATAGCTGGAGCGCCGCGCTTCTGTTAAATGAAATAGGATTTGAACTGGATAAGGAAGCCATTATCACCGATGCCCTTAGAACCGGTAAGGAGGGCTCGCCGGTTAATCGCTGGCGGGAAAGAAAACAGATTGAAAAGAACGGCCTGGAGCTGCAGGTCCCCGTTGTTTATAACGAGGAAAAATTGGCCCAGCGGCTGTATGACTTGACCGGGGAGATTACTATCAAACCTGTGGAAGCATCTTTTAAAATTGGCGCCGCAGGCCGGGTAACAGTGTCTCCCAGTCAGGAAGGCACTGGTGTGGACCTTAAAAAACTAAAAAGAGATATTGCCGGGGTCCTGGGCAGCAACAAACAGGAGGTAGGGCTGTCTTTGGTACCGCTGGCGCCGGCCCATGCCACGGGGGAATTGGAGGCCATGCATGTTAACGGCCTGCTGGGTGGTTATACAACCTATTTTGACCCTGGCGCAACCAGCCGTACCTATAATATCAGTGTAGCGGGGCGAGCTTTCGACGAGCTGCTGGTAATGCCCGGACAGGTAGTTTCATTCAATGAGATTGTTGGGCCGCGTAGTTCTGAGGCAGGCTACAAGACGGCGCCGGTAATTGTGAACAACGAATTGGTAGACGGCCTGGGGGGCGGTGTTTGCCAGGTATCAACGACCCTTTACAATAGCGTTCTGCTGGCCAATCTGGATATTGTTGAACGTTACAACCACTCCATGCCGATCAGTTATGTGCCTATTGGGCGTGACGCCACAGTGGTTTATGACGCGCTGGATTTTAAATTCGGCAACAACACGGATGATTATATCTATATTAAGTCGTATGTCGGTGATGGGCAAATTACAATTAACATATATGGCAATACCGCCTATAAAAGAGAAGTCCATGTTGAGGCTTATATTACCAGGGAATTAGAATATAATGTGATTTATGAAAACGATCCCAACCTGCCTCAGGGTACCGAGGTAGTAAAAAAAGAAGGGTCGAACGGGTTTATCTCTTTTACCGAGCGGGTGGTCTATCTTAATGGCCGGGAAGAGAAAAGGGATGCCCAATCATTAAGTGACTACAGTCCGGTGAACAAGGTTATTGCCGTGGGTACCCTCGAGGTGGCGCCGCAAATAGCGCCGGGCAGCGAAATTAAACCTGGTAAGATAGACACCGGGCCGGGCAACCAGCCTGGAAAGCCTGTTTCCGGGTCCGTTGCGGGGGATGGGGCAACCATTGTTCCAACTGTCCCCGGAGCTAATCCCCCCCGGGGGCGGTAAATGCATCTGAGGCTGTAGAAGGTGTATAGAGCGGGGCAGTTCAAGGGAACTGCCTTTTTACTACTCATTTTAGAGGTGAAACATCCCCGGTCGCGCAAAAGGTTGTCAACAACCCCGTCCCCC
>CAYMJG010000081.1:0-2402 GCA_964390855.1 uncultured Eubacteriales bacterium | reverse complement strand
CCCCCTGACACCCCCCCGCAACCCTTGTCCCCTTAATGAAAAAAATGTTATAATATGAAATCATCAGCGGTGAGGTGTCTATGAATTTATCAAGATTCATGGGAAAATATAGCTATTATTTGATACTGGTACTTGTTGTAATTATTCTGGCGGTGGTCTATTTGCTGGCCTCCCTGGCGCCCGTGTCACAGGCAAACGGAGGAAAGGAAATCATAGTAACCATCCCCCCCAGCGCCACCGCGAGCAATGTAGGCAGAATTTTAAAGCAGGAGGGTCTGGTACGGAACTCCCTGATCTTTAGCCTTTATGCCCGGCATACCGGCCTGGACAGCTGCATCAAGGCCGGGGAATACAGGCTCAACGACAGCTTTTCAACACCGGTGCTGCTGAAGGAGCTGGTTAAAGGCAGCCAGACAGAGTTGTCATTCACTGTTCCAGAAGGTTATACGACGGCACAGATAGCCGACTTGCTGGCTGAAAAGGGGCTGGCGGACAGGGATAAATTTTTACAGGAGGCCGCCACGGAGGAATTCGCCTATCCTTTTATCCAGGATCTGCCTGAAGGTGAAAAGCGCCTGGAGGGCTATCTTTTTCCAGATACCTACCAGGTAAACGGAGATAGAAGTGAAATATCAATTATTGATACCATGCTGAAGCGTTTTGCCGCTGTTATAGAGGAGTTGGACTTCCGGGAGCAGGCCGAAAAAAATGGCCTTAGCCTGCACGAAGCACTAACCATCGCCTCCCTGGTGGAGCGTGAAGCGATGGTTGACGACGAAAGGGCGTTGATCGCCGGAGTGATCCTCAACCGTCTGCGGATAGACATGCCCCTGCAGGTGGACGCCACCGTGCAGTACGCCCTGGGCGCCACCAAGCCCATACTTTACTATGCCGACCTGGAAATCGATTCACCTTACAACACATACAAAGTCTACGGTCTGCCGCCCGGCCCGATCGCCATGCCCGGGCGGGAATCCCTTTTAGCGGCAGTCCACCCGGCCGACACTGAATATTTCTATTACATGGCCAAGCCCGACGGCACGCACCTGTTTGCCGCAACCCTGGAAGAGCACGAGGCTAATAGAGAGAGGTGCGGGCAATGAAAATCGAACTGCTGGCGCCTGCGGGCGACCTGGAAAAATTGAGAACAGCCGTGCTTTACGGCGCTGATGCCGTCTACCTCGGTGGACGGCATTTTGGCTTGCGGGCCGGCGCCGGTAATTTTACTGAAGAAGAGCTGGCAGCCGGCCTGGTGTTTGCCCATGAACGTGGCGTGCATGTATATGTCACTGTCAATATTTTTGCACACAACAGGGATTTGGCGGGCCTGCCCGCCTACCTGGACACGCTTTGCAGGGCCGGGGTAGACGCGGTGATCGTATCTGATCCCGGTGTGATCGGGTTGGTCAGAAGGGCCTGCCCAGACCTGCCGGTGCACCTGAGCACCCAGGCCAATACAACCAACTGGGCCGCAGCTCGTTTCTGGGAGGAGCAGGGAGTGCGCCGTATCGTCCTGGCCCGGGAGCTTTCCCTGCAGGAGATCCGCGAGATCCGGGAACGGGTGGCCCTGGAGCTGGAGATATTCATCCATGGCGCGATGTGCATTTCTTATTCCGGCCGTTGCCTATTAAGCAATTACCTGACCGGCCGTGACGCCAACCGCGGGGACTGCGCCCAGTCTTGCCGCTGGAAATATGCTCTGGTGGAAGAAAAGAGGCCCGGTGAGTATTTCCCCATTGAGGAAGACGAGCGGGGCAGTTACATAATCGGTTCCAAGGATCTTTGCCTAATCGAACATATCCCGGAGCTGATCGATGCGGGCGTCAGCAGCTTCAAGATCGAGGGCCGGATGAAAAGCGTCAATTACGTGGCCGGGGTGGTCAAAGCCTACCGCGCGGCCATTGACGCTTATCAGGGCGATCCGGAAAATTATCGTTTTAATCCGGACTGGCTGGAGGAGATCGGCAAGGTCAGCCACCGGGATTATATCACCGGGTTTTTATTCGGCCGCCCGGGTCCGGTAGGCCAGCATTACACGAGGGAGATTTACAGGAGAAGCCACACCTTCGCCGGCATTGTCAGGGGCTATGAACACGACAGCGGCATGGCGGTAGTTGAACAGCGCAATCGTTTCGCCGTGGGGGATGAGGTGGAAATCATGGTCCCCCAGGGGGAAAGCTTTAAAAAAATGATCACCGCCATTTTTAACGAGGAAGGGGCTCCAGTGGAAGCCGCGCCGCACCCCCAGCAGATTGTCAGGATACCGCTGGGCCGGCCCGTGCCCCTCTACTCGATACTAAGGAAAATATGAAACAAAGGGACGTTCCTTTTGTCTCATTGCGTCATGTATGAAACAAAGGGACGTTCCTTTTGTCTCATTGCGTCATGTAGTGTATCCCAGC
>CAYMJG010000080.1:0-9648 GCA_964390855.1 uncultured Eubacteriales bacterium | reverse complement strand
AGCTAACGTGGCTGTGACGAATATCGTGGATTCTGATGCGCTTTACCCCGGTCGCTTTGCTGCCTCTGTCCATTTCATGGTGTAAATAATGCTTGCTAATGGGAAAAATGCGGTCTTTGGATTTTGCGCCGTAGAACATTTTGATGTAGTCCTGCATCTCCTGAGTTAGGAAATCCGGCATCAAGATTTTACGATTGCTTTTCTTGGTCTTGGGTGTGGTAATGACATCCTTCCCTTTGAGACGCTGATATGATTTTGAGATGGAGAGTATCCCTCTTTCAAAATCGAAATCGGGGACAGGCGGTTGACTTCCCGGAGAAGACCGCCGATGTTCGTATGGCGCAATATGAATCCGGCACTCGGACACCAAAAGCCGATTTAACAAAAGCTCTCGCTAATGCTTTGGATGTTTCTCCTCATGCGCTGGATGTGCCTGACATCGATAGCAACACCGGTCTGATGCACACCTTATTCACCCTTGAGGATTTGCGCGGCCTGAGCGTGACTGAGGTCGATGGCGAAGTTTGCCTCAAGCTGGACAAGTCCAGCAAAGCCTATTCTGACATGAGCAAAATGCTTTACGCTTGGCTCGAACAGGCGAAGAAGCTTGAAGCCGGGGAAATCACCAAAGAGGACTATGACCAGTGGCGATACAGATACCCCGAATTTGATACCACCCAGCGGTGGGTTAAGGTTCCATCTCAGGAGCTTACCGATTGGCTGTTTAGCGACTTAAAAAACGAGAAATAAGCACCTTTTCGGAACACAAAAAACGGTCTTGCTGACAGCGAATCAGCAAGACCGTTTTCAATGGATAGAGCAGTGGCAACAGAATGGCAACAGGTAAAACACCTGCAAACCACCTGCGGCACAGAATAAGTGCCCAAATGCTCCTGTTATCAAACTGTTATCAAAAGGCAAAAAGAAATCCCGGAAAGCCGCTTAAATAGCGAGTTTCCGGGATGGTTTTATTTATTCCCACTCGATCGTCGCCGGGGGTTTGGAGGTAATGTCGTAGACCACCCGGTTGAACCCTTTGATTTCACTGACGATGCGCGATGAGATCGATTCCAGCACTTCGTAAGGCAGGCGCACCCAGTCCGCCGTCATGGCGTCCACGCTGTTCACCGCCCGGATTACCGCGGTATGCGCGTAAGTCCGCTCGTCGCCCTTGACGCCGACGCTTTTCATCTCCGGCAGTACCGCGAAGGACTGCCAGATCTGCCGGTAAAGACCGGCCTTGCGAATCTCCTCTTCGACAATGGCGTCTGCAGCCTGGAGCAGATCTATCTTTTCTTGTGTTATCTCACCCAGGATGCGCACAGCCAGTCCGGGACCGGGAAACGGCTGGCGCCAGAGCACCTCCCCGGGCAGGCCCATCTCTTCGCCCAGCAATCTCACCTCGTCCTTGAACAACCACCGCAGCGGCTCAACCAGTTCGAAACGCATGTCTTCCGGCAGGCAGCCGACATTATGGTGACTTTTTATCACAGAGGCTGTGGCCGTGCCGCTTTCAACCACATCGGGGTAAAGCGTGCCCTGCACAAGAAATTCGATATCCCCCAACCGGGCGGCCTGATCCTCAAAAACCCTGATAAATTCCTCGCCAATGATTTTCCTTTTTTGCTCGGGGTCGGTCACACCGGCCAGCTTTTCAAGAAACCGCCGGCGGGCGTCAACAAAAATCAGGTTGATTTTGAATTTTTCCTTGAAGGTCTTTTGCACCTGGCCGGCTTCCCCTTTGCGCAACAGGCCGTGGTCAACAAAAACGCAAGTGAGCTGATCGCCCACCGCCTTTTGAGCGATCACAGCGGCAACGGACGAATCAACCCCGCCGCTCAAGGCGCACAGGACCTTTTTGGTCCCAACCTGCCCGCGTATTTCAGCAATAGTCGCTTCCAGAAAGCAACCCATAGTCCAAAGCCCGCGGCAGCCGCAGACATCATAAAGAAAAGCCCGCAAAATATCCTTACCCCCGGGCGTATGCGCAACCTCCGGATGAAACTGTACGGCGTAAAGATTCTTTTCCAGTTGGGCCATGGCCGCGACGGGGGCTTTTTTAGTACGGGCTGTTACAGTAAAACCGGGAGGCGCCGACTCCACCAGGTCGCCGTGGCTCATCCAGCACTGATCAACAGGCCCCAGGGCGGATAAGATGTCCCCCCTGTCCAGGACTATTAATTCTGTCTTGCCATATTCACTATGGTCGGCAGGCGTCACCTGCCCGCCCAACTGCTGCGCCATCAGCTGCATGCCGTAGCAGATGCCCAGCACGGGGATGCCCAATTCATAAATAGCCGGATCGCACACCGGGGCATTTTCCCGGTAAACACTGGATGAGCCGCCCGACAAAACAATCCCCCTGGGCTTTTTCTCCTTTATTTCCTCAATTGGCGCCGAAAACGGCAGCATCTCGCAAAATACCTTTAGTTCACGGATACGGCGGGCAATCAGATGGCTGTACTGGCCCCCAAAGTCAAGCACTATGACCAGTTCCTGCTCCGCTGGACGCATGCGTTACTCCTCCTTGTTCATGTATATTTTTGGATGTAAAACCATGATGCTGGGAAAATTCCTGTAGCGATCGCTGTAATCAAGTCCATATCCCACTACAAATTCATCTGGAATAACAAAACCTTTATAGGTAATCTCCACCGGTTCAATCCGGCGGGAAGGCTTGTCCAGCAGGGTGCAGATTTTAACACTGGCCGGAGCCCGGGAATAGAGATTTTTCTCCAGGTAGTTCAGTGTCAGGCCGGTATCAATGATATCCTCTACAATAATAATGTGCCGCCCCTCCACTCCGCATGCAAGATCTTTTAAAATGCGCACCTTGCCGGATGATTTGGCCGACGCGCCGTAGCTGGAAACAGCCATGAAGTCATAGCTGGCCGGGACGGATATTTCCCGGATCAGATCGGCCAGAAAAATCGCGGCGCCTTTTAAAATCCCGACCATCAGCAATTCCTTGCCGGCGTAATCGCTGGAGATATGCCGGCCCAGTTCTGTGACCTTGTCATGAATTTCATTTTCCGTAATCAGAACGCGTTCAAAATCCGGATGCACCACACAGCCCCCCTTGATCAACCTGCAAAAAAACACTCGACTTACCGTTTAATACCTTTCTTATGTCAAACATTATATATTGTAAACTATCATTAATAAAGTTCAAAAAAAAGATCCGCGGCGGCGCGGACCTTAGAATATTGCCGGATTTATATCGGGTGGCTTAATTATTATATTCTGATCATAGTCCCAAATGCGCAGGGTGATTTCAATGCCGCCGGCCGGGTTTTGCTTGTCTTTGGCCTGGAGCGTCGCCTGGCGCAGGCGGTAATCCGCGGGACACAACCACACCTTAAAAAAATAATCACTTAGGCGCAATTCGAGAAAAGGATCCATCAGGTTGGGACGCATTTCCATAAGAATCAGTTTTTCACCGTTTACCTTTTCCAGGCCTTTATATTTCAAATCAGGAACGTCTTTGAAATTGAAATAGGCCAGTGGATTTAGTTCGGCGTAAAAGAGTTCTGAATCAGAAAGTTTGTTACCAGGCAGGGAGAGCCAGCGTCCTGTTTGTTGATCCTTGATATAGGCGTTATCGCCAACCTGGATAAATTCAATAGGCGTATTCATCATCACGCCCGTCATGCTCACCTTATCCGGGGCGACCCGTTCCCCTTCCACCTTGCTGAAAAAATTATTATCTGTGTTCCCCGGGGCGGTAAGCGCGGTAAGCCTTGTCTCAGTCTGATAGCGGAAGCTGGCGCTGGACCTGGTTTTTTCAATACCGGTCGTCAGCATTTGCTGCGGCGGCATCATCTTCCCTACACCCCTGGACATAAAGACCCCGGCGCCCTTGACCACCAGAATCAGGAACAAAACAAGGGCCAGCGCACACAATGCGGACCTTTTATTTAAAATCAGCCACTGCGGTCGCAGCATTAGGATAGCCTCCCGTCCGGATGATCATTTGATCTATCCCTATCATACGAGGACAGGAAGGGAATTATGACAGAATACCGAAGTGCTATATAGTAAATAATTCTATCAAGACAGACGTGTTTCTGAAATGTTCCGGGACGGCGGACAAATACGCCAGGCGTGCTTTAGATGTAGGGCGGGTTAGCCGCCAAATGTGGAAAAAATGTTAGGGAGACGTGGCAATGGAAATAAAAGAAATGCAGAGGGAAGTCGATAAATGGATCACCCAGTTTGAGGAAGGCTACTGGAACCCTCTTTCGATGATGGCCCGGCTGGCTGAAGAGGTAGGGGAATTTGCGAGGGAAATCAACCACCAGTATGGTGAAAAGACCAAGAAACCGGACGAACCGATTGGGGATCTGGCGCTTGAACTCGGTGACATTTTGTTTATCCTGGTGTGTTACGCCAATTCCCTGAATATTGATCTGGAAGACACCTTTAAAAGGGTGCTGGCCAAATACCGCTACCGGGACAGCGACCGCTGGACCAGAAAGGAATAACTTTATTTGTTTTTTATACCCGGTTATATTACAATTTAACCAGATAATAAAAGTATATTATAATTTATTATAATTTTCGGGGGGAATATTTTTAAATGGCCGTAATTATGCCCATTAGGGGCCTGCGTTATAACCCGCACAAAGTGGTTAATATGGCTGACGTGGTAACGCCACCCTATGATGTCATCGACGCCGGAGCCCAGGAATGTTATTACAGGCGCAACCCCTACAACATTATTCGGCTGGAATACGGCAAGATACTGAGCGAAGACAACGAAAAAAACAACCGCTATACCAGGGCGGCGGCTGATTATCAGGACTGGCTGCAAAAAAGCGTCCTGATCAGGGATATGGAGCCCGCCATATACCTGTACGAGCAGGAGTTCAACGCGGCAGGGGAAAACAGGGTGCGCAGCGGGATCATCTGCGGTTTCAAGCTGGAAACCTATGAAAATGGCAGAATCCTCCCCCATGAAGAAACCATACCCAAACATAAAGCCGATCGCCTGGAATTGATGCGCGCCTGCAGGGCAAACTTCAGCCCCGTTTTCAGCCTCTACGCGGATAGGGAGAACAGGGTTATTATTACCCTTAAAAACGTGGTGAAGAAGACCCCGCCGGATGTATGCTTTGCCGACGATGCGGGTGAATTACATAGAATGTGGGTGGTCAGCGATCCGGGCGCTATCAGGGAAGTGCAGCGGATAATGGCGGACAAGCGGATCTTTATCGCGGACGGACATCATCGCTACGAGACCGCCCTGAACTACAAAAAGGAGCGGGAGGGCGCCGCATCATCCCCGCCGGAGATTGAACCGGCCTACAACTACGTAATGATGACCCTGGTCAATATTTATGATCCCGGGCTGATTGTGCTGCCAACCCACCGCTTAATAAAGAATATAAGGTCACTGGATGTAAACTGCCTGATTGATCAAATAAAAGAGAATTTTGTGATTGATGAGTATGAATTAAAACCGGATCAAGCTAACCTGCGGCAGCTTTTGGGAATGCTGGAAAGAAGGGGCCCGGGCGGGCAATCCGCCAGTGAAAACAGCCCGGGGGAGAAAATCGAAGGGGTCCGCGAGCATGAGCACCGCCATGCTTTCGGCCTTTATGCCGGTAACAATAAATTTTACTTACTCACATTAAAGAAGGATCTGGACCCTTCGCAAATGATGCCGGCGGAAAAATCCTCCGCCTGGAAAAGGCTTGATGTGTCTATCCTGCACACACTGATCATTGAGAAATACCTGGGCATTTGCGGTGAACTGAGGGCCAGGGCCGACCATATCACCTATACCCGCAAGGAAGAAGGCGCTATTGATGCCGTAAACAGGGGCGAGTACCAGCTTGTGTTTTTTCTAAACCCGACCCTCGTCGAGGAAGTCACGGCCATAGCCGGCCAGGGAGAAAAAATGCCGCAGAAAAGCACCTTCTTTTACCCGAAACTGATTACCGGGCTGGTAATAAACCAGTTGTAGAAACAGTCCACTTTTATAGGTAAAATTTTTTAGGTTGTCAGACAATTCTATTGGCATAAAACTCTTTTAAAGAAAAGGCTTCCGGTTTATCCGGAAGCCTTGATTTGCCTGGTGGGGATGGCTGGTTTCGAACCAGCGGCCTCTTGAATGTGAGTCAAGCGCTCTCCCGCTGAGCTACACCCCCGCATGAGCCTGGTTTAATTGCAAAAAGATTTTACCACAAAGGCGGCGAAAAAACAAGGGGGGCAAGAAATTGCCATGCCTGGCCGCCTCAAACCCTGCCCCACCCTGTCAACACTTTTTGACTCATGTTTTTGCGGGCAACAGCCGCTGCCTCTATCGCCCGGTATATTTCTTCCCAGGAGTGCTTTCGATAAATAAGCCCGGGCAACGTCCCACGGTTGTAAGGGGCGTCCAACAGCAACACCGGAATCCCGGCGGCGCTTACCTTCACGCCTATTTCCAGGGTGTCTTCGATGAGCACCTCAAGGCCTTTTTCCAGGCAGAATTCCCTTTTTTCATGGCTGCCGAGCAGCAGGAGTTCATCATACGGCAGGTTGTTTTTCTTTAGCCAATTATCTGTCTCCCGGTAATACATTTTATTTCTTGCCGTAATGATGCATATTTCATGGCTCTCTTTAAGCTTGCCCAGGTAATAGGAGGAACCTGTGATTGGCGCGGGCTCACTCATCAAAAAGCGGCCCTTGCACTCAAGAAACAGCTTTAGTTCGTCGAAAGTAACACCGTAGCCCTTATGAATTTCGTAGAGGTGGATATCCTCCAGTTGTTTATTTTTATTGAAATATCTATTCAGTTCCGTTACCCAGAGAGGCAAGCTGTTTGCCAGCACCCCGTCTATATCCACGCCAATTTTCATTCCAATCCTCCGCCGCCTTAAAATTCTCTAACAGTATATTCTTGAACCATGTCCAAATACCCTGCAAAAACAGTGTCCCTTCTATAAACTGTAAAAAAAAGGCCCGTCAGGGCCTTGCCAATACTGTTTTTGTAGTTGTCCTTTTAAAATGAGAAGATCACACTGCCAATCACTTTGCTTACCGGTCTGGCCCACAGCCAGTTGCTTTTGGCGTAATTGGCAAAGAAATAGGTTGCCCCGTTCGTTGGATCGGCGCCCCCCAGGGCTTCCTTTGCCGCCCTTAGTGAGTCGCCGCTGGCGGGCCGGTTGATCCACCCGTTTAGCACCGGTTCAAACTGATAGGTCCCGTTCCCATGCTCGTATATCACATCTTGGATTGTCTTGGGAAATCCC
Source organism: uncultured Eubacteriales bacterium (assembly GCA_964390855.1). GTDB lineage: Bacteria > Bacillota > Desulfotomaculia > Desulfotomaculales > Pelotomaculaceae > Syntrophopropionicum. The sequence goes on along the minus strand of CAYMJG010000080.1, from coordinate 2,410 downwards.
GGGGTAAACACCCTGTTTAGAACCACCGCGCCTACTGCTACCTTCCCCTCATATGGTTCACTGTCCGCTTCAGCAGTAATCAACCTGGCCAGCAGATCGTAATCCGCCAGAGTGGGCCTGATCACCATCCCTCCCCTGCTTACCTGCGGCATGGCCTGGTTAACCGCACCGGCAGACAAATTCAGGACCAGGCCGGGATAAACAGCGTCGCTTTTCAGATTATTGTACGCCATAATATCCTGGTGGGTTAAACCATATTTTTGCGCAATCAGCCAGAGGGTATCTCCGGCCTGCACAGTATAGACCTGCTTGTAGGTACCTGCGGTATTGCCCTGCCCGTCCTGATAACCCGGTATACTGAGTTTCTGACCCGGGTAGATCAGGGAGCCTTTTATCCCGTTGGCTTCCGCTAGGGAAGCAACAGTTATACCGTAGCTGCTGCTGACAGTGTAGAGGCTTTCACCCGCTGAAACAGTATGGGTGGCGGCAGCCAGCGCCTGTGCGGGCATAAAAAGGACGCCCAAAACAAAAACATACAAAAACATCCGAGAAAACAGAGACATATAATCCCTCCCCTGGCCTCCGGGGTTAGCTGACGGGTTCGGGCTGAGGGCGCCCTACAATTAACAATCGAATTGATTCACCCCAAAAAATTTTATCCCCCGTTCCCCGGTTTTACCGGGGTTTCGGCCCGTTGTATAATTGTACAAGGATCCCCACGGTTTGACTAGAGCACAATATTTTACATCTATTATCATATGAGGCTCCGCAAGCTTTGCGGGGCCGGAACAAATTAGCGCTCCAGGCGGGCTGCGGGCTTACAATGCGGCTCCGGTTCATCCCTTATTATTGCCGGCTCATTGCCCCCGGGCTTCAGCCAAATCCGGCTTCACGCTTCAAACGGCGGCCTCGTTTATCCCCGGGGTCATGCCGCTCTTTGAGTGAGGACTGAAATATCGCCGCTAACGTAAGCCTGCGGGCCACTTATCCCCAAAACATACTTTACTAAACAACAAAAAAACCCGCCGCTGGACTGCCTGATCAGGGACGGGTTTTTGTTTTCACATGCTTTGAGAAAGAGCTGAACCGGTTTTATTCGGCGGGTGTATCTTCCTTCTCCAGTTTTTCACCGCAATTCATGCAGTAATTGGCAACAGGCAGGTACTCTGTGTTGCATTTGGGGCAAACGGGTGTTTTGGGGTGCAGTTTTTCAACCTGCTCCTTCAGGTCGATGATTTCCTCTTCCAAAGTTTTGGTTATGCTCAGCAGCCTCTCAACCTCTTCCTCATGGTCCTGCTCCCCTTTGAATTGCAGAAATACGAGATTCCCCAGGGCGTAAATGTTGTTTTCCGCCTCTTTTTCCAGCTTTGAAATCTCAAACTTCAGTTTGGTTGATTCCACCAGGTCGCCGGCCCTGCCTCCAATTGTTTTGGCGCCCTCACCCAGGGTCTTTGCTCCTTCAGTTACCCTTTTCAGAAAAGTCATGTTTGCTCCCTCCCCATTTTAAATCTGATATTTTTATTTTTCCTGTTCCAGCCACTCCATGTAACCATCCAACTCTTTGTTGACTGCGGCGTCAGCCAGTTTATTCTCCTCCCGGGGTATATGCCTCACGGTAATTTTTAGCCTGGGTGTAATAACCAGGTTTTCCCATACCCTCTCGGCTATTTCCCGCAAGGACGGCTCCTTAATTTTATACTGGCGATTGAATTGGCGGACAACAAGCTCACTGTCGGCCAGCACCTCCGCCGTCAGACCTTCATCTTCATGTTCACCCGCCAGGTAAACAAGGGCGCCGACAGCGCTTTCCAAAGCGCTCCATTCAGCAAAATTATTCGTCAGCCCCGTGCCGAGAAACTTGCTTTTCGTAGCAACCACTTTACCTTCTTCGTCAGTAATGACCATGGCCGCCGCCGAAGGCCCGGGATTACCCCGGCTGCCCCCGTCTATATTTACAGTAATCTTCATGTTAAACACCCCCGCTGTATTGCAATTTTACCACATATGTTTCTTCACTACCAGTTAATCCGGATATTCATTTCCCATAGATTATATCTTTACTATTCTGACATAATAATGCAGGAATAAACCTTTATCGCGTAGAATTCTGAACAATGTGTTAAAGAAACGAAATAAATAAGCGAGGTGCGAAAAATGACCGATAGCCTATATGATGAAATTTATCGAAAACACGCGCGCGAACTCTATGAACGGCTGAATTTTATTAAACATGCTGAAACCTTTGAAAAAGGTGAGGACCTATTAACAAGACTGTCAATTGAAACGTTGCAGCAGTCGATCAAAGCCTGTTTTGAGATCTGCCAATTAGGCAATAAAAAAGACGCCAACTAGGGATGTCAGGGGGACGGGGTTGTTGACAACCTTTGAACCTTTTGGGACAATATGCCTG
>CAYMJG010000079.1:0-10228 GCA_964390855.1 uncultured Eubacteriales bacterium | reverse complement strand
AATATCCCAGTTACCATATTCCTTGTTAATGGCTTTCAGTTGAAAGGAATAGTCAAGGGTTTTGATAACTTTACTGTAATCCTGGAAAGTGACGGGAAACAGTTGATGGTTTATAAACATGCCATATCTACAATTAGTCCGCTGAGGCCTGTCAGCACGACGTTTTCCGAAACAAAGGGCTCTTAAAAAAAAGTATCGGCCCCTCACTTAGAGGGGCTTACTTTTTTAAGTCGTAAAAGCTCGTTACAGGCGTATAATGGTAATGACTTAAAGCCTGAGGCGAGGTGGCCGCAAACCTGTGAGAATAAAAATATGGGCCCATACTGGGGTTTCTAAAAACACCGGACATAAGTCTGACAGCAGGTCATGGAGATTTAACTCTTCTCAGTCGCATGTTTTAAAAACTGGCGCCAACAGTGATGAACAAGCCAGTAACAAAAATACCCGGGAGATACTGCAAGAACTGAACTCCCTGGTTGGCCTGCGTGGCGTAAAAAAACTGATTGAAGAAATCTATTCTTACATAGAGATCCAAAAGTTAAGACAAAAGGAAAAGCTTGCTGCCGAGCCGCTGGGTCTGCACATGATTTTCAAGGGCAATCCCGGCACTGGAAAAACAACAGTAGCCAGAATACTGGGCAAGCTTTTTAAGGAAGCCGGTGTGTTGCCCAAAGGACATCTGGTCGAGGTCGAAAGAGCGGATCTGGTCGGTGAATATATCGGCCACACGGCCCAGAAGACAAGGGATCAGATTAAAAAAGCCCTGGGTGGTATTTTATTTATAGATGAAGCGTATTCCCTGGCCAGGGGAGGGGATAAGGACTTCGGCAAAGAAACAATTGACGCGCTGGTAAAAGGGATGGAGGACTACCGGGACAGCCTGATCCTGATCCTGGCCGGTTACCAGGATGAAATGGATTGGTTTGTTGAAACAAACCCCGGACTACGTTCACGTTTCCCAATTCATTTAACCTTTCCTGACTTCAGCAACAGGGAACTGCTGGCAATTGCCGACCTGATGCTTCAACAGAGACAGTATTTTCTTTCCAACGGCGCCAGGGAGGAGTTTCGTTTTGCAATTGAAATCGAGCATAAGCGACATGAGCATAGCGGTAATGCCCGGTTGGTGCGAAACCTTATTGAAAGGGCGATCAGGCGTCAGGCGGTGAGATTGCTCCAGAAAGAAAGCGGGTTGAGCCGGAAGGACCTGATGGCAATCAACAGGGAAGACTTGACTGGCGCCCCGGATCAAATTTAAAAGGAGAACAGTAATATATGGGTACTAGTCTGGAAACACTTGCTAAGGAAATCGAATTTAACATAGAGCCTGTATACCGTCTTATTGATCAAAAAGCATTATCCAATCACGCCAAGGTTCTGGCGGCATTTCAAAGGGCCAGAGTAAGTGAATTTCACCTGAAAGGCTCAACCGGATATGGTTACGGGGATAGCGGCAGGGATACTCTGGAAAAAATATACGCTGATATATTCCGTGCGGAAAAGGCCCTGGTGCGCAGCCAGATTGTATCGGGCACCCATGCGATAGCACTTTGTTTATTTGGTGTATTGCGGCCGGGAGACGAACTATTATCTGTCCAGGGAGAGCCTTATGACACACTTGCTGAAATGATCGGCCTTAAGGGTAAAGCATCCGGTTCTCTCAAGGATATCGGCGTTATTTATAAACAGGTTGATTTAACAGAAGCGGGCGAACTCGATTTTTCACGCATTGAACAGGCTATAAATGAAAAAACAAAAATGGTTCTGCTGCAACGTTCGGCAGGCTACCGTTGGGGCACATCCCTGGGGATAAACAGGTTAAGAGAGGTAATTAAGTTTATCAGGGATAGAAAACCCGATACAGTGATATTTGTAGATAACTGCTATGGAGAATTTGTAGAATTGGACGAACCTGTTGAAGCCGGAGCCGACCTGGTAGCGGGGTCACTAATCAAGAATCCGGGGGGCGGCCTGGCGCCGACAGGCGGTTACGTCGTTGGGCAAGAGAAGTTAGTAGACATGGCTGCCGCCCGCTGGAGCGCCCCGGGTATAGGAGCGGAGGTCGGCCCCTCCGGCGACATGCAAAGACTGCTCTACCAGGGTTTATTCTTATCCCCCCATGTTGTTTCCGAAGCGCTCAAAAGCGCTGTGTTTGCCGCCATGTTTTTCGAAAAACTTGGTTATCAGGTTTTGCCGGGTTATGGTGACCACAGGAGTGACATAGTTCAGGCCATAATGCTGGGTACACCGCAGCGCATGCTGGCCTTTTGCCGCGGCCTGCAGAAAGGCTCCCCTATTGACTCCCATGTAGCGCCTGTGCCAAGCGACATGCCGGGCTACGACGACCCGGTAATAATGGCGGCGGGCACCTTCATTCAAGGGGCTTCATTGGAACTGACCGCGGATGGCCCCATGCGACCACCCTACGCCGTTTACCTGCAGGGCGGCTTGTCCAGGGAATATGCTAAACTGGCGCTGCTATCTGCCGCGCGTGAATTAACAAAGGTTTAAAATTTTTGAAATATTAAAACTTAGAAGGTATCAAGGAGCGTATGGCGAAAGTTTTTAAAAAAGCCTGAAGGCGGTGTGGGCCTGTGAATTTTAAACAGCTGGAGGCATTTATCTGGGTTGCGGAACTGCAAAGTTTTACCAAAGCATCCCGCCAGCTATATATGAGTCAGCCGGCTGTCAGCTTTCAGATTAAGGCGTTGGAAGAAAACCTGCAGGTTTCTTTGTTTCAAAGAGGAGACAAAAAGGTAGTGTTAACGGAGGCAGGCCATCTGTTATATCCGGAAGCAAAACAGTTGCTCAGGCATTATAACCGGATTAAAGCGGGGCTGGATGATATTAAAGGACTGAAAACCGGCCAAATGGTTGTTGGCTCCAGCACGATACCGGGTGAATACCTGTTGCCAATCATGATTGGCGGTTTTAAAGAAAAATATCCGGGTATAAAAATTACCCTTAAGGTAGCGGGAAGCGGTCAAGTCGGACGCTGGGTACGTGAGAGGGAAATAGATTTTGGCATAATCGGCGCCCCTGTTGACTGGGCGGAGACCGAATGCGTAACCTGGCTTAAGGATTATCTTGTTTTAATAGTTTACCCTTCACACCCTTGGGCCAGGTTAAGTGAGGTAGATTTAGCCGGCCTTAAAAACGAAACAATTATTTTGCGGGAGCAGGGATCTGGAACACGCCGCACCTTAGAAAAGAAGTTGGCCGAACAGAATATATCGGTTGACAAACTGCGGATCGGCATGGAACTGGGCAGTACAAGGGCGGTCATAACAGCGGTGGAAGCAAAGTTGGGCATTAGCATCGTGTCGAAGTACGCTGTTTCGGAAGCCCTGGAACTGGGCAAAGTTAGGGAAGTAAAATTAAAAGATGTGGATATGAGCCGCTACCTCTACCAGATCAGGCACAAACAGGGGATTGCCGGCTACGCCCTGGAGGCATTTATATCATACGTCAACAACAAAACCCTGTTAAAAAACTATTAGCGAATCTTTCTTATAAGTCCAATTACCTTACCAATAATTTGCATATCTGTTGCATACATCGGCTCCATCCGACAGTTTTCCGGTTGGAGCCTGACCCTGTTTTTTTCCCTGAAAAACCTCTTAACAGTTGCTTCTTCATTAATCAGTGCGACGACAATATCGCCGTTATTTACATCGTCCTGTTGTCTGACGACAACCATATCCTGATCAAGAATACCTGCCTCAATCATGCTGTCTCCCCGGATAGTAAGCATGAAAAACTCGCCGGCACCGGTAAAGTGAGCTGGTAAGGGGAAAAGGTCCTCCCTGTTTTCTACCGCAAGAATAGGTACACCAGCAGCAACCCTGCCCAGAAGCGGCACATTAATTAACTCGATTTTATCCTCTTCCGGATTTTCAAGGACCTCCATAGCCCTTGGTTTTGTGGCGTCACGTCTCAGGTAACCCTTGGCTTCAAGTTTTTTTAAATAACCGTGAACAGTGGAACTAGAACTTAAACCCACTGCCTGTCCAATCTCCCGCACTGAGGGAGGATATCCTTTTTGCTTGATATTTTTTTTAATCACCGCCAGGATGGCCGCCTGCCTGGGTGTCAGATTAGTGTCCATTTTACACCGCCCTTTTCAACAGATAGTTATTTTATAAATTATAACATAAAAACGCATGGGGTAAAAACGTTTGTTCGCATTTTTATGCAGTTTAGCAACTTTTAATTATTAGAAGGATGTATTTCTAAAACGTCGAAATACAAGTAAGATGGTTAGGTATTATATGAGGCAGGGTGGAAAATGAAGGTAGTCAGGGTTGCTATTGCCGGTGCGGGTAAAGATGGTTATAAAGCGTACCGGATGCTGAAAGAGATTAAGGAAGTGTCCATAGTTGGTATCACCGACAAAAATTCCACAGCGGCAGGTATTGTTGCCGCTAGAAATGAGGGCGTTTTTGTTGCGGACAACTTAAATACACTCCTGAGCAAACCTGGTCTGGATATCATTATAGATGCAACATCTGCGCCGGAAGTACTAAGCCTTATATTGCAAAATAAAAATTACGCTACAGCAATAATGGAAGCTAAAGCAGCAAACCTGGTTATTTCCCTGCTGAGGGAAAAAAAAGAAGAACTGCTTGAAATAAAAAGTATCAAAAGCCAGCTCTCAGCTATTCTGGATTCGGTTCAGGAGGCCATAGAGGTTGTTGACATAAACGGGAATATTAAATTTGTCAATCCCGCTTTCTCCAGGATTACCGGCATTCCTGAAGATGTCAGGATTAATCAGAATATTTTCGAAGCGTCTCCTGACGGGGCGCTGGCAACAGTCTTGAAAACGGGAAAACTGGTATTCGGACAAAGGACAAAGGTAGGCGGCAGCAACGCCGAGGTTGTCTCCAACGCGGCGCCGATTATTGTTGATGGAACCATGGATGGAGCTGTCGTGGTATTTCAGCATTTTACCGACGTGATGAACCTGATGGAGGAACTAAAAAAAAGCACCAGCATTATTGAGAACCTTACGGATAAGCTGGGACAGGTTACAACCAGCAAATACACCTTTGATAATATTTTAGGAAATAGCACGGAAATAAAGAGAAGTATTGACCTGGCGGAAAGGTCCGCCCGCAGCAACTCAACCGTCCTGATCCAGGGTGAAAGCGGAACGGGGAAGGAATTATTTGCCCATGCCATTCACTCGTCGTCAATGCGGCGGGAGAATCCTTTTATCAAGGTCAACTGCGCCGCCATACCGGAGACTCTTCTAGAAAGTGAATTCTTTGGCTATGAAAAGGGGGCCTTTACCGGAGCCGTTAAGTCCAAAATAGGTAAGTTTGAGCTTGCCCATGGGGGCTCGATATTTCTCGATGAAATAGGTGACATGAACCTGAACCTGCAGGGAAAACTCCTGCGGGTGCTGCAGGAGATGGAATTTGAACGGGTAGGCGGCACGCAAACGACAAAGGTCGATGTCAGGGTTATAGCCGCTACCAACCGCAATCTGCGTGAGCTAATACGCCTGGGCAGATTCAGGGAAGACCTTTTTTACCGTTTGAATGTCGTGGAAATAACTGTTCCGCCGCTCAGGGTGCGCAAGGAAGACCTGCCTGTCCTGCTGGATAACCTGATTGTAAAACTGAACAGAAAACTTGGCAAAAAGGTTAAACGGGTGGACGGTGAAGCCTTGGAACTATTGATCAGCTATGACTGGCCGGGGAACATCCGTGAGCTTGAAAACATGATCGAAAGGGTTATGGTGACTATGGACGAAGAGGTAATTACCAAGAAAACCATGGTTATGCATACCAGCCAGTTCAAAATAACCCAGGAACGGGATCTGGATCTGCTGCCTCTGGCCCAAATGGAAGAAATGATGATTAAAAAGGCTCTGGTTAAATATGGCAATACAGTGGAGGGAAAAAAACGCGCCTCGCAGGCTCTCAACATTTCTCTGGCAACACTTTATAATAAACTAAAAAGATATGCCCCGGATAATATATAAAAATTAGAAATCTTATAATATTTAGAAATACCAGCAATGCCATGCCCTGAGGCATGTTTTATTCCAATAATTAGAATAAACAGCACCGCAGCGGGGGATTAGCAAACATAGGGATCATTTAATAAAATAGCGTTAATGCTACCTATAACGAGGTTTTATACCAAAAATATCCCCCCATACATAACAACTATCCGGTTGGTACAGATTTTGCTTATATTTATACTTTAATGTGATCAACACTTAGTAAAGGGGGGAATAAAAATTAAAACCATTAACACAAGCGTAATTACAGAAAACGTGGCAAGAATGTGCATGGAGTCAAACTACAACCTGGGAGAAGACGTCATTAGAGCGATCAAAAAAGGCCTGGAAACAGAAGTTTCCAACACGGGAAAGGAAATCCTGCAAATAATTCTCAAAAATGCCGAAATAGCCCGTGAGGAGAAGGCCCCAATGTGCCAAGACACCGGTTTCACCGTTGTATTCCTGGAACTGGGACAGGATGTCCACATTGAGGGAGGGGACCTTTACGATGCTATAAAGGCTGGTGTAGCAAAGGGCTACACAGAGGGTTACCTCAGAAAGTCCATTGTGAGCCATCCTCTGGAACGCAAGAATACCGGGGACAACACGCCGCCGGTAATCTACACGACGATTGTGCCGGGTGAAAACCTGAAAATCGTTGTGTGCCCCAAAGGTGGCGGCGCTGAAAACATGAGCGCCGTCAAAATGCTGAAACCTGCCGATGGTATAGAGGGCGTCAAAAACTTTGTGCTGGATGTGGCCAGAAATGCCGGCCCTAACCCCTGCCCGCCGGTTATTATCGGTGTGGGCATTGGTGGAACAATGGAAAAGGCGGCTCTGATAGCAAAGGAAGCGCTGTTGAGGGAGGTCGGCGAAAAGAGCAAGGATCCGGCTATGGCGGCCTTGGAAGAAGAATTGATGGAGAAAATTAACAATATGGGTATGGGTCCGCAAGGCCTGGGTGGCAGGACTTACGCTCTTGCTGTGCACATAAACACCTATCCCGCTCATATAGCCAGCCTGCCTGTGGCCGTTAACATTAACTGTCACGCGGCAAGACACCAAGAGGTGATCCTTTAACAACCGCTTTATTAAACACTTAGAAGGGTTAAATTAACAGGGGAGGTGAAAATATTGACCCAGATCAGGCTTACTACACCATTAACGGACGCAGATGTAGAAAAACTCAGGATCGGACAACAGGTATTAATCAGCGGTGTCATTTATACTGGCCGGGACGCCGCCCACAAAAGAATGGTGGATCTAGTTCAAGCCGGTAAAGAAAATGAGCTGCCTTTTGATCCCAAAGGTCAGATAATTTATTATGTTGGGCCAAGCCCGACAAAACCTGGAAAGGTTGTAGGCTCATGCGGACCAACGACCAGTTACCGTATGGATCCGTATGCCCCCGAAATGCATAGGCTGGGTTTGAAAGGTTCCATCGGTAAGGGGAAAAGATCACCGGAAGTAATTGATGCAATGAAAAAGTATAAGGCTGTATATTTCGCGGCAATTGGCGGCGCAGCCGCATTGATTAGCAAGAGTGTTAAAAGCGCCAAGGTTATCGCTTATCCGGATCTCGGCGCTGAAGCAGTCCATGAATTTGTAGTCGAGGACTTCCCAATGGTTGTTGTTAACGACACGCTGGGTGGGGATCTCTATCAAGAAGGCATGAAGATTTACGCTGTTAAATAACTACTAGATATAATAGCAGCAGGAGTTATTATGACCACAAAGACCAACATTGCCTTGTGGGAGAGAGATTTAAAAGTGTTTTATATAAATGCCCGACCGGTCAATTCAGGTTGGGCTATACCCTTTTTCTTCCATTATTACCCTTTTGGTTGATTTTTTATTTCCATGGATATCCAAAAGATGTCCATGGTTTTGAAGTTGGGGTGGGGGGGTTATATTCTAGTCATAAAATATATGATTTGGTATGACATACCGTATAATATTTTGGATATTATTCGCTCCAGAAGAAAATCTATTAAGGAGCGGGCTAAGGGGGGAGAATTAGCGGAATAATAGAAATAGATAGAAGCAAAAGAAGGAAAAGAGAAACGAGCGAAGAAGAATAGTAGTTAGTAATATTTTCAAATAAAGCGCCAAATACAAAAATGGAGAGGAGAGATTTAGCCTGTGAAAATGTTCGAGTACATGGGTAAGGAGCTATTTGCCAAGTTCGGTATCCCAACCCCGAAAGGCAGAATGGCCAAAACCCCAGAGGAAGCCGAAAAGATCGCTGCGGAAATTGGTGGTCCATGTGTGGTGAAATCTCAGGTACTGTCAGGCAAGAGGGGTAAAGCAGGGGGTATTAAGTTTCCCAACACGCCGGAAGAAGCTAAAAAGGCTGCAGAAGAAGTTTTAAGCATGACCATCCAGGGATTACCCGTTGAGTGCGTCCTAGTTGAAGAAAAATTAAAAATCGACAAAGAGCTTTACATGTCCATCACCATTGACGGCTCCGCCAAACAGGCCGTGATGATTGCTTCCGCTTACGGCGGGATGGAAATTGAAGCCCAACCGGAAGAGTACATCATTAAAAAGCACATCGATCCTGAGCTTGGCATGCATCCTTTCTTCGCCCGTGACGTTGTTAGAAGAATGGGTGTTGGGCTGAGGACCCCGCATGGCAAGGAAATGATCAATATAATCCAAACCTTGTACAAGATTTGCAAAGAAAAAGACGCTGAACTGGTAGAGATCAACCCGCTGGTATTTAGTGACGACAGGGTCATAGCAGCTGACTCCAAGGTCACTATTGACGAAGACGCCCTTTTCAGAATGAAAGACCTGCCGTTTGTCGAAGATAAATCACCCTCTGAAAGAGCGGCCGCTGACCTCGGCCTTTCCTTTGTGGATCTGGACGGCGATATCGCTGTGATGGCCAATGGCGCCGGTATTACCATGGGTACCCTTGACACTATGCAGGCCTTCGGCGGCACACCGAGGAACTTCCTCGACTGCGGCGGCGGCACCGGCAGAGAAGCCACCGCCAAAGCTCTGGAGATTCTCCTGGGCCTGAAACCCAAGGGCCTGTTTATTAATATTTTCGGTGGTATTACCCGTTGCGATGATGTGGCCAACGCATTCAAGGATGTTTATGAAGCGCGCGGCGGCTTCCCAGTGCCGGTAGTGATCCGTCTTGTCGGCACCAACCAGGATATTGGCCGGGACATATTAAAGTCCATCGGTGTGGAAGCATTCGACTTCATGGAAGACGCAGCCAGAAGGATAATTGAACTCGTCAAATAAATATCCGTCATCTTGAAATAAAACGCCAGGTCAATAAAATTCTAGAAAAGGGAGGATAAGTAAAATTGGCTATTATCATTGATGAGAATACAAATGTTTTAGTCATGGGAATAACCGGCAGACAGGCTTCCTTCCATACCAAGCAGATGCTTGCCTATGGGACCAAGGTTGTGGCCGGATGCACCCCCGGCAAAGGCGGGCAGGAAGTAGAAGGCGTCCCCGTATACAACACGGTCCGTGAAGCCTGTGAAAAGCACCGCATTGATGCCTCAGTCATATTTGTTCCAGCCCCCGGGACCAAAGACGCCGCCTTGGAAAACCTCGAAGCAGGGGTTAAGGTAGTCGTTATTGTTACTGAAGGGGTTCCTGTATACGATGAAATCGATATCGTCGCCTATGCCAGGCGCAAGGGCGCATATGTTCTTGGACCGAACACCTTCGGCATCGTCTCCGGCGGTAAATGCAAGATGGGCATTCCGCCCAACCAGTATTTTGTTGAGGGCGACATCGGTGTAGTCGCCCGCTCGGGCACCTTGACCTACGAAATCGTCGGCAGCCTAACCGCAAACGGGCTAGGCCAGTCAACTGTCGTTGGGATGGGCGGCGATAGGGCCGTGGGCCTGACCTTCGTCGATGTATTAAAAATGTTTGAAAAGGACGAGCAGACCAAGGCTGTAGTGCTAATCGGTGAAATCGGCGGCAACAACGAAGAGATCGCATCTGAGTATATCAAAGAAATGTCCAAGCCGGTTGTTGCATTCATAGCCGGCAAAAGCGCGCCTCCAGGAAAGCGGATGGGACACGCGGGAGCGATCATTGAGCGTGGCAAAGGGACCTACCAGGGCAAAGTGGATGCTTTGACTGCAGCGGGCGCCAAGGTAGCTCCACTGCCGTTCCAGGTTCCCGCTCTGATTAAAGAGGCGCTTGGAAGAGAATAATTATTTATGGAAGGAG
>CAYMJG010000078.1:0-10476 GCA_964390855.1 uncultured Eubacteriales bacterium | reverse complement strand
GTAATGGGAGTGTGATGGTTGTCAACAACACTGCCCATGACAATCTTTTTAAGGAGGTGGAGAAGATGAAAAAAAATTTGCGGGACGGGAAATTATCAGAAAAGCAGTTGGACAATGTGCAGGGCGGAACGTTGCCCGGAGATTCCGACAGGGAAAATTACACGGTTTCCTGCCTGTATCCCGGATGCAACTGGACTTTCCGTGGCACTGAGAGTGCGGCAACGGGCGCCAAGGCGGGACACACAATGTCTTACGGGCACAGTGAGTTTTTATTGCGTGTAGATGCTTAACCATTAATAATGGATATCCTCTTTTACCACCTATTAGTTAACCATATTTGTGATGCTTTGGCCGGTTAATCGTATATAGATATAGTTGAAATATTTTAAGGAAAGGAAAATCGGCGCATGAAAGATCAAGGTACTGTCGATTTAACCGTCGATTTTTGCGGGCTGCGTCTGCCCAACCCCTTTTTACTGGCATCAGCCCCGCCGGCCGCTGACGCCGCCGGAATTAAACGCGCCTTTGCGCTGGGATGGGGCGGCGCGGTCACCAAAACCATCCCCCCGGACGAGATGGTCATAACGGATGTGTCCCCGCGTTTAAAAACTTTGCAAAGCACCGCGGGATCGGTTTTCGGCCTGGAAAATATTGAGTTGATTAGCTGCCGGCCGCTTTCCTTATGGCTGAATGAAATCCGGGAAATAAAAAGGTGTTTTCCTCAAAACATATTAATCGCCAGTATGATGGCCGAGGTAGACAAGGGACAATGGCAGGCAACGGCGGTTTCCCTGCAGGAGGCCGGGGCCGACGCCCTGGAGCTTAACTTCTCCTGCCCGCACGGCTTGCCGGAAAAGGGCCTCGGCTCGGCCATAGGCCAGGATGAGGAACTGACCCAACTGATTACCTCCTGGGTGAAAACAGTTGTATCCATACCGGTGATTGTCAAACTCACACCCAATGTGACCGATATCGTGAAGCCGGCTGTGGCCGCCGAAAAAGGGGGAGCGGACGGCCTGGCCGCGATTAATACCGTACAGTGTCTCAGCGCAATAGATCTGGACACCTTTACGCCCCTGCCGGCGGTAAACGGTTTTTCCACCTTCGGCGGCCTGTCCGGCCCGGCGGTAAAACCTATCGGCCTGCGCTGCGTGGCGCAAATAGCCCAGGCGTCTAAATTGCCTGTCTCCGGTTTGGGCGGCGTCAGCAGTTGGAAGGAAGCGGTCGAGTATATGCTGGCAGGCGCCGGCAATGTGCAGATCTGTACCGAAGTGATGTTGAAAGGTTACGGAATTATCAAAGGACTGACCGCAGGGTTGGCCCGTTACCTTAAAGATAAGGGATTTCCCCGGGTAAGCGGCCTGCGGGGGCTTGCCCTGCCGAAACTAACCAGCCATGAGTCCCTGGACAGAAACTGCCGGGTATGTCCCAGCGTTGACCCAAAGACCTGTAACGCCTGCGGGCGTTGTGTGACCGCCTGCCGCGACGGCGGCAGAAATGCCCTGCGGATCCGTGGCGCCAGGCTGGTTATAAATGACGAGGCCTGCGACGGATGCGGCCTGTGCATTAATTTGTGCGGGTCCTTACGGGGGGAATTGAGATAACATAGTTTCGTTTTGGGACGGGAGGTGATGATAGGATGTTAAAAGACTTGAGCGCCAAAAAATTATCAGAAAAGCAGCTGGACAATGTGCAAGGCGGGGAATTTATGGGTGTAGAAAATGTTAGAATTAGTTGCTTGTATCCGGGGTGCAACTGGGCTTTCCAGGGCACTAAGGATGCGGGGATGGCTGCCAAGCAGGAACACACTAACGCTACCGGCCACCAAGAGTTTGCAATGGCTATGGCAGCACCTGGAAATTACATTTAAAACAATTTTATCAGCAACACCACCCCCCCTGACAACCCCTGAAAACCAAAAAACATGAAGGTATAACACAATCAATTTCGGGTTTTACTGGAGGTAATAGAATGAAAGAAAAAAAAGAAAACTCAACGGAGCTTATGAAACGGAAGCTAAGCAACGAACAACTCACGGACGCGACAGGAGGGGGAGGCATCGGAGATATGGTTTTTTACGTTGCTATTTGCAAAGATTGCAACTGGAGATCTGCTCCGTGCGCGCTTGATAAGATAGATAAACATACTGCTGGCCATACACGTTTAACTTACCATAGCAGGTTCACTATCGAGCAAGTTTAGCCGGCGCATGCCCAAAATCCGCTGTCTGGAAGGCTGCAAACCTTTTCTTTGGCGGGGTTTCGCCATTTTTTTTTAAATTCGCAATGCATCAAATTAAAGGATCTTGTGGTTTTTTATAGAAATAACTGCATAGATGATCAGGCGCCGGCGGGGATGGAAAGGTGTCAACAACCCCGTCCCCCTGACACCCAAATATAGAAAAACGGATCCCTGTGAATTGTATCACTGGAGTTTATGATAAATTCCCTATATACGTCACCATTAGCTCTATATACTGTTACCCTATACGAATATCCCATATATCCCAGAGATATCTTTTCTTTTTTTAGATTTACCGCATTAAGATTTTGAATAATATGCTCGATATCATTAGCATTTGTTACCGTAATTGAATTGCCTGTGCTACCGTTAAATATACTTATTTTGGATACTTCTAAAGGGGCAATGTCAATGATGGAACATGGTGCACTCCACCAAGCCAAACCACCAATAATAATCACTAATAATACAAAAACTCCGGTATGCATTTTTCTGCTCTTCATTTATATTCATCCGCCAATTCGTTTTTTGTTCCTGCCTGATCATTTTTCATAAAAGAAAGCCTAAATAGAAAGAACAGGGTAAGTAAAAGTGTTGTAGCGTCGTCATAGGTGTTAATGAGCGGTGATGCGCTGGTTATAGCGGCCTTGATTGGGATCTCATTTCCGCAGGTCCATTAGCCCTTCTCAAGCCATGTTGCCAAAGTTACTGCCTGGTTTGTTAGCCATATAAACCATGTAAAATGGCGCCGGCAAAGATAGCGGCAATTAGTAGGATGGTAAGGACATAGGGGTGGACTTTCCAAATTGTTTTTCATAAAGGAATAATTCAACAAAAACATCCTTAATACCTAGGGGAAAAAAACAACATAGCTTCAAAAAAGTTACTGGGCCAACCGCCTGTATGGCAGTTGGCCCCTTTACTACCGTTCACCGGAAGTCTATTAATTGCTTAATAAAACTGTAATGATGTGAAAAACCCGTCGATTGTGGTAAAATGTTTTTAGAAAAATTGTTTAACTATATTTTACAGTGGGTTAAAAAAGGGCTATTCAAACCTGGAATTTTTTTCTCCGATGCTTAATTCGAACTTTGCCAAAAAGGCCAAACTGAGAAACGCAGCTAGTTTAGATTATGATTAAGAATGGAGGAATGAGTAATGGAAAAGTCTAAAATTTCAGACCAGGAACTCAATAAGGTATCCGGGGGTCGTGATGAATGCGAGGATTATTTTTGCACTCAGCTAGACAAGCAGACCTTTGAATTCTATTATAAACGTGGCCATAGTTCTGAATGCCCCCGGTATTCAGGCAGTGGCCCTTATCCGGCCTGCAGATATTGCTTTCATTGTCTTCAAAGATAATTATGTCATGACTTTTTCCACTTGCTAATAAAATAAACGCTATATCCGGTAATATTTTAACATAATTAAATTCATAAGGCCGTCTAAATTTTGCACTTCGTTAGAGGTGCTTTTTTCATGCCGGTCACCAGCACGGCCATGATCTGGCCGCTGGCAAAACCTTTGCGCAGGACGACATGGCGGGAAAATGCCTCCCGCCCGGTACCGGTAGGGCCGCCATATTCATTTAGCAGCTTTTTGACGAACAGCGCCGCCCCGTTCAGATCCCTGTCCACCAGCAGACAGCCGGCATCCGATCCCGTTCCTATTTCGAAAAACCCGGCCGGCAGCGTCTATGCCATTCCTTAAGGAACGCGCCGGTGAGTCTGAGGTCTGTCTGATGCTTGTCCTGCCCGCCTAACTATTGTAAACCTGAGTATTGGAAGGGGGGGGAAAACCCTTATCCTGTTGCGGGCGACGCAATTTCGTCATCTTTTATTGATTTGCAATGCATCAAATTGAAGGATCTTGTGGTTTTTTATAGAAATAACTGCATAGATGATCAGGCGCCGGCGGGGATGGAAAGGTGTCAACAACCCCGTCCCCCTGACACCCTTGTCAACTTAAGGGATGAGATAGATGAGCGATACGCTTTTTCGCAAGTCCAGCCTGGACAGCTTGTCCTCGCCGGAGCAGTTGAACGACTATATCAAGGTTTCCAACCCCGGTATCTGGATAGTCCTGGCGGCACTGTTTATATTGCTGGCCGCCGTTTTGTTCTGGGGCTTTACCGGCGGCCTGCCCACCAGTATCCACACCAAGGGCGTAATCAGCGGCGGCAATGCCCTGTGTTACATAAATACCGCTGACGCCGGTTTGGTAAAAGCCGGGCAGGCGGTAAAAATCCAGCAGGCCGGACGGCGGGAAACAATCACCGGAAAGGTCGGCGCGGTGGCGCCTGTCCCGATGTCCGCCGCGGAAATCGCCGCTGAATTACATAGTGATTATTTATCCCAGGCGCTGGCCGCCGATGGATTTGCGGTAAAAGTTGTCGCCACGCTAAACGGGGCGGATATCCCCGAAGGGGCTCTGCTTGACCTGAGCATTGTCACCGATGCCGTAAGGCCGGTTGATTTTCTTTTAAAATAGGGGAACATTATGCCAAAGGTTGTCAAGGTCCCTGTTGTGATGCAGATGGAAAACGTCGAGTGCGGCGCGGCCTGCCTGGCCATGGTCCTGGCCTTTCACGGCAAATGGCTGCCCCTGGAACAGGTGCGCGGCGCCTGCGGGGTATCCCGCGACGGCAGCAACGCCCGCAATATCCTGCTGGCGGCCCGGTCCTACGGCCTGGAAGCGACGGGCTACCGTCTCGAAGTGGAGGAGATCAAGCGGCAGGAGTTTCCGCTGATTATCCACTGGAACTTTAACCACTTCGTGGTCCTAAACGGCTTTAAGAAAGACTATGCGCTGCTCAACGACCCGGCGCGGGGGACGGTACGCGTCTCCCTGGCGGAGTTCGATAAATCCTTTACCGGGATTGCCCTGATGTTTGCCAAAACCGGTGATTTTGTGGCCGACGGCCGGCCCAGGAGCGTGGCGGCCTTTGCCCAAACCCGGCTCAAAGGAACCCTGGCGCCGTTTTTATTCGTCGTTTTAACAGGGGTCCTGACCGCGCTGGCGGGCGTCGCCACACCGGTTTTTTCCCGCGTGTTTATGGACCGCATCCTCACCCGGGCCAACCCCGACTGGTTCTACCCTTTCATCCTGGCCATGGCCGGCCTGCTCGTTTTTCAAATTACCGTGTCGGTAATCAACACCCTTTACATGCTAAAAATCCGGGGCAAGCTGGCTATTGTGGCCAATACCACCTTTTTCTGGCATGTGCTGCGCCTGCCGGTGGAATTTTTCTCCCAGCGGATGGTGGGAGACATCGCCGCCCGGCAGAGCGCCAACGAGACCATCGCTGAAACCTTGATCAGCCAGCTGGCGCCGGTCCTGTTAAACCTGGCCATGCTCGTCTTTTACCTGGCGGTGATGGTCAGGTACAGCCCGCTGCTGACGGCGGTGGGCCTTACCGCCACCCTGATCAATATGTGGGTGGCGCGCCTGATCTCGTCCAAACGGCTGGACATCACCCGGGCAATGATGCGCGACAGCGGCAAACTGGCGGCCACCACTATGAACGGCATTGAAATGATTGAAACGATCAAGGCCTCCGGCGCCGAAAACGGCTACTTTGAGCGCTGGGCTGGTTTTCAGGCTTCCGTCAACAGCTCCACCGTCAAGTTTGCCCTGCTCAACCAGTACCTGGGAATGGTCCCCGCCCTCTTGCAGCAAATTGCCAACCTGGCGGTGCTGATCCTGGGAGTGGCGCTGATCATCGACGGCGCCTTTACCGCCGGCATGCTGCTGGCCTTCCAGGGCTTTATGGCCTCCTTTTTAGCGCCGATGAACGCGCTGATCGGGGTTGGACAAAGCGTTCAGGAAATGCGTTCTTCAATGGAGCGGATCGAGGACGTGATGAATTACCCGCCCGATGTGGAATACCGGGCCCAGGCCGGAGAAGACGAGCGGGAATATGAAAAGCTGGGCGGTTCCCTGACCATGAAAGGCGTCACCTTCGGCTATTCCCGCCTGGCCCCGCCCCTGATTGAAAACTTCCACCTGGCGGTGGAACCCGGCCGGCGCGTGGCCCTGGTGGGTCCCTCGGGTTGCGGCAAGTCCACCCTTTCCAAGCTAATTTCCGGTTTATATCAGCCCTGGAGCGGCGCCATTGAGTTTGACGGCGTGCCCCAGGCGGATATTTGCCGGGAAATCTTTACCGGTTCGGTGGCCGTGGTCGACCAGGACATTATTTTATTTGAAGATACCCTGGCCAACAACATCAAGATGTGGGACCAGTCCATTGAAGATTTTGAAATGGTCCTGGCGGCCCGGGACGCCAGGCTGCACACGGAGATCATGCAGCGGGAAGGCGGCTACAACTGCCCCGTCCTGGAAGGAGGCCGGAATTTCTCCGGCGGCCAGCGGCAGCGTATCGAAATCGCCCGCGTCCTGGCCCAGGACCCCCGCATCGTGATCCTGGACGAGGCCACCTCCGCCCTGGACGCCAAAACCGAATATGAACTGATCAACGCGATCAAGGACCGGGGCGTCACCTGCGTCATCGTCGCCCACCGTCTTTCCACCATCCGCGATTGCGATGAAATCATCGTATTGGATCAAGGCCGGGTGGCGGAGCGTGGCCGGCATGAGGAATTATACCGGGCCGGGGGGCTGTATACCAGGCTGATTACCACTGAATAGGAGCAACACGCTGTGAGTAAAGGCTGGTTTGATGAACAAATAAAAACCAGGACGAGGTACGACGACGAGGCCTTCCAAAACGCCTTTGCCCAGCTTTCCTCCGTTGTCATGGGCAAGAAGGCGGCGACGGCCGCGTTGCAGACCGACCGTTTAAAAACAAAAAACGCCATCGGGGAGATCTTGCGGTTTTTTCATGTCAAGCCCGGAGAACTGCCCGAAGAAATCTCCGACGTCAACGACCAGCTCGAATACCTGCTGCGCCCTACCGGCATTATGCGCCGGGTGGTAAAATTGCAGGGCGACTGGTGGCGCGACTCCACCGGCCCGATGCTGGGACAGACCACGGGCGGCGACGCGGTGGCGCTCCTCCCCGTCGGGCTGGCCGGTTACGAATTTTTTGATTACGAAAGCGGCAAAAAAGTCAGGCTGTCACGGAAAACCAGGGGCCTATTGGGGGAGGAAGCCTTTTGTTTTTACCGGCCCTTCCCCTTGAAGGAACTGGGGCTGACCGGCCTGCTGCAATACATCGCCGGCGCCCTCTCCCGGGCCGACCTGATTTTTGTGGTCCTGGCCGTCCTGGCGGCCAGCCTGCTGGGATTGTTTACTCCCTACGCCACCCGGCTGGTCTTCGACAGGGTGATCCCGGCCGGGGAAACGGGACTGCTGCTGCCGGTGACGGTATTGCTTCTGGGGGTAACCTTGTCCGCCTTACTGATTGATATCACCAAAACACTTTTGATGACCCGGGTGCAGAGCAAAATGACCATCCCTGTGGAAGCGGCCGCCATGAGCCGGGTGCTCTCGCTGCCCGCCGTTTTTTTTAAAGAATACAACGCCGGCGAACTGAGCGCGCGGGTGGCTGCTGTCGGGCAGCTCTGCGAAATGCTGACAGGCGTCTTTTTATCTACCGTACTTACCGCCCTGTTCTCCTTTATCTATGTGTTTCAGATTATGAGCTTTACCCCGGCCCTGGTCGCGCCCGCCCTCCTGGTGATCCTGGCCCAGCTCGCCGTTACAGTTGTCAGCAGCCTCGTTCAACTGAACCTCACCCGCCGTCAATTAACAACTAACGCGCGTCTCGGCGGCCTTACCTTTGCCAGTTTCAACGGCGTGCAAAAAATCAAGCTGGCCGGCGCGGAACGCCGGGTCTTCGCCAAATGGGCCGGGCTGTATAAGCAGCAGGCGGACTTAACTTTTAATCCGCCGGCCTTAATCAAGATCCAGCCGGTCGTTGCCGGCGCCATCACCCTGGCGGGCGCCATCGTGATCTACTATTTTGCCGCCGCCGCCCATGTTTCCGTGGCCGGCTACATGGCCTTCAGCGCCTCCTTCGGCTTGGTGAACGGCGCGATGATGTCCCTGGCCGGCGTGGCCACAATCCTGGCCAACATCAAACCACTGATGGAGATGGTGGAGCCGCTCCTGAAAACGGTGCCGGAGGTGGGAGAAAACAAGCAGATCGTTACCCGGCTCACGGGCAGTATTGAGATAAACAACGTGTCCTTCCGCTATAACGAGGAAATGCCGCTGGTCCTGGACGACCTCAGCCTGAAAATACCGGCCGGCCAGTATGTGGCCATTGTGGGCAAAACCGGCTGCGGCAAATCGACCTTGATGCGCCTTTTGCTGGGATTCGAAACACCGCAACGGGGGGCGATCTATTACGACGGACAGGATATCGCCCGCCTGGACCTGAGGTCGCTGCGCCAGCATATCGGGGCGGTAACGCAAAACGGGCGGCTCTTTGCCGGCGATATATTCTCCAACATCGTCGTTTCCGCCCCCTGGCTGACCCGGGACGACGCCTGGCAGGCCGCGGAACTGGCCGGTATCGCCGATGACATCCGGGCCATGCCGATGGGCATGCAGACCATGATTTCCGAGGGCAGCGGCGGCATTTCCGGCGGCCAGCGCCAGCGGCTGATGATTGCCCGGGCGATTGTGCCCAAACCCCGGGTGCTGATGTTTGACGAGGCCACCTCGGCCCTCGACAACATCACCCAAAAACAGGTGTCCCAGTCCCTGGACTCCCTGCGCAGCACCCGCATCGTCATCGCCCACCGGCTTTCCACCATCCGCAACTGCGACCGGATCATCGTGCTGGAAAACGGCAAAATCGCCGAAGACGGCGCCTACGAGGAACTGATCCAAAAAGGCGCCTATTTCGCCGAACTGGTCAAAAGGCAGCGGCTGGACGACGAATCCTTCGTAGGTAAAACGACGCTGTTTTGAGGCCATCTATTCTGGATAAATATTTTTTGAAAAATGATAAATTAGCTGTGATACATCGACATGTTGATCGTATAAAACTATAACCGGTTAGTTACATTTAATTTAACAGGGGGGAAGAAAGGTATGAAAA
This sequence comes from uncultured Eubacteriales bacterium, assembly GCA_964390855.1. Classification (GTDB taxonomy): domain Bacteria; phylum Bacillota; class Desulfotomaculia; order Desulfotomaculales; family Pelotomaculaceae; genus Syntrophopropionicum. Next base: position 1,226 of record CAYMJG010000078.1, on the reverse strand, counting down.
AGGATTTAACAGGCGAAAAATTAATGGATACGCAGTTACTGGATGTGCAGGGCGGACTGAACCTGGGCGGGACGACATTGGACGTCAGGTGCTTGCAGTGCGTTTGGAGGTTCAGGGGGTCTGTGGGTGAGGCAACAGCTGCAGTGGAGGAACACACAAGGGCTACCGGTCACACTTCGTTTGATAAGGTGTTAGGGCACGCCTAAAGGTGTCGGGGAAGGTGTCAGGGGGACGGGGTTGTTGACACCTTTTGGTCTTTGAAAAAGCGTCCCAATTTACCAGCTGAGATGATGGTATCATGAAAAAAGTTAGACATTTTAACAGGCTGTTATATTTATCAGAAAGGTAATGAAAGAAATGAAAAAGGACTTAGTGAGAGAAAAAATTGTGGATGAGAAATTGGACAATGTGCAGGGCGGATTTGCTTTCGGTTGGACGATAGTGTACATCACATGCCTGCAATGCGGCAAGGAAATCAGCGGGTTGGAGCAAGAGGCGGCGCAAGCCCAGCAGGAACACACAAGAGTTACCGGTCACACTTCGTTTAGCAAAAAGACATGTCACGGGTAAGGTACAAGGGGGTGTCAGGGGGACGGGGTTGTTGACACCTTTTGAACCTTGTGTCAGGGGGACGGGGTTGTTGACACCATTGGCCTTTGAAAAAACGCCCCAAACGCCCAAATTACCAGGTGAGGTGATGGTATCATGAAAAAAAATCTAAATGGTGAAAAATTACCTGAAAATCTATTGGAAAATGTGCAAGGCGGCGCCAGTCAAAACACGGTCGTGACTCATTGCCTGCAATGCTCATGGAACTATGTAGGGCTTATTGATGTAGCGACAACCGCCCAGAGGATACATTCAAGAGATACCGGTCACAACCGGTTTGACACCGATGTAATCAATTACTTTGAATGAAAAAATCCGTTTATTGCGGGGGTAAGAAAAAGCATGAAAAAGGATCCTGAAGGCGAAAAATTAATGGATACGCAGTTAATGGATGTGCAGGGCGGAGCCGGCAGCACGCCGACGGCGTTCATCACATGCCTGCAATGCGGCAAGCAAATCAGCGGGCCAGAGCATGAGGCGGATCAAGCACAGCAGGAGCATACAAATGCCACCGGTCACACTCGCTTCAGCAAAACGGTAATTTACTAATTAAGGTGTCAGGGGGACGGGGTTGTTGACACCTTTTTGGTCTTGGAAACAACACCCTGATTTATCAG